>JBDSLC010000235.1:0-3851 GCA_039916585.1 Pyrinomonadaceae bacterium | reverse complement strand
GCTCCGGTTAATCCTACGGCTAGATTTCTGAGTTTCACGGCGATAGTTTAGCCCAAAACGACCTTCGGCTGCACGACTTTCTCGGCGTCGTCGTAGAAACCGATCGCGACTAGTTCACCCGTCGGTGCAGTCATCCGAATCTGCTGGCTGTCAGTGAACGCTCCAGAAAGATCCCGCGTGGACATTCCGTTCATAGTCTTTGCAACGCGATCTTCGCGAAGCATGAACTCCGGAAGATGCTTGACCGCCTCCTCCATCTGACGCAGGTGATCGGCTGGCGATGGGGACGCCTGAAATTCCTCGAGAGTCACAGCTTGATCGATGGTGAACCGCCCTGCTCGCGTTCGGCGTAGTTTCGTCAGATGCGCCCCGACACCGATCTCGCGGCCCATGTCTTCCGCAAGCGTTCGGATGTAAGTTCCCGCCGAGCAGGCTACTCGAATCCGGCGTGTCAGACCCGGGGTATCGAATGAAGTATCAATGACCTCAAGCTTGCTGATCGAAATTTCTACTGCGTCACGCTCGATCTCGACGCCCTTGCGTGCCAATTCGTACAGCTTCTTACCGTCTACTCTTTTCGCCGAGTACATTGGAGGCGTCTGTCGGATCGTTCCGCGAAAGGTGGACAGAGTTTGATCCCAGTCCGTACTCTCCAGGCGGGCCAAGAGATCTTCACGCCTCAGTCCGCACTCCGCGCTCCGGACTCCCGTGACGTCTCCTGTATCTGTCTCCGATCCGAATTGAGCGACGGCTTCATACTCCTTTTCGTCCTTATCCAAAAACTGCGCAAGCCGCGTTGCCTTGCCGACGAGGATCACCATCACGCCTGTCGCAAACGGGTCGAGGGTGCCGGTGTGGCCAACACGCTTCGTTTTCAGAGCACGCCGAACGCGGGCGACTACGTCGTGCGACGTAATGCCAGCGGGTTTGTCGATGATGAGAAGTCCGTCCACATCTGAATTCTAATCTTTCGAGCGACGGTGCGTATAATCAAGCGATGTGGCGTAAGCGGGGAGTGCAAAAACCGGACGAAGAGCGGATCATCGGCGATGTAGAGAAGGCCCGCGAGCGGACGATGAATAGAGCCGTAAAGCTACTGGCCGCAAAACCCCGGTCGATAGGCGAGCTTCGCGAACGCCTGCTTGAGAAAAATTGGACCAACGCCGAGATTGTCGGTCGTGTCATCGCAAAGCTGGAAGAGTATAAGTACCTCGACGATCAGCAGTTTGCCGCCGACTTCGCCGTTTCAAGACTCCGCCAGAAACCTCAAGGTAAACGACGATTGCAGCAGTCACTGTCTACAAAGAAGCTGAGCAAGGAGAATGTGGATTTGGCGATCAAGAATGCGTTCGAGAAGATTCCGGAAGCAGATCTGATCGACCGAGCGATCGAAAAGCGTTTGCGATTGAAGGGAAAACCCGAAACTCTCGCGGACAAAAAAAAGTTCTTCGATCATCTACTGCGGCAGGGTTTCGATTTCGGCCTGATCCGCGAAAAGATTGCCGCCGTGGCCAAGATAGATTTCCCTGTCGAATGAGGATTTCCTACGACAATCGCACTTTTCGTTCGGTCGAGAACTCCGGATCCGGTGAGGTCGGAGGCGACACGACCTTTTCCTATCATCAGGACGGCGACGTGGTGTGGGCTGAATATGGGGGTGGTCAGATCGTGCGCGGAATGCTGGTCGCGAGGGTGCTTCCAGACGATTCGCTCGACATACGATATCAGCACATCAATCTGAAAGGCGAACTGATGACTGGCGTGTGCAGGTCGAGTCCCGAACGACTCTCCGATGGCCGCATCCGCCTCAATGAATCCTGGCAATGGACTTGCCGCGACCGGTCGTCCGGCGAGTCGGTCATTGAAGAGATACTCGCCGAATAACTTCTCCTGAATCCGAACCCGCCAGGCTCGCGAAACCTCTTACATAGGGGCACAGCGTCCTTTCGGTAGAAAAATCTTTAGAACGATCAACGGGAGAAAGTTATGAAAAAAGTTTTATTTGGATTCTTTGCGTTCGCAGTAATGGCGATCGCTTCAGGTTCGGTTTCGGCTCAGATGATGGGCGGCGGCAACGACAATCCGATGGTTGGCGGTGCAGCGATGTACAAGACCAAGAACATCGTCGAGAACGCAGTCAACTCAGCAGATCACACAACGCTTGTGGCAGCGGTTAAGGCTGCAGGCCTGGTCGACACCCTCTCGAGCAAGGGCCCGTTCACGGTCTTCGCACCGGTTAACAGTGCATTCGATAAGCTGCCTGCAGGCACTGTCGAGACGCTCCTGAAGCCCGAGAACAAGGCTACGCTCACCAAGATCCTCACTTACCACGTAATCGCCGGGAACTTCTCGTCGAAGGACGTTGTAAGGGCGATCAAAAAGGGTAATGGAAAGGCTGAGTTCACGACCGTTTCGGGCGGCAAGCTCTATGCGATGCTTGAGGGTGAAAAAGTTGTCCTTATGGACGAAAAGGGCGGCAAGTCGACGGTGACGATAGCGGATGTCCGACAGTCGAACGGCGTCATTCACGTTATTGATTCGGTTGTCCTTCCGAACTAGCTCTTACTTTCTGAGATCAGAGGCCGGAGGTCGAACTGCACAGGCGAAAGCCGTTCGATCTGCCGGCCTTTCTCATTGGAAATAAATTCGGTTATGTTGGGCATTAAGTCAGCGGAGAGAAATATGAAGTTGAAGCTAGCTTTAGTAGTGCTTGGTTTGCTCGTGATCTCGATCTTGATCGGTAAGAGCGAGCAGGTCTCTGCCGGGGACACGGGCGTCGTGACGTTGCCCACGCCGGGATTTGCGGTTAAGCGTGAGTATACGTTTATCGATAGCTGGGACGGGGTGAAGCTAAAGAGGGCCGACTCGATCTGGAAGAGCGAACTCAGCGAACTCGAGTTTTATGTTCTTCGCAAGCAAGGCACCGAACGGGCTTACACAGGTGAGCTCACCGACAACAAAGCTGAAGGAACCTACTATTGCAACGCTTGCGGGCTCGCGGTCTTTAGTTCGAATAATAAGTATGATTCAGAGACAGGCTGGCCGTCTTTCTACAAGCCGATCGATAAGAAGCACGTCGGCGAAACCGTGGACCGCGCCATCCCCGACGAAGCCCGCACTGAGGTTCACTGCAACCGCTGCGGCGGACACCTTGGTCACGTCTTCGACGACGGCCCGCAGCCGACCGGACTTCGATATTGCATCAATTCGGTCTCGTTGCGATTCCGCCCTTCTAAATAGTTTGTTGGATTCTTCTCCTTTAAGGACGGTCGCGATCGGCCGTCCTTTTTTTGCGTCCCGCTGTGCTAGAATCGCATTTTATGACAGGCAACGAGATCAGGGAAACATTCCTAAAATACTTCGAGCGCAACGGGCACAAGATTATTCATTCATCGCCGCTGTTGCCGGCTAATGATCCGACGCTACTGTTCACCAACGCGGGGATGAACCAGTTCAAGGACGTCTTTCTGGGGATCGAGAAGCGCGATTACACTCGTGCGGCGACATCGCAAAAGTGCATTCGAGCGGGCGGCAAGCACAATGATCTTGATGAAGTAGGAAAAACTGCTCGACACCACACATTCTTTGAGATGCTGGGGAATTTTTCGTTCGGGGACTACTTCAAAGAAGACGCGATCAAGTATGCGTGGGATCTGCTCGTGAATGTTTACGGGTTGGACACAGAGCGGCTCTGGTTCTCCGTATTTGAGGGCGATGACGCGGTCGGACCGGATGATGAGGCTCGTAAGCTGTGGATCAAAGCCGGTGCGAAACCTGAACGCGTGCTCGGGTTTGGCCGCAAGGATAATTTCTGGCAGATGGGCGACACGGGTCCGTGTGGGCCGTGTTCG
>JBDSLC010000234.1:0-24418 GCA_039916585.1 Pyrinomonadaceae bacterium | reverse complement strand
GAAGTTAGAAGAACTCGGCATCGGCCGCCCGTCCACCTATGCGCCGACTATCTCAACGATCCAGAAACGAGAGTACGTAGAAAAACGTGACAAGGAAGGCACACCGAGGGCTTATCGGATACTCGTTTTAAAAGATGATCTCATCAGTCAGCGAGAAGAATCTGAAAATACCGGAGCCGAAAAGTCGAAGCTCTTTCCAACAGATCTAGGACTCGTCGTCACAGATTTTCTGAAGCAGTATTTCGACGACATTATGGATTATGGCTTCACCGCCAGGATCGAAGAGGAGTTCGATGAGGTCGCGGAGGGCAAGCTGCAGTGGAACGAAATGCTCGAGGAGTTCTACTGGCCGTTCAAAAAAGAAGTCGATAACACGATGGAAACGGCCGAGCGCGCCAAAGGCGAAAGGATCTTGGGTACCGATCCCGAAAGCGGAAAACCCGTTATCGCCCGCGTCGCCCGTTACGGACCGATCATACAGATCGGCAGCGGCGATCAGGAAGAGAAGCCCAGATTCGCAAAGGTACCGACCGGCCAGAGCATCGAAACCATCACGTTCGAAGAAGCGCTCACCTTGTTCAAACTGCAGGATGCGATGGGCAGTTATGAAGGCAAGGAACTGTCGGTCAGCGTCGGCAAATTCGGTCCTTATGTAAAATGGGGCGACGAATTTGTTTCCATACCGCGAGGCACGGATCTTTCCGCGGTGGATGCCGAAAAAGCGATCGAATATATCAAGGCCAAGCAGGAAGCGGATGCTCCTGTTGGGGATTTCGACGGTAAACCGATCGCCAAGGGAAAGGGACGTTTCGGGCCATTTATTAAATGGGACGGTATGTATATCAACGTGCCGAGCCGTTATGATTTCGACAATCTCAGCCAGGATGAGATGAGCCAACTCATCGAGGCAAAGGTTACCAAAGAAGCGAACCGGTACATTCACCGCTGGGAAGCTGAGAAGATATCGGTCGAGAATGCCCGTTGGGGCCCTGTAATTAAATTCGGGAAAAAGGTGATCTACCTTCCGAAGAAGGCCGACGGCTCGCGTGCCACCGCCGAGGAAGCGGCAAAGCTAACACTGGACGATGTGAAAAAGCTTATTGAAGACGAGGTGCCGGGAGCATTCACCAAAAAGACGAGGCCACCGGCAAAAAAGAGCCCGGTCAGAAGGGCCGCGAGGTGATGAGGCACCGTCCACTATTGCAAAAACGAGGGGCGTAATTATACAATTCGGTCATAACCTCTGATAATTCAGCAGTTAGCAACGCGGACGATGGGTTTCGGCCGGATAGTTTAGATGAACGAGAACATTCAATTCTTGCGGGCATTTCTCAAGAATCCCGGAAAGGTTGGGGCTATCGCACCCAGTTCGCCCGAGCTTGCTCAGACGATGGTCAATGGGCTCGCCCCCGACCGCGACAACATCATTCTTGAGCTTGGTGTCGGAACCGGTGCAATCACCAAGTTCATAGAACCGATCCTCCCAGATAGCGACTCATATCTCGGTCTCGAACTCGACCCAAAACTTCACGCCACACTTCGGCATCATTATCCCGATTTGCGGATCATTCAAGGAAATGCGTGCGAAGCCTATAAGATCCATCAGGATTCGGGTCTTGGAAACGTAAAGTTCCTCGTTTGCTGCCTGCCGTTCGTATCGCTTCCCGGTACGGTTGCCGATCAGATCTACAAACAGATCGATATGTTCATGGACGATGGCTGCAACCTTCGCATTTTCCAGTACGCTCACGGATATTATCTGCCGCCGGCGTTAAAACTACGTGAACGGATGCGGAATCTTTACGGAAAATCTAAGCGCAGTAAGATCGTTTTGAAGAATGTTCCACCGGCATACACTCTCACTTGGTCGACCATCTAGCCTCTGGGTCTTGAAACTTTATTCGGATTTCCGAGTATTATCTTTTTTACCGTTCTCAAATTCGCACTTCTCAGGAGAAATAAGAAATGTTACGACGCCAGTTTTGGGTCGCGATCGCTGCCTTTGCATTGCTAACCCCAACCCTTGCCCTCGCTCAATCGGCGCAAGTTTCGTCCCCCGCAAGAATAAACGCCCCTAAGGTATACACCGCACCTCCCGACGTGATCGAAAAGATCAAAGACGAGGGACTTAACCGATCGCAGGTCATGAACCACCTCAGTTATCTGACCGATGTGATCGGGGGGCGTCTTACTAACTCGCCGAATATGAAGCGGGCGAACGAGTGGACCAAGGAGCAGATGACGAAATGGGGAATGCAGAACGCCAAACTCGAGTCCTGGGGTCCGTTCGGACGCGGCTGGGCGTTGAAGAGTTTTTCTGCGCAAGTTACTGGTCCTTCGGCTTTTCCAGTGATCGCCTATCCGAAAGCGTGGTCGCCCAGTACTAAGGGCGCTGTTACATCGGACGTCGTTTATTTGGAGGTCAATTCGGAGGAGGACTTTGCCAAGTACAAGGGTCAGCTAGCTGGCAAGATCGTATTTATTTCAAGGCCGCGCGCGGTAAAGGCCGAGTTCGAGGCGAATGGAGTTCGGTATAGCGATAAGGAACTTGGAGAGCTCGCCGGTGCGCCGGACCCGGCGACGGCCCCCCGTCCGCAAGGACCGGCTCAGGGTGCCGGACAGCCAACGCCGGAGCAGCAGGAGCGTATCCGACAGGCGCAAGTTGCTCAGAAGATCGGTGGGTTTGTGTTGGACGAAGGTGCAGCTGTCATCGTTGATAACAGCCGCATCGGAAGCGGCGGAACGATATTCGTTTCAGCGGCTTCGGTTGCGCCGGCACCGGTTGTTGCGGGTCAGCCAGCTGTTACTGGTGCAGCCGCTCGTGGCCGTAACGCCGCTTACAACAAAGATAACGAATCGAGAATGCTGCCGCAGGTCACGATGGCTACCGAGGATTACAACCGGATCGTGCGGATGATCCAGCAAGGCGCTAAGCCGCGAATGACCATCGATGTTCAGACTCAGTATTACGACGACGACCTGATGGGTTACAACACGGTTGCCGAGATCCCTGGTACCGACCCGAATCTCAAGTCTGAGTTAGTTATGCTCGGGGGACACCTCGATTCGTGGCACTCGGGTACCGGAGCTACTGACAACGCCGCCGGGTGTTCGGTTGCGATGGAAGCTGTCCGGATCCTGATCGCGTCGGGGCTCAAACCGCGACGAACGATTCGCGTGGCTCTGTGGTCCGGCGAAGAGCAGGGCTTGAACGGTTCGCGTGAATATGTCACTCAGAAATTTGGTGTACTCAGCGGCGCTCCCGGTTTTGGGCCTCCGCAGCCAAACGCTCCCCGCCCGACCCTCGAGAAAAAGGCCGACTACGACAAACTCTCTGTCTACTACAATCTAGACAACGGAACGGGTAAGATCCGTGGTGTGTATATGCAGGGCAACGCGGCTGTTCGGCCATATTTCGAAGCTTGGCTTGCACCTTTTGCTAGCCTTGGTGCAACGACGTTGACGATGTCCAACACGGGCGGTACCGATCATCTTTCTTTCGACCGCATCGGCCTTCCAGGCTTCCAGTTCATCCAGGACGAGATCGAGTATGACACCCGTACGCACCACTCGAACCAGGACAACTTCGACCGAATCCAGGCAGACGACATGAAGCAGGCCGCGACCGTGATGGCCGCATTTGTTTACCAGTCAGCAATGATGGACGAAAAAATGCCGCGTAAGGCGATGCCCTAGTTTTCGTCCCGCAACTGTTCCGTCCGGTGAGATGAAAGATCGTCTCACCGGATTTTTTGTTGTTATTAGAAATGTTTACCTCTAGAATCTTCAGAACGGATGTGTGAGATTTCTCCAACTCTATGACAAACCCGCAATACTACAAGAGCGCCATCGACGCGACCGGATGCATTAGCAACGCCTGGAACCTGATCAAGCCAAACTATTGGCTGTTTTTCGGGGTATCTTTCGTAGCCGCACTGATCATCGGGGCGATCTCATACATTCCATTCATCGGAGCAGTTATAGCCGCACTTCTCAGCCCGCTAGTTATGGCCGGCGTTTACTATATTGCGCTGCGGGCAATGAGAGGCGAGGCGGTCGACTTCGGAATGATGTTCAAGGGATTCGAGAAGGCGGGTCCCTTGCTCGTGATCGGCGCCATAAGTTCGGCTCCTACGATAATCTTCACGATCGTCAACGTATTTCTACAGACCGGCCAAGTGCTGCTAGAAGCGATCATGAAAAATCGGGGGAGAAATCAATTCCAGGGAGCCCCGGAGATCGCCGCGGCGGGAGGGGTGATCGTCCTCGTATTTGCTGTCCTCGGAATCTTCCTTATCGTTGGTCTGATCTGGGGAATCACATTCGCTTTCGCCGTGCCTATCGCCATTGATCAGGACGTGGATGCCTTGACCGCGATAAAGCTAAGCGCAAGGTCCAGCTGGGCAAATTTTGGTGGAGTCTTTGTGCTAATGATCCTGGGCTTTCTGATAATGTTAGGCGGCTTTATAGCTTGTTGCTTTGGAATGTTTTTTGTCCTCCCGATCGTCAACGTTGCGTGGGCGTTCGCATATCGTCAGGTCTTTCCCGATCTTGGACCAAACGCGAATATCCGCTACGAACCGCCGTCACCCGATGTATACCAAGGGAGTTTCGGTCAGGGACTGTGATCAGTGAGGACTTTCTCCATGAAGAGAACTCCGTCGTGAGGATTGTGGTAGTAAGCTGGGATCTCGTAGAAGCCGTGGGCCTCGTATAGGCTTACGGCTTTTCCCATTTTCGGCGGATAGGTATCGAGCCGCATTTTCGCGTAGCCGATCTCGATCGCGTCTGCTATCACCTTTTCAATCAGTGCTACACCGACGCCTTTTCCGCGGGCTGATTCGCGGAGGTATAGCCGCTTCATCTCGCATATTCCATCCTCGATCTGCCGCAAAGCGATGCACCCAACTGTCGCGCCGTCGGTACGCGCAAGGTAAAGCCGGCCACTTGGAGGTGCGTACCTGCCCGGCAGATCAGCTAGCTCTTCTTCAAAACTCTGAAAGCACAAGCTCATCCCCAGCCATTGTTCGTATTCACGAAAGATAGCGCGGGCCGCCTCGATGTCTTTCGAACCAATTGCCTGAAATATCTCAACCATCGATTTATTGAAAATTTAACATGGCAGGACTATTGTAGTGAATACGATCATGGATAGACGCTCATTCATTGGAAACCTCGCCACGTTTTCGGGTTCACTCGCCATCGCCTGCAGCAGTCTTGGTAACCGCGCAAGCGTTTTCGGCGCGACTGGCGACATCAGTTCGCTCAAGGCCGAAGGGTTTGGCGAACTCATGCCGACACCTACGAAGAATACCGGCGAGATCTTTCTCGCTCTTCCGAAGGGTTTCGAATATAACGTGCTGGGCAAAGTGAGGTCGGCAATGGCCGATGGACACCCTACGCCGGCCGCCCACGACGGGATGTGGACGTTCAAGGTTGGAAATGAACTTCGCATTGTTCGAAATCACGAGGTGACGGGCGGAAAATTGCCAAAACCCGGGACCGCGATCGGGACGGCGAATCACTATGACGAAACGGCCGGCGGCGGAACGAGCACACTGGTGATCGACCCAAAGACGCGCGTGATCGAGCGCGACTTTGTCAGCTTGTCCGGAACGATGATCAACTGCTGCGGCGGGCCGACGCCGTGGGGATCATGGATCTCATGCGAAGAAACGACCCTCGGCCAAACTGTTAGGACTAACGCTCGTACGGGTGCCAAGACCGGCGGGTTCCCGAAACCACACGGTTATTGTTTCGAGGTTCCTGCTTCCGCAAACACTTCGGTGCCCGCGGTTCCGCTAAAGTCGATGGGCCGATTCGTGCACGAGGCGGTGGCGGTCGATAAGAAGTCCGGGATCGTCTATCTGACAGAGGATTACAATCCTTCCGGGTTTTACAGATTTCTCCCGAACCGTAACAAACGGCTCGCGGAAGGCGGCGTGCTTCAGGTGTTGGCTATCAAATACAAGGATCGGTACGACACCCGAACAGGTCAAAAACAGGGAGCGCGACTTCCCGTACGCTGGATCACAATTCCCAACCCGGATCCTGCCGAGGCAGATGTAGATGATTCGGCGGTGTTCAAACAGGGACACGCCGTGGGAGCGGCATCATTTGCCCGGCTCGAAGGCTGCTGTACTGACAAGGAAGGCCGTCCATACTTTACCGCTACCAGCGGCGGCGATGTAAAAGCCGGGCAGATCTGGCGATACGAATCGCGCGGACGCGACGAAGGCGAACTCCACCTGATGTTCGAATCTCCGGACCGTGAAATTCTCTTCATGCCTGACAACATCTGCCTTCGGCCTAAGTCTGAACTTCTGTTCGTCTGCGAGGACGGCGATTACGAGGGACTCGAATCAAAGAACCACCTTCGCGTCCTGACACCCTCGGGCCGGATGGCCGATTTTGCGAGAAATGTCTCAAAGGACTTTTCTAGGTCCGAGTTTGCCGGCTCGGTATTCTCACCTGATGGGAAGACACTCTTCGTGAATCTGCAGGCTGCGGGCGCAACGTTCGCCGTCTGGGGCGATTGGTCGAAGTTTCGCACATAGTTGCACACCGCTCAATAACGTCAAATAATAGATTCAATGGAATTAGCGGTCGAGAAATACAAGGTCGCGGACGAGCCGTTCTATCTGCCGGTCCGCCAAGAGGTCGAACTTTTCGAAGCGGCGTATGCCGCGAAGCTTCCGGTAATGTTAAAAGGCCCGACGGGCTGTGGCAAGACCCGTTTCGTCGAGCACATGGCGTGGAAAATGGGCAGGCCATTGATAACCGTAGCCTGCCATGAAGACCTTTCCTCGACCGATCTCGTCGGACGATTCCTGCTCGAAGGTGAAGAGACCGTGTGGCACGACGGGCCGCTAACTGCCGCCGTACGTGCCGGAGCGATCTGCTATCTCGATGAGGTGGTCGAAGCTCGTAAGGACACCGTCGTCATCATCCACCCGCTCACCGACGACCGCCGCCGCCTGCCGATCGAGAAACGCGGAACGGTGATCGAAGCTCCGCCGGAATTCATGCTGGTTGTCTCATACAATCCCGGCTATCAATCGATCCTAAAAGATCTAAAACAATCCACGCGGCAACGCTTCGTCGCGATGGAGTTCGATTACCCCGAGGCCGACGCCGAGGCCGAGATCGTCGCTAAGGAAGGCGGTATCGATCTCGAAATGGCCGCCGACCTTGTCAAGATCGGCCAAAAGATCCGCAACCTCCGCGGCCACGGACTCGAGGAAGGCGTATCGACTCGCCTTCTGATCTACGCCGCCCAGATGATCGCCAAAGGCATCGCCCCCGTCGACGCCGCCGAGGTCGCAATGTGCTCGCCCATCACCGACGACCGCGAACTTCAGCGCAGTATCAAAGAGATCATAACGACTATCATATAAACTCGGCCAGACGTGGCCGAGTTGGTGGTCGTGCCAGCAAGTCACTGCAAACATATGGAAAATCCGATCAGAGTCGTGGCTCGCATCAGCGTCCGCCCCGAAAAACTCACTGAAACGCTCCAGACACTGGGTGGCCTTATCACTGCTACCCGGATAGAGGATGGCTGTATAAGGTATGAGCTTCTGCAGAATGTGGAGGACCCCTTAGACCTTACGTTCATGGAAGAATGGGCGAGCCCCGAGGCCCTGCAAGCCCACTTTGAAACGGACCATTTCAAGGCGGTCGCCGCTAAAGCCGGAGATCTGCTTACCGCCCCGCCCGACATTCGCCGGTACGCTGTTCTGGTCTGATTCGTAGTCGCATCCGGCTTACCCTCTTCGAATGGGCACAGCCCCCTGCCGTCCTAGGTAAACGTGACGCCTTTAGGCTTTTCTTAAGTCCGAGTTAAGAAAGGCTCGCCGTCACTCTCACCAACAGTTAACACTTAATTAACCTCAAGTTCACACGTGCGCAACGCCGGGTGCATATCCTCACGTTTGCAATCCTGAAAAATCAAAATTATTTGCGCCCGCAGTTCCGCTCGAACGGGACCGGCCGCCCAAGAAAATTAATCGGAATTAATTGAGGAGTAATGATGAAACGACAAGTTTCTCTGAAGGTATTTAATACGTTATTTACAGCTCTAGTTTGCTGTGTAGGCTTCGCAATGGGCCAGGCAGATCAAGGCCGCATCGCGGGCTCGGTCATTGATGCGGCCGGGGGGATGGTACCCGGCGTAACCGTTACGGTAACGAACGAATCTACCGGCGAAGTCAGAACGGCTACTACGAAACAAGATGGATCATTTTTGGTCGTTGCATTGAAGCCGACGAAATATACCGTCGCTGCCTCGGCGGCCAATTTTGAATCAACCTCGAAGAAAGGTATTGATCTTCCGGTTGGCCAGCAAGTCGATGTTGAATTGAAGCTGCAAGCTCAAGGCGTAACAGCCCAGGTAGATGTTACCGGCGGCTCCGACGCAGTAGTGAACACGTCGTCCGCGAGCCTCAGTGCCAATGTAAACCCCCGCGAGGTCGAGGGGCTCCCCATCAACGGCCGTCAGCTCTCACAGCTTTATCTGCAGGCTCCGGGCGGCGTTAACAGCGGCACGGGAACATTTGCCGACATCCGCTTCTCAGGCCGTGCTAACCAGCAGAACGTCGTGCGTTACGATGGCGTCGAAGGAACGGCGATCATCGATGCTTCACCCGGCAATCTTAACGGCGAAGTTCCGTCACCCTTCCGTCTCCAATCAAGCCTCGAAAACGTTCAGGAATTCCGGGTCGACTCCAGCAACTTCCCTGCAGAATTCGGCACAGGCACCGGCGGACAGGTCAGCGTCGTCACCAAGTCAGGCGGAAACAAATTCCACGGTTCGGTTTTCGAATACATCCGCCGCGACAGTCTCGATGCACGCAACTTTTTCGAGAATGCGACGCCCGGAGTCGAAAAGAGCAAACTTCAGCTCGATCAGTATGGCGGTTCGATCGGCGGTCCGATCATCAAAGACAAGCTTTTTTTCTTTGGAAGTTATGAACGGTACCGCGGACGGTTCGGACTCAACTTCGTCGAAGCGGCGCCGAGCCTTACGCTAGCGCAGCCGGGAGCATTAATACCCGGAACAGCGACGCCGGTGAATCCAGCGATCCAGCCGTTCATCGCAGCTTTCCGCTCGCCTGACGCAGTTGTCATTCCGGGCGCGTCTGCGGCGGCCGGCTTCGACATCCTTCAGCTTCAGGACCTCGAACGCGTTGACGAGACGGCATACGCGGCTCGCTTTGATTATCAGCTAAATCCGAGTAACAAGGTCTACTTCCGATTTTTCCGCGACGAAGGTAAGGATATTTCTCCCGAAGGCGTCTCGGGCCGCGTTGTTTCGATCCAGGCGGTTCCGCAGAACGGCGTTCTCGGTTATCAGTCGATATTGAATTCAGAAGGTACCCTGATCAACGAGTTCAAAGTCGGATACAACGGAGCCCGCACTCGCATCAACGGCTCCGCACCTACGGTTGCAGGCCTCGATTTCTCGGCTATTACTTTGAACATTTCCGGAAGCGTTGCAAACACTGGAATCGCGGGCCAGGGCACCTCCTCCGGCATCTCGATCCCGGGCGGACTCGTTCGTGCAAACAGTGCGACCAACGGACGCGGTCAGCCGTATACGCCGTATTCGCTGGGCTTCATCGATAGCCTCAACTGGATCAAGGGCAACCACAACATTAAGTTCGGCGGCGAACTTCGCCTCATCCGCATGTATACGGATCGGCTTGGCGGCACAACCTACACCTTCTCGAACCTTGCTTCATTCCTGAACAACGCACCCGCTTCTGTCCAATACTTAGGCGACGTGAGCGCGGCCAGCCCGTTCAACAACGGATTTACAGGACAGCGGTTGGCAAAGCAGGAATATTACATCGGCTACGGTCAGGACGAATGGAAACTTCGCCCGGGCCTGACGCTCAGCTATGGCCTTCGTTACGAATTCTACGCACCGCTGCGCGAGGAAAATAACGCTCAGGTATTATTCGATATCGAGAACGGCGTGATCCGTCCGTCCAGCGAAGCGGCTTACAGATCTTCGAAAACAAACTTCGGTCCGCGCGTTGCGCTTACCTGGTCGCCGAACCAAGGTGGCAGCGGTTTCTTCTCCGGCGGCAACACGGTTTTCCGCGGTGGATTTGGTATCTACTACGGACCGGGACAGACGGAAGATCAGATCCAGGCGATCGAGAGCGACCGTGTCAGTTCTACTATCACTAGCGGCGGCCTGCTGGCTTTTCCCGCGAACATTCCCGGGATCGTTGCGAACTTTAACAGCAACCCGAACAACCGCAGCTATCAGCCGCGTGCGTATTCGAGTAACTACAAGATCCCGGAAAGGATCTTTCAGTACACGTTCTCATGGCAGCAGCAGCTTCCGTACAATCTCACGTCGACCATTGCGTACGTGGGTAGCCAGGGGCGAAACCTCTTTCTTCGAAGTGTTGCCAATCGGATCCTTCCCGGCGCAACGTCGATCGTAAACGGCAACAATATCCCCACGGGGTTTGGTGTAGTAAATCGTACCAATGCCGGCGGCCAGGTTGTCGGTGTTAATACCGTCAGGCAGTTCAGCATCGTGAGCGGAACGTCTGTTCAGAACCCGTACGCCGAGGTCGACTATAAGACCAGCGGCGGCGATGATCGATATAACGCACTGCAGTTCTCGCTTCAGCGTAGTTACAATACCGGCCTGACGATGAATATGCAGTACACGTATGGCAGCAGCGAAGGATTGAGCAGCGGTTCAAACGAAGCTCGTACCTCGGCACAGCTCGATAATTTCGAAGCGGACCGCGGCCGAAACAACTTCGACATTCGCCACACGTTCAATATCAGTGCACTTTACGAACTCCCGATCGGACGTGGTAAGGCCTACGACCTCGGCAGAACCGGAAACCTTCTTCTCGGCGGCTGGGAAGTCGGCGGGATCGTGAATGCACGCAGCGGAGTACCGATCGAAGTTCTGGTCGTCCGTCCCGATATTGTTGTCGTGTGCCAACAGGTCGGCGGGTGCCCTAATGGCAGCGGCGGCACGTTCGCGCAAGGCTTCACTGCCAATCTTCCGGCGTTCGGCAGTGGTTCCGGACAGGTAACAGCGTTACCGACCGGCTTCGCCGCAGTTGTTAATACTCCCGGCGGTGGTAATTCACGCAACATTCGCCGGCCGAACCAGATCGGAAATCCGTATCTAAACAATGACCGAAATTTCCTTGATCCGTCCGCCTTTGCGACCCCGGCAGCAGGGGAATGGGGCGACCTCGGCAGAAATGCCCTTGACGGCCCGATCTTCCGTCAGCTCGATGTGATCCTGGCAAAGAGGTTCCGATTCAACGAAACGATGAACATAGAATTCCGGACCGAGTTCTTTAACATCCTGAATCAGGCGAATTTTGCCAACCCGTCAGCTACGATAAGCAATTCGCTTCCGAACCTGGCCTGCTCCAACTCCTGCACGACTTACACCGCGTCGTCAGGCGCGCAGCCCGGACAGGCGTTTACCCAGTCTCAGGCTGGTTCGACCTTTGGCTTGCTCCGCTCGACAGTGGGCCGGAC
This sequence comes from Pyrinomonadaceae bacterium, assembly GCA_039916585.1. Lineage (GTDB taxonomy): Bacteria > Acidobacteriota > Blastocatellia > Pyrinomonadales > Pyrinomonadaceae > OLB17. Next base: position 12,886 of record JBDSLC010000234.1, on the reverse strand, counting down.
GGTAGGACTTGGATCAAACCGCCAGATACAGTTTGCCTTCAGGTTCAATTTCTAAGGTCATCAACAATCGAACAAGGGAAGTAACGAAGCTGCCCGGAAAGAGATTTTTCCGGGCAGTTTCATTTTATCGCCTTGAGTGTTGATTAATTGTTGACATAACGTTGCGTCCGTGGAATACTGTTCGCCCCGCGCTCGAACGCGCGAGGTGGATCTTTGATAACTTTGTCAGGCTTTCGATACAGAGATGCTCCTTTGGAAGTGGCTGTAAGTTGTTGAAAGTTCGCGTAAGTCTCAGATCTTGTTCCAATTGGAACAAAAGTACACACGCAGAATGGAACAAAACAAACAACTACGGGCAGTCGCTAAGTTGTTGAAGTTCGTGTAAGTCCTAGAACTTTAGTCAAATGACTCAAAACGACCCCCGAAATGGATCGAATTAAACACCTTATAGATCTCGGATGATAAACTGCCACGATGCGCGCACCACGGAATCGTACGATCGAACTGACAGCGGACGATGCTGAAAAGCTACGATCTCGGGTCGGATCGCACTGCGTGGATGGGTCGTCCTTGATTCAGGGTGACTCGTTCGACGTACTGCCCGAACTGCAAACCGCGCGCTTCGGCCTCCTTTTCGCAGACCCTCCGTACAATCTGACGAAGACCTTCGGAAAGGAAAAGTTTGCACAGATTTCCCACGACGCTTATGAGGCCTGGCTGGATTCGTGGCTGTCGCTCTGCGTTAGGCTGTTAAAGCCGGACGCCAGCGTTTACATCTGTGGCGATTGGCGGTCGGGTTCGGCGATTCAGTGTGTAGGCTCGAAATATTTCAAGCTCCGCAACCGCATCACCTGGGAACGTGAGAAAGGCCGTGGAGCGAAAGCAAACTGGAAGAACGCCGCCGAGGACATCTGGTTCTTTACAGTTTCGGACGATTTCACGTTCAATCTCGACGCTGTAAAGCAACGCCGCCGCGTGATGGCTCCGTATCGCGAGAACGGAAAACCGAAGGATTGGGACGAAGCCGGAAAGTTTCGCGACACGCATCCGTCAAACCTCTGGACTGACATCAGCGTCCCCTTCTGGTCGATGCCCGAGAACACCGACCACCCGACCCAAAAGCCGGAGAAGTTGCTCGCCAAGATCATCTTGGCATCAACCAACGCGGGCGATCTGATCCTAGACCCCTTCGCCGGCAGCGGCACCACGGCGGTCGTCGCGAAGAAGCTAGGACGTAGATTCGTCGCGATCGAATCGGATGAACAGTACTGTTTACTTGCTGCCAAGCGGTTGGAGATCGCTGAGCGAGAAAAGTCTATTCAGGGATTCTCAGACGGGGTTTTCTGGGAGCGGAATTCGAAGAAAGAATAACCGCAAATAAACACAAATATACGCAAATTAGCATCAGCGTTAATTTGCGTGCATCTGCGGTTGTTTATGATAGAAGTAAGTAAATGAAGATCGCTACTTGGAACGTAAATTCGCTCAACATTCGAATGCCGCAGCTTGCTCCGTGGGTAGCGGAGGCACAGCCGGATGTTCTTTGTCTGCAGGAGACGAAGTGTGTCGATGAGAACTTTCCCGTCGATGCCCTCAGAGAGCTTGGCTATGAATCGGCCTTCATCGGCCAGAAGTCGTATAACGGCGTCGCGATCCTTTCGAAATTTCCGATCACAGATGTCCAGAAAAACTTCCTCGATGACGACGCCGAATCGCCAAAGCGGATGATTGCGGCGACAGTCAAGGGCGTTCGCATCGTGAACACTTACATCCCCAATGGCACGGATCTTTGGACGGATAAGTTCACCTTTAAGCTCGACTGGCTGATGCGTCTGCGTCGTTATTTCGACGACCTTTGCGACATTACGCAGAACCTTCTGCTGTGCGGCGATTTCAACGTTGCGATGGAAGACGCCGATGTATGGAGCGTTCCGCGTTGGACCGGCAAGCTGCACTTTTCAATGCCGGAACGGGCCGCTATGTTCAACGTCAAGCAATGGGGATTCACCGATCTTTTCCGTCACCTGAATGGAAACGTTCAGGAATTCTCCTGGTGGGATTACCGCGCCGGTGCCTGGCAGAACAACCACGGCCTCCGCATCGACCATATCTGGACCTCCGAGTCGCTTACCGCCAAAGCCAAGTCATGCGTGATCGACAAGTCAACGAGATATCCGGAAAAGCCGAGTGATCACGCTCCGGTTGTTGCGGAGTTTGATCTGTGAAGATAGCGACCTGGAACGTTAACTCCATCAAATCGCGGCTTGAGCATGCTTTGAAGTGGTGTTCGGTTGTTGAGCCGGACGTGCTTTGCCTGCAAGAGATCAAGGTTGCTGACGAGGCTTTCCCAAAGCGGGAGTTCGCGGATCTTGGATATGAACATCAGGCGGTCTTCGGCGAGACGGCATATAACGGGGTTGCGACGCTCTCACGCTCACCGATCGAGGATGTCCAGCGGAATCTTCCGGGCGATCCGACGGATGCTCAGCGGAGACTGATTGCCGGAACGATCGATGGGATCCACATCTACAACGCCTATGCGCCGCACGGCACGAAGCTTGGTTCGGCGACATATCGTTTCAAGCTCGACTGGCACGCTCGGATGCGAAAGGTCTTTGACGAACGATTTTCCGCGGACGACGACTTGATCCTCTGCGGAGATCTGAATGTGGCTCCGAGTGAGATGGACGTCTGGAAGCCGCAGGCGTGGAAGGACAAGCTCCACTTCAGTAAGCCCGAGCGAGAGGCGTTAATGGACTTGAAGCGATGGGGATTTGTCGATCTGTTCCGGCAGTTCAACGGCGATGCGAAGGAGTTCACCTGGTGGAGCGTCTTTCACAATGATTTCGAAAAGGATCGAGGCCTGCGGATCGACTTCATCTGGTCTTCGCCGTCGCTTGCGGAAGAGTGCTCCGACTGCTGGATCGATCGAGAGCCGAGATCGTGGGAGCACCCTTCAGATCATGCTCCGGTTATAGCTGTATTCGACTGAAATCGCTAAGTGTAAAGAATTGTGGATTCCCGGTCGACTCCGCGGAAGAGCATTGCGCGCAGTTCATTCGTAATGCTATAAATACTTCACCTATTTCCGTTCAAATCTCTGAATCAAAGGCAGGATCTTGAATTTCGCTGCCGCTCACCCTATTAGCGGCGTTGACGCTTTCAAAATAAACGAGGGCCACGCTTGTCGCTTGCGAGAGTCGGTGTGTGCTCTGCCCAAGGAGACCTCTCAAAATGAAAAAGTTAGTGTTTTTCCTGGTTGCGGCGGCAGTTCTGCTGCACGCAGCGTTCATTGTGTCCGCACAGGATGCGCCGCCCACGCCAACCGAGACCCCGGCAGGGCCCGGTGGACCGCGTCCGGGCGGAACCCCGAGCAGCGAGCCGCAACCCTATGAAAAGGTGATCACCAAAGATGCCAAATCAAAAGACGGCGTATTCAAGGTCCACAAGATCAAGGACAAATATTTTTACGAGATCCCTAAAGATCAGCTCGGTAAAGAGTTTCTTTGGGTCACGCAGATCGCGAAAACGACCGAAGGCGTCGGCTATGGCGGTCAGGCACTTGGGCGGCGTGTGGTTCGTTGGGAGCGCATCGATAACAAAATCAACCTCCGCGTCATCGATTACAGCATCGTTGCCGATCCGAATAGCGAGATCGCCGAGGCCGTTCGCAACTCGAACAACGATACGATCCTGATGTCTTTCCCGGTTGCTGCATTCGGGCCGAATGATGCCGCCGTAGTCGATGTGTCGCGTCTCTTTACCACCGACCTGTTTGAGCTCAGCGCTCGTCAACGGCTGCAGGCCACTTTGATGGACGCGAGCCGGTCGTACATCGAAGAGATCTTGACCTTCCCGACGAATATCGAAGTTCAGGCGACTCACACCTACACGCGCAACCCGACGCCCGCAGGACTTGGCGGCGGTGGGGGTGGAGGCGGATTTGGCGGAGCAGGGATGAGCCCTGGGAGCGCAACTGTGGTCCTTCATCACTCGATGGTGAAGCTGCCGGACAACCCGATGATGCCGCGCCTATTCGACGAGCGTGTCGGCTATTTCTCGGTCTCGAATCTTGACTTCAGCCGGCCTGAGCATCGCTCGCAGGAGCGCCGCTTCATCACCCGCTGGCGGCTTGAGAAGAAAGACCCGTCGGCGGCGATCTCGGAACCTGTAAAGCCGATCGTCTATTACGTTGACCGCGCGACGCCGGCATGGCTCGTGCCGTATGTAAAGAAAGGCGTCGAGAAATGGCAGAAGGCATTCGAGGCTGCGGGATTTAAGAACGCGATCATTGCAAAGTCGCAGCCCTCCGCGAAGGAAGATCCGGAATTCCATCCTGAAGACGCTCGATATTCGGTGATCCGATGGCTGCCCTCGACGACCGAGAATGCCTCAGGCCCTCACATCAACGACCCGCGAACAGGCGAGATACTCGAATCGGATATTCAGATGTATCACAACATCATGAACCTCCAGCGTTCCTGGTATTTCACGCAGGTCGGCCCGCTCGATCCGCGTGCACAAAAGTTTCCGATGCCGAACGATCTGATGGGCGAGCTGGTTGAGTACGTCGTTGCTCACGAGGTCGGGCATACACTCGGCTTCCAGCACAACATGAAGTCGAGCTCGCTGTATCCACAGGAAAAGGTTCGTGATGCGGCATGGGTCAGGAAGATGGGCCACGTTGCAACGCTGATGGACTATTCGCGTTTCAACTACGTCGCTCAGCCGGAAGATAAGATCGACGTTGCTGACCTGATCCCTGGAATCGGACCGTACGATATTTGGGCGACCGCTTGGGGATACAAACCGATCCCGAACGCGGCGACATCCGATGCTGAGCGCTCGACGCTCAACGATTGGGCTCTCGAGCAAGACAAGACGCCATGGCTGCGATTCTCGACCGCCGGATCCGCGGGCAGCGATTTTGGGGAAAATACCGAGGCTGTCGGTGATGCGGATGCAGTCAAATCAACTCGACTAGGTATCGAGAACCTGAAGCGCGTTTCTAAGCTTCTCGTTCCGGCAACCACGACCGAAAAAGGTATGCCTTACAGCGACCTCAGCGAGATCTATGCTCGCATGCTCGGCCAGTGGACGCTTGAGCTGAATCATGTTTCGGCGATCGTCGGCAGCTACGATTCGCAACAGAAGCACGTCGGTCAGGCCGGATATCGCTTCAACGTTACGTCCAAAGCTCGACAAGCGGAAGCCGTCCGCTTCCTGAGCGAGAACGCTTTTGCTTCGCCGACTTGGCAGATCGATAAGGAAGTCCTTCGACGGATCGAGCCGATCGGAGCTCTCAACCGCGTCCGCAACGCTCAGAACAGCGTGCTCAACAATCTTCTGTCGAGCGCTCGGTTCGCACGCCTCGTCGAGCAGCAAGCGATCGACGGTGCAACTGCATACGGCCCGGGGGATCTGATGGCTGATGTTCGGAACGGTGTCTGGACCGAGCTCAATGCACCGGCACCGGTCGTCGATGCGTATCGCCGAAACCTTCAGCGTGCATTCCTCGACATCGCCAACGCAAAGCTGAATGCGGCACCGGCCGCCGTCCCGCAAGGGTTACCTCCGGGCTTTGCGGCAATGTTCATATCGAGCGGTGATGAACGCGGATTTTATCGTGCGGAGTTGCAGGACATCCGAGCGATGGCCGTTGCGGCGTTACCCAAGGCGACGGATCGCACGACCCGCATTCACCTCGAATCGGTCCGCGATCAGGTCGACAAGATCCTCGATCCGAAAGACACCGGCCGCACTGGCGGAGCCGCCGCTGTTGCCTTCATCGAAGAGCAGCTCAATAACTACTACAACCCGACCTCTTGCTGGTATGACTACGCGATAAAGCCATAGTCGTTCAAAGCAGAGGTCATAGACCAAACGCGTGGAACGGTTCGCCGCTCCACGCGTTTCTAATTTGGGTGTAGAATTACGGCGTATGGAAGGAACTCTTTTCAGGCTACACCTGACGACTGACGAGATCGAAGCGAAGATCGCTGATGTACTCGCGTCCCCGAAGGAAAACGGCACGCTCGAAATGATCGTCCGCCGACCAGCCGAGAATAAACGAGAAGTGGTTGAACGCGGGTTCCTAAGCCGCGAGAGCGGTCTCGTCGGCGACAACTGGCTGATCCGCGGCAGCTCGCGAAACGACAATGGCCTCGGCCACCCGGAAATGCAGCTCAACGTGATGAATTGGCGTTTCGCGAAACTCATCGCCGGAAGCCGCGAACGCGTTCAGCTGGCGGGAGATCAACTATTTGTCGACCTCGATCTAAGCCCGGAAAACCTTCCGCCCGGAACACGCCTTTCTATAGGCGAAGCCGTCATCGAGATCACTGCCATCCCGCATCTGGGCTGCAAGAAGTTTGTCGAACGCTTCGGCATCGACGCCATGAAGTTCGCAAACTCAGAATTCGGCCGAAGCCACAACCTTCGCGGGGTGAACGCGAAGGTGGTCACGGCTGGCGACGTGGCCATTGGAAATATCGTTTCCAACTCACATCTCACACCGTGACTCATTTACTCAAACCATCGTTTATTGTCGTGGCTATTACGTTTGCCTTGGGCACCCTCGCGTCTGGGCAAAAGGCCGAGACCGGATTCCTTGATCGCTCAGTCGTAGTGAGTGGAGTGGAATACCGCTATCAGGTTTATATCCCGCGCGGTTTCAGTAAAAAGCAGCATTGGCCGGTGATCGTAGCGCTGCACGGCGGCGGCGAGTATGGCTCCGACGGGATGAGTCAGACGAACGTTGGGCTGGCTCCGGCGATACGCAGGAATCCCGAGCTTTCCCGCGATCGTGATCTTTCCTCAAGCAAAGGCTGATGGAAGGGCCGGATTACAGACTGATGGCGGCGAGGCGGCGATCGCCGCTATCGACAAGTCGATCAAGGAATTCAACGGTGATCCGAAAAGAGTGGTCTTAACCGGATACTCCGCGGGTGGTAACGGCACGTGGTCGCTCGCCTCCAAACGTCCGGAAAAGTTTGCCGGAATCGTGCCCGTCTGCGCCTTTGTGTCTGAGCTGAAAGGCCGAGCGTCTTCTGTTACTTATCCGGCTCTCGCGCCGGGCGAGGATCCTTACACCGAGATCGCGAAGAAGGTCGGGTCCATTCCCATCCAGATCCTCCACGGGGCAAAGGATGATGTCGTCCTTCCCGACGAGTCGCGCAAGATGTTCGCGGCGCTTAAAAAGCTCGGTGCCAAAGTTGGATACACCGAGCTTCCTAATGTAAATCACAACGCGTGGGATCCGGCATATTCAAGCGCCGAACTCATCGCGTGGATGCTGAATCAGAAACGTCCGTAACTATTTCAGTTTCTTTGTCCAAGCGATCAACGCTTCAAGCATTTGGCGGATGAATTGCCGTGTCGTTTCGTCCGTCAAATTTCCTTCAGCATCAAACTTGTCCGCACAGTTTCCGATCATTACCTCGGGCTTGTTGATCGGGAACATATTCAAGAACACCATCATCTTTCGCAGATCGTACTGGGCACGGGCCGTCCCGATCGCGCCGCCGGAAGCGCCCATTATCGCGGTCGGTTTCCCGTCCCACGCGCTGTGTCCATATGGACGCGAGCCGCAATCGATAGCATTCTTGAGGACGCCGGGAACTGAGTAATTGTATTCCGGTGTCGAGAAAAGTATTGCGTCGGCCGCGGCTACTATCTCCTTGAACTCCTTCACAACTGAGGGTGGATCCTGCTCAAAGTCTTGATCGAAGAGCGGCAGATTACCGATCTCGCAGATCTCGATCCCTGCCTCGTCCGGGCACAACTCTATCGCGGCCCGCAGCGCTGCCGTATTAAAAGATTCCTTCCTCAAACTTCCCGAAATTCCCAAGATTCGCAATTTGTCAGCCATGTTTTTCTCCTGTTTCGTGTCCGCTTATTATCCACCGAGCCGTCTTGGTGGATGCGCGAGATTTTGATGTTTCTCGCCGCTATCATACTTTATTGGAGCTATCGAAAATGCCAGAAATATTTGTTAATACGGACAATTCTAATCCACACGCCAAACTCTTCAACGGCATCAAGGCCGGAACAGAGGCAAAGGCGGTCGAGGATCTCATGCAGAAAGTAGTGGTCAAAGTCATCGGAAAGAATCCCGGCTTTACCACAAATACGCAGCTGAACCCGAAGGGGTATTCGATCAAGCTGGAGATCGCAACCCTTATTCATGACGGACGCGAGACGAGTTGCAGTCTTAAAGGCGAACTCGTACGCTATCCGAAAACGTTCTCCAACGTCAAGAAAGGCGGAGGCGAGACGATGGTCAGCACGTCATTCACCGGCAGTGCGAAAGCGACCGGAATGGGCAAATTCGCCGTTATCGACTGTGTCGAGGCGATCGCGGAGAGCATGGTGCCAAAAACAATCGCCGCAATGCGGCAGGATATGTTACAACGATAAGGAAATCTGAAATGAGAGAGCAAACAGCAATGAATCCAAACAAGGCACTTTGGGAAAAGGGCGATTTTACAAAGATCGCCGCGAGCATGCGTTCAAGCGGTGAAGAATTGGCGAGAAGTATAGGTTCGGCCCCCGGTCTGAAGGTGCTCGACCTCGGCTGTGGCGACGGGACCACGGCGCTTCCGGCTGCTCAACTCGGAGCCGAGGTTCTCGGCGTCGACATCGCGAGCAATCTCGTTGCCGCGGGCAATCAAAGAGCTGTGGAAGCGGGTCTTACGAATCTTCGATTCGAAGAAGGTGACGCTTCCGATCTGAGCGGCATCGCCGATGAGAGTTTCGATATCGTTCAAAGTACATTCGGTGCGATGTTCGCTCCGCGTCCGTTCGATGTAGCGAAAGAGATGCTTCGCGTTACGAAGACCGGAGGGAAGGTCTTTATGGGCAACTGGATACCCGGCGACCCGACGCTGGTAGCTCAGATCCTGCGGATCAGCTCGTCCTATTCGCCTCCGCCCCCCGAAGGGTTCGTCTCGCCGATGACGTGGGGCATCGAAGATCACGTGAAGGAACGTTTCACAGCGGCCGGTGCTTCGCCCGAGAACATCTCTTGCGAACGGGGAACCTTCACCTTCGACTTCGCCGGAACGCCCGCTGAGTACCTCGCAAATTTCCGCGATTATTACGGCCCGACTATGAACGCTTTCGACGCGGCGAAGGCAAACGGAAAAGAGAGCGAACTTGAAGCTGAATTGGCTAAACTCTTCGAGAAAGAGAATCGCAGCGGCGAGCCGAATCGGACCGTCATTTCGGCTGCTTATCTTCGCGTAACTGTGAAGAAGTAGTTCAGCCGATCTGCACCGTCGTCATCGAAATTGAGCCGCCGTCGAATCCCTCAACCGGGAAGCTGACGGCGTCATCTTGTTGCTGTGTGCCAAGTACATACAGCAGCGGCAGGTAATGCTCCGGCGTCGGAGCGGAAAGCAGGGCGTCCTTGCCCATCGCCTCGTAAAATATCAACGGCTCGTGATCACCGGACACTATCTGGTCACGAGCCTTTTCATCAAACCTCTCAGCCCAATCTAAGGGTCCTCGCTTTTGATCGCCCCACGCATACGCATGTAAATTGTGAACGATGTTCCCGCTGCCCGCGATCAGAACGCCTTCATCCCGCAGCGGGGCCAGCATCCGCCCTATCTCGTAATGAAACGGTGCTGGGTGCGTCTCGTTGATCGAAAGCTGCACGACAGGAACGTCCGCATCCGGAAATGCGTGACACAGCACCGACCAGGTTCCGTGATCGAGTCCCCAACCGCTATCGTCGAGGATGACGTCGACGCTGATCAATTCCGCGACTCGCTCAGCGACCTCTCGCGAACCCGGTGCGGGATATTGATACTCAAATAACTCCTTCGGAAATCCGCCAAAATCGTGAATGGTCCGCGGCTGCTCCATCGAGGTGACCGCGACCGCCGGGGATATACCAATGGGCGGATATGCACACGATCGCCTTTGGCTTCGGGATCGATTCGCCGATAGACCCCCAGCCTCTCGTCCACCCGTTCTCCGCGAGCGCGTTCATCGGGTTTCCGTGGCCGAAAAATATTGCCGGCATTCGCATCAGTTAATTGCCCTCGTCTTGCGCCATTGTATTGCGACCTCGGCGAAGAATAGCGTCAATACCCAATTCATCCAGATGATCGCGGTCACGGCCTCTGCTCCGAGATAACCAAAGGCGGGGATCTTTCCGACGATGCGGCAAGTCACGAACGTAATCGTCAGAGCGAAGTTGCGGATCATCCATTCACGATGCTGCTCGACCTGCCAATTTCGGATCGACCGATATGCCATCGCTCCGCAGATCAGCCAAACCAGGCCGAGCGTGAACGTCGAAATGCCGAAACTCTGCGGTTCGTGAACGCCCATCGCCGAGATCACCATTCCGCCCACCACCCCGATCGAACCCGCGATCAAGTAGACCTTTCCGATGATGCGGTGCAGATTCATCCGGCGCTCCTTCAAGCCCGACCAAAACATCCACGGTCCGACGAAAAGCGCGGTGCCGCCGCCTATCACATGGATCAAAAACCACGGCCCATGGCTAATGTGAGCGCTTCTCGCGTCCGAACTAATAGCAAGGTAGGGGGAAACGTAAATGAAATAGATAACGGAATTGATCGAGAAGGCCGAGATTAGAATGGCCGTCAACCATTCAAACGATCGCGTTTTCTCGGTTCCGATCGAGCGGGAAGGTTCAATATTTTCCATAGGTGCGTCGCGATCAACGAGGCGATGCAACTATAGTTCGATTGGCGTGATTCGTCTAGCGCCCGCGCACCGCGCCGAACTAAAAGATCAGCGTCTGGATAGATCTCGCCGGTGCCGTGACGGCGGCGGCATTTCCGTTGAGCCACGCGAAATATTCTACCGGCTTGTCGTTGCGATTCATCACGACCGTTGAGATGGTCCCGTCCGGATTCGCGAACGCAGCCGAGATCAGCGAACTGCGGCTCGGCGACGCCGCGATCCGCTTTGCACCCGGCTTAATGAACTTCGAAAAGTGGCCGATGTAGTGGTACGAGTTGGTATAGGTCAGCTCGCCCGTCTGCGTGTTTGCATGAACCGGTGCGAAGCAGAAATTCCCTACGTGATTCGGCCCCCCTTTCTCGTCCAACAGAACGTTCCAATCCGTCCAGCCGACGGTTCCGTTGTTAAAGTCATGGATCATCGACCGCCCGTAACGTTCGCCGAGCGTCCAATCGTTGATCTTCGAAGCGTCGTATGAATCCGCGCATCCTTCGGTAAATATCAGATTCTTGTCTGGAAACGTTTCGTTCACAAGCCTCACATTGTCGAACATCATCTCGCCGCCGCTCCACGGTTCGTACCAATGATAACCGATGCCCCAGACGTATTTCGCCGCCTCGGGGTCGTTCAGCATCGTGCTCGCACGCTGATAGATCAGGTCGCGATTGTGGTCCCAGAAGATGATCTTTTTTTCAGCCAGCCCGGCCTTCTGCATCGTCGGCCCGAGGTTGTTCTTTAGGAAGTCACGCTCCTCTTCACCCGTGAAAACACACGACTCCCACGTCTGCGTCGCCATCGGCTCGTTCTGGATCGAGATGCCCCATATCGGGATACCTTCGTTCTCGTATGCCTTCACGAACTTCGTGAAATAGTTCGCCCACGCCTGATAGTGGTCGGGCCTCAGCTTCCCGCCGCGAAGCATATTGTTCGTGTCTTTCATGAACGCCGGCGGGCTCCACGGACTTCCGTAAAGCTTCATCTTCCCTTTCGCCGCGGCCATCGCCCGCTTGATCATCGGGATGCGAAACTTACGGTCGTGTTCGACGTTGAAGGTCTTCAGTTCTTTATCGCCTTCATCGACGTACGTGTAACTACCGCTCGAAAAATCGCAGCTATGGATGTTCGTGCGTGCGAGTGTATAGCCGATGCCCTTATCCGGGTCGTAGTACGCGTCGATCAATTCCTGCTGCTTCGCCGCAGGGATCTTCGCAAGTGTCTCAGCCGAAGAATCCGTGATCGCACCACCGATCCCGAGAAACGTTTGAAACGTCCGACGCGGATCGATAAACACACACGTCTGCGTCTCAAGCGGCTGGCCCATTGGCTTAAACTCAACCTCGCCCGACTTCGCCAACCGCTGACCCGTATCCTTCGCGGTCGTGTAAACCGCCAACTTACTCGCCGTAAATTCTCGCGGAGTCTCAGCGGCCCCGTCCGGAGTACCCCAACCCGGCGATGCCGACACCACAGTCGAAGCCAAAACAGCAGACGAAGAAGCCAGCAGAAAGTCACGTCGATCGATCTTCATAGTTACGTCCGGTTATACCACAAAAGGTCCACTGTCCGAACGCTTCGACTCGGCAGCAGGCAAACCTCAGCGCAAACATGCTGCACCATCGCGTCAGAACCGCCCGCGTCAGCCGGCGGCCAGTTTGCTAAGCACGAACCTTTTAGTCCTTCCTACCACGGTGTCATAGAGTCCGTAATGGGTCAGCGCTTGGTGGCGTTCGAGTCCGGTGTAGTGCAGTTAGGCATCTTCGTAGCGGCGGAGTGGGCAGTGTTGATGTCGGAGTGAGGTTCGGAGCGGGTTCGCGGTGTTGGAGTGGGGAGGTGGGTGTCGGGGCTTTATGGCTCGGAGTTCTGATCGGGATGCAGGAGTGAATGACGCCTGAAAGCTGGCGCAAAAAATGTGTGCAGCGCGTACAGTTTGAACAATTTTTCGGCCTGCATCTGTCCTGCGACGGGGGAAAATGGCGGGGTGTTTTGCCGGCCGTTTTTCGGGCACGAACACGGATGCCTTTTCGGGAACGATCGCCGGAGTTGGCCGGACAGCCTCTTAACCTTAACCCTGCAGGTAAGGCCTAGACTTCAACCTCGATGATCTCGTGGCTGGTCGTAATAGTCGCGGTCGGACGGACGGTGGCAGCGACCGAGCAATATTTCG
>JBDSLC010000233.1:0-2294 GCA_039916585.1 Pyrinomonadaceae bacterium | reverse complement strand
CCAATGCTGCGGCCGCTGTAAGTCTGAGCGTTCGCCGCAGCGGACAACAGTAAAAATGCGGTCATCAAAAATGCCGCCGCAAAGATATTCTTAAAAGTATTCACTTCATTTCCTCCAAAAAGAAATTGATCACGCATTCCTGCGATTCAGGCGTCGAAAACTGCCTTCTTGCAGTTACGCCGCCTGACACCGGGTCAGGGACAAAAGGCTTTCTGGTCTGTGTACTTCTACCAAAGCGGCAATGGAAGCGATATGCCAGAAAATTGTCGTCTTTTCCAGGAAACGATTGGAATGATTTTTGCAAGGTCTCTTTGCTGTGCAAATCATGCAAATCCCGCCATTCGTTCTCTATTACATTCGCCTGAGGGTAAAGGTGGCCATGGGACGGCACTCGACGACGAACCCGCTAGGGATTGCTTGGCGTTGGCGGCATTGGGATCACATTCGTAAGAACAAGGAGTTTACTAGGTGTTAACTTAGGATTGATTTCGAAAGCCGGAACGCTTTCGCGTGCGGCCTCGCGTTGCGACGCCGGTTTCCGCCATCTAAGAGATCCGTTAGGTGGGATGCTCACAAAAACAAGGAAACACTCCGAGGAAAAGAAGAGATAAGATATCGAGGACGTCTGAACACCTGGAACACTTCAACAACACTTCTTGAACACTTCTAAATGCGTTTTGGCCCGTGATAATGGGTACTTGAACACTTGAACACTTCTTAGGCCGTTTCTCGTTCAAGTTTGGTGCGATATGGCGGGAAGACTCGAAATAAGTGTTCGAAGTGTTCATAGTGTTCAACCCTGCATTTTTACTGGCTATAAACTGAACACTTCTTGAACACTTGAACGTTTCTTACGTTTCCTCGGGATTCGTAAGCCGGATTCCCTGCCAATAACGGCCGCCGGAATTGCGCTGTTCAAATCCGCGCTCGTGCAAATTCTGAGTGAGTCGCCGATGTGCGCGGACGTATTCGCCGTTTGCCTCGCAGAATTTCTTGTAAGCCTTATAGAGATCCGCGTTCCTCACCTGGAAATCGGCCGGAATAATGTAAGTGTTCGGATCGGCCTCTTTGAATTGCCCGATGGTCTGACAGGCTTCCTCGATAAACTGTGCGATCGAATCTTGCTCGCGGCGGTAAACGTCGATCTCGGCTTGTATGATCTCCGGCACGTCGAGACCGTCGAGATCGAAATAGTCTCGGCAGCCGGTTACTGCCCAATTCAGAATTCCAGGCGCCTCGGCCATTAGCGATCGCATGAGATCGTCGGCCTTGATGATCTTGTCTTTCGGGATGTCCTGGATGAATGGTACGAGTTTGAGTCGGTCCCAAAAGCCTTTCGAATGATCGGTGATGATCGGCTTGTGGTTCGTCGCGATCCATAGCTTGCCGCTGAAATAGAAGTCGAAAAACTCGCCGAACAGAAAACGGGCCGTCACCTGGTCGCCTGCGCTCAATGCTTTGACTAATGCCGCGTTTAGCCGCTCGTTTTCCTCTGTCTCGGGAATGATGATAAAGCGCTTGCCTCTGAGCCTTGCGATGTCGTTCGGAATGCCGGATTGCTTACCGGTCATTATCGTCGCCGTCGATGTGCCGGAAGCATATTCGCCTAAAAGATTGTTGAAGAGATTTACGAAGACCGATTTTCCGTTGTTGCCGGTTCCGTGGAGAATCCAGAACGAACGCTCGCGCACCTCGCCTAAAAGCGAGTAGCCGATCGAACGTTGTAGAAAGGCTCGAATGTCAGGGTTGGGTTGGATGGTTTCGAGAAAGCGATCGAACGTAGGCGAGCTGGCGGCGGCGCTATAGTCGGCGTTGACGACGCGAGTGATCTTGTCGAGCCGATCGTGCGGCCGAAGCTCGCCGGTCTTGAGATCGAGCGTGCCGTTTTTGACGTTCAAAAGTACCGGCTGCGTGTCGAACGATTCGATCGATGTCTTTTTCTTTCGCTCCGATAGCGAGATAAAAGCCTCAAGGCCCGATCGCATATTTGCTCGCTTCGCATTCTTGCCGGATTCAGGATTCGTGGCAACTACTTCGTCGTACAATCCCCTTGCAAACTCAGTTGCTAGATCAAAGACAAAATCGCTTCGATCAACCTCCCAATGCGATCGGTCCCAATACATCCATTTCTTCGACTCGGCACAATAGAGCAGATCATCGCCGAAAGTTTGCAAAAACCTTTCAGCATTCCCGATATCATCGTAAAGACGGCGTTCTTCCGGCGGCAAGACGTCGACCGGCTTCTTAATGCGGCCGATCGTTCCAGCCTTCTTGGTCTGGTCAATCTCGCCTTG
>JBDSLC010000232.1:0-3576 GCA_039916585.1 Pyrinomonadaceae bacterium | reverse complement strand
ATCTGGCGGAGACGACAGGATTCGAACCTGTGGTACCCTTTTGGAGTACAACGATTTAGCAAACCGCCGCTTTCAGCCGCTCAGCCACGTCTCCGAAAAATGCCCATACCGCTATTTGACGGCATCGGGCAAGAACTAATTCTAACCGCAGGGCAAACTTTGTCAAGGCAATTGCATCAGACTTCCTAAGTAAAGGTGCCCTTTTTCGGCTTGACACCATTGATTTTTGCCTCGAAAATACGTGAGTTGCTTGGACTATCTTTATTTTGAGCCGATCTCACCACAGCCGCTGAATTTAAGCGGGCCGTGGACAACCGTTTGATGCGTCAACTGACCGATCAAAAATTTACCCTTCGCGCTGCTTTTGCAGTGCTGCCGATACTATCGATGCTGTTTGCCGGCATCGTTCCGGCAACTGCGCAGACGAGCGGAGCGGCGGTGATCAAGGGTATCGTCCGGACAGACGGCGGACCGATAGCGGACGCCACTATTGCGATCTTCAGGGCCGGTACAGCAACACTTCTAAAACAAGTTCAATCAGCCGCGGACGGAAGTTTCCTCGCACGGATCACGCCCGGTAGGTATACGGTTTTAGCGGTTGCCCAAGGGTTCAATCCGGTGACAATCTCTGAGATCGAGGTTGATCGGGCCGCGCAGTTGACCTATGGCTTCAAGCTCGAACGAGCTGGAAGCGGCAACACTCTTCCAGAAAAGCGGCTCGACCGTAATAACCCGAAATGGGCGCGACGCTCAGCAACCCTGAGCCGGTCGATCTATCAGAATGCGGAGGGCGAAGAGGTTGTAGCCGAAACGGCTGATTCTGAGTCGGAACCCGACGCCGACCCCAAAACGCAGACTGTTACGGAAACGTATTTCGCGAGCACAGACGACGGCAGTTTTGTAGGCGTGAACTTTGCGACTTTCCTTCCCGTGACTGAGGATGCCGAACTCGTGCTCGCCGCCCAGGTTGGAGCTGGTTCGAATGCACCGCAGAGGTTCGAAACGCAAGCCAAGTTCCGTCCGAATGATTCGCATCAGATCCGCTTTAATACGTCTATCGGAAAGGTGGCAAAGTTAGAGCGTGAATCGGGGATCGAAACGCTGAATCAGGTTTCGTTGCAGGCGACGGATGAATGGAAGGTCCGTGAAGGCATGGTGCTCGTTTACGGGTTCGACTACGCGAAATTCTTCGGTGCCGGAAACGATTTTGCGATCAGCCCGCGGTTAGGCCTTCAATACGATATCAATTCCAAGACCCGAGTCCGAAGCGCCTTCACAACGCAGACTGAGGACAAGGATTGGTCGCGTGCGATCGCTCTTGAAGATGCTCAGGTGATCTTCCGCGAGCCGGTTGCGATAGACGATGTCTTCATTGAGGATGGCAAGCCCGTGATGAACCGGACGAGCCGCTTCGAGATCGGATTCGAACGCGTTTTGGATAACAAGTCGACTCTTGACGCGAACTTCTTTGCCGACACTACATTTGCCCGCGGCGTAGGGATTGTATCTATGCCGTTTATAAATGCGTCGTTCAGCCCGGACGAATTCACCGGCAATCAGCGTGGGAATGCTCAAGGAGCCAGCCTGGTTTACAACCGGCGTATCAGTGGTCGGATAAATGCAAAAGCGGGATACAGCTTCGGTCGAGGCCAGAGCCTGTCGATCAGTGGAATCTCGAATCCGTCGGAGCTTTTTGAGAACAGCTTTTTCCAATCATTCTTCGGCCAGGTCGATGCCGACTTTAAGACCGGAACTAACGTCAAGACCGTGTTCCGGCTGTCGCCTGACGCGACCGTTTTTGCGATCGACCCATTCCACGGAAAGCTTGCGATCTACGACCCGAGTATGAGTGTTCTTGTGACCCAGAACTTGCCGACCCTCGGCCTTCCTATACACGCCCAAGCGATCGTGGATGCTCGGAACATTTTCGATTTCCAGTCGATCATTAGCGGTGACGAGGGAAGTCTTCGACTGACCGGACAGGGGCGGACGCTCCGCGGCGGAATCCTCGTAAGGTTCTAGTTGAGAGATAAAGATGGCCGGGCTCGTGTGGAATATCGCTTTCACCGGGCCTTTTTCTAATTTGGGTCCGTTCTCCGAATAATTGGATGCTCAATAGAATTATGGATTTTGAATCGCGTATGCTGAAGCGAAGCGGGTCGAGTTCGCCTGTAAGTGGTTTATTTAGAACGTCTTGAATTACCTGGGCTGAAACGAATCGATGGAACGAGGCTTGCGTCATTTGACCGATGCGGTAGTTTGCCCAAACGATGAAGGGAAAGGTACTTACAAGTTGGAGTTTGATTTGGCTGGTCGTGTCCGTGCTGCTTGTGGCCGGCGGGGCGCTGAATCTCTCGCAACGGGCCTCACGAGCCCTTCCTCCCGTCGACGGGGTTCTGTGGACGCAAAGGACCGACGGCATCTATGCGGACAGGGTTGTTCCAGGATTAGCCGGGTCTCGAGCCGGCATCTCGCAGGGCGATAAACTTCTCGCGATCAGCGCGGACGGGAAGACGCTTGACCCCGTCGTTTCGGTCGCGGATGTACCGATGTATCTTGACTCGGCTGGAATTGGCGGCACGCTCACATACCAGATCGAGAAACCATACTCCTTTACCAACAACGTATACTTCGCCGACCTGCGCAACATCGACTCGCTGCCGCGATGGTCACCGTCGATTATTTTTTTGGCAATAGTCGGATTGATGTGGCTGGGTGTCGGGTTCTTTGTACTTTTCAAGCAAGGGAGCCGTTCGCCATTCGTGCTCCACTTCGCAACGCTTTGTCTTGTCGCCTTCGTTTTCCACACGTACCATTCGCTCGGGCTTGATCAGGACATCGATGCGGCGATCGGACTGATCGACGATCTGGCATTTGCATTCTTCGTTCCGATATTCGTCCACTTTTGTTTGCGATATCCGGTGCGAAGCCAGGTGCTCGACGCTAAGCCATGGAAGACGTACTCGATCTACATTCCGGCGGGAGTCTTGTCGGTTTTAACAGTATCGTTTTTCGTGTTGCCGCATATTCTGCCGGCATCTGTCGGAACGCCGATCAATCTGTTCGTCGCGGCCAACGGCGTCCTTCCGTTGCTCAATCGGGGTCTCTTATTCCATTTTGTCGGCGGCATCACGATCGGTTCGGCCGTCATTCTGTGGCGATTCTTTACGAGTTCGCAGCCGCTGGTCAGACAGCGTTTGAAGTGGGCGATGCTTGGGACGATCCTTTCGGTCATCCCGGTAGTTGGCGTACAGATCGCGCGCCGCTTCGTCTTCCTTCCCGATGACACTTTCACGGTCGCGTTGACGACGCTGCCGCTCGCGTTGATCCCGCTGAGTTTTGGCCATTCGGTCGTGCGCTATCGGCTGATGGATGTGGACGTAGTCGTCCGTGGGGCATTGGTGTACGCCTCTACGACGATCCTGATCGCCATGATGATCGGGGCGGTAGCACTGGGTCTCGTCTATCTTGCCGTCGGCAGCGATCTGTCGACGACAGAGATCACGCTTCGCGCTTTGATCGCCGTAGTAGCGATGGCGGCTATCGTGATGCTGAGCGAACCTTTGAAGAACTTTC
>JBDSLC010000231.1:0-8852 GCA_039916585.1 Pyrinomonadaceae bacterium | reverse complement strand
ATTGGTTGTGGATGTCGGCACGAAATCGATAGGCCTCGAATGCCAGTTGTGGATCGAGCGCGATCACCTTTGTAAAATCAGCCATCGCTCCCCGAAAATCTTTGTCGGTCCGCCAATAGCTCGCTATCCCGTGCAGATAATACGCCCAACCGAAATTTGGCGAGATCGCCGTCGCGCGGCTTGAGTCGGCAAGCGACGCTCCATAATTTCCGAGCTTGATATATGCGTGGGCTCGCGTGGCGAAAGCGTCGGCGTTTGACGTATCGGTCTTGAGCAGTTCTGTCAACTCCTGCACCGCCGCTTCCGCGTTTCCGGCCTGGATCGATGCCCTCGCCCGCTCGAGCAAGTTCGGAACCGCCTGTGCCAAGACCATTTGAGTCTGAACACACACGAAGAGCGCGATAATCAAGATTATTTTCATCGTTTTAATTTCTACAGAGTTTGTGAAGAGACTCCGCGATCCAACTCCGCGAAGCTGAGCGCGGTAGAGAATAATAACATCTTTGTGCCGTTCAGATACCGCGCCGAAAGGCTTTTGAGGAGAGTTTAAACACTCGGGGTCGATTCGCGATTTTCAAATATGTTAGCTAGCTGGACGGCATCGTACGGCGCGTGGCCTAGGATACTATTGTCGAAATAGACGTAAACATCGCGCGGTTGGTTCACTGGCTTACTGTTGCGAATCTTGACCGCGTTTCGCGGTTCGCCGCCTTTTTTCCATGACTTGATCTTCCTGACCCAGCGCTTCAGTTCCGTATCGGAATAATCGCTAGTGTAGAGCCCCTCACCGTGCAGACGGATATACAAAAAGTTCGCGGTTACATCTTCGGCATACGGATATTTGTTTCCCGTATCTGCGATCGCTAATGCGTGATTCCGACTTTGCAACAGCTCGATGAATTCGGGCGTAAAAAAGCTCTCATGCCGAGGTTCGAATGCATATCGCAACTCAATATCCGAGACGGTTTTTGTCCATCTCTTGGCGTCGGTCTTGATCGTATTGTCACGCGACAGTCGTGCCGCCTCGGCTGAAGACTTTGGCAGCAGCGACAGGAAGGAGCTGATCGTCTTTTCGTCGAATCTAAACCACGGCGGAAATTGCCAAACTATCGGCCCGAGTTTTGCGCCGAGTAAGAGGACCCCTGATGCAAAGAAATTTGCGAGCGGTACGCGTGCGTCAGCAAGTTTCTTTGTGTGGGTGATGAACTTTGAACCCTTGAGGGCAAATATGAAGTCCTTCGGAACGGCATCCGCCCATTTCCGATAACTGTCGGGGCTTTGTAGCGAGTAGAAGCTGCCGTTGATCTCAATTGAGTTCATGCGTCCGCTCGCGTATTCAAGCTCGCGCCTTTGTACGAGGCCCTTTGGGTAAAAGCCACCCCGCCATTCCGGATAGCTCCATCCCGAAACCCCAATACGCAACTCGCTCATTGGTCGATCTTAACAGGTCGCGGTCATACCTTCAGCGATCCGCGAAACCCTCTTGCGGCGTAGTAAGACTCAGCACCGTTGTGGTATGTCCAGATCGTCTCGTAGCGGCGATCGCAGAACATGGCTCCCCCGAGCTTTCTGATCTCCGAAGGCGTCGCGACCCAACTGGAAGTCTTGAGGTCGAACTCTCCGCACTCCTGGAGTGCCCGATACTCCTCTTCCGATAGCAAATCGATCCCCATCTCGCTCGCCATCCCCACCGCACTGTGCCCAGGTTTGTGTTCTTTTCGCGACTCAAGTGCTCGATGATCGAAGCAAACGCTTCGTCGGCCCTTCGGACTTTCCACCGAGCAATCGAGAAAAACGACGTCATCCAACTTATGGAGCACAACCACGTCCGGCTCCCCACCGGTGCGTTCCATTTCACTCAGTGACCAAAGCTTATCCGGCCTCGATTCCAATCTTGCCGCGACATCCGTCCATTCAAGACCCTTATGACGGCTCACGTTCTTCTCAAATCTCTTTTTCAGTTCATCCAGCAGTTCAACAGTTTCTGCCGGTGATAATCTCTTCTTTGTCATAATTTACGCAACCGCATCGGGCCTTGAGCTTGGTTTTGCGGACGGTCGTCGGAGCAAATGCCCTTTCCACATCCACAGCCCGCTCAGCAAGAGTATAGGGAACGCTACGAACCTGACGGTCGAAGCGTAGTCCGGTAACTGTTCGAACGGACTGTAAATATATCCTATTATCGGGATCGCAAGCACAAGATGTAGCCAGCGAACGATGACACGTTGCGTAGAGGCGCTGATCATATCATTCTCCTTTGCTTAAGGTTTTCTGCAGCCGATCATGCGCCATGCTCAAACCGGACGCGAACGGCAGCTTCAGCATTTGATCACGCAGTTCGACCGACCGATACACCGTTTGCATCTTCAGCCGACTCCTGTCGCCGTCACCTTTTCGAACTCGAGGAATTCGAGTTGCACATCGAACGGCGAACCATCCATCTCGAACGTCCGCGTGATCTTTGTGTCTTGAACAAACTCGTGGATGGTCCCGTTCGCCCGAAACACTACCGTCCCATCTGCGGCCGAAGTCTCAAACTCCCATCCGCCATGCTTCCGCGGTTCGAACTTAACCACCCGAACCGTACCGTATTCGTGCGACATCCACTGCTCGAAAAGTTCCGGCTCGACATGGGCCCGAAAAACCAGATCGACCGGCAGATCGAAATCTCGTGTGATCGTCAGATCGTATTTGCCGTCCTCGGCGTGGATCTTTGTTTTCAACTCCATTTACTTAACCTTCTTATACTTCGTCATTACCACTTCCAGTTTGTTGAACCTGTCGTCCCACATTTTCCGGAACGGCTCGACAAAATCTGCGATCTCTTTCATCTTTTTGAGATTGAGGCTATAGATGACCTCACGACCTTTCTGCTGCTGTTTGAGCAATTCGCACTCGGTCAATATCTGAAGATGTTTAGAAACGGTCGGCCTCGCTGTATCGAAATTTGAAGCGATCGCGCCGGCGGTCATCGATTGCGACGCGACCAGCACCAGTATCGCCCTCCGCGTCGGGTCTGCAATTGCCTGAAATACGTCTCGTCTTAAATTCATCGCGTAGTCACTTAGCTACATATATAACACGTAGTCATTCAACTACGCAAGCACTTTCTTTCGCACGGAAAAAATCGGCGTCATGCTCGTCAAAAGACCTTCACGACACCGATCAGCAAACTCCGTCGACCGCCATTCGGGCGACTGTTATAACGGTTAGTATTACCTAGCTGATGATAATTCCTGCATCAGCGAACTCAGACCCGCGATCTCCGACCGCGACCTCGTGACGAACTTGTCGATCGCGTCTACGATGATCAAACGAGGGGACTGAGATCGCTCGAAGCCATAAAACTCATGCACTTCGCGCTCGACCACGGTCACCGGTCCATCAGCTAAATTGAATACGTTTCGCGTCTCCAAAACTTCCGATTCAATAAGTTTTATAGCAGTCATCTTCTTCCCCCTCGGCTTTCGCCGTTACGATGATGAGAAATGCAAAGCACGTGCCAATCGGTGTAAAGAGTTGATAAGGAATATGTTATCGTTGTACGCCTCGATCCGACGGACCGGTCTGTGCGTTTTTTCGGTACCTAAATACGAAAAACGTATACTTGATCCGTTTCCCTCCGGTGTCTTATCGAGCGAGGAGCCAGCCCGATATCTCGGACGGTGTTCGACAAGTAAGGAGACTGATATCTATGGGAAAGAATGTTCTTCTCGTCGGACTTGACCCGACGTTGATCGACTTCACGCAGCCAGGGTACGCACCGGGGATGGATGCCGCAAAGGTTCTTGCCGGCCTAAAGGAATCCGAAAAGGAGTTGACCGGTCTTGGCTACCGCGTGCACATGTGTTTGACAGATTTTGGTGAAACGGCGGTAACGGTACTCGAGGACAAGCTCAGAGCCGAACAATTCGATGGTGTACTCATAGGAGCCGGAGTGCGGGCAAATCCGAGCAACTTCATTTTGTTTGAGAAGCTTGTCAACGTTGTCCACGAACACGCCCCACAGGCCAAGTTCTGTTTCAACACGATGCCAAACGATACCGCCGCGGCCGTTCAGCGTTGGCTTTAAGACCGCGCTGCCATTCGAGCGCAATAAAAATGGGGTGTCGAGTTTTCACTCAACACCCGATCATCTACAGTCGTGATTCCGTCCTAGTCGAATCGGTCGAGGTTCATCACCTTGTCCCACGCCGCGACGAAATCCTTGACGAACTTCTCGCCGCCATCCGACTGTGCATAGACCTCCGAAACAGCACGCAGCTCCGAGTTAGATCCGAAGATCATATCGACGCGTGTGCCGGTCCATTTTTCTTCGCCTGTATTACGGTCACTACCAATGAATCCGTGCTCCCCTGGATCGGCAGCCTTCCATTCGGTTCCCATATCGAGCAGGTTTAAGAAGAAATCGTTCGATAACACGCCCGGCCTATCGGTGAACACGCCGAAATTCGTGCCGCCCGTATTTGCGCCGAGTGCACGCATCCCTCCGACAAGCACCGTCATCTCAGGCACGGTCAGCGTCAACTGTTGAGCCTTGTCGATCAGCATCTCCTCGGCCAAGACCTTATAACCTCGCCGTTTAAAGTTGCGGAATCCATCAGCGAACGGCTCCATCTGCCGAAACGAATCGATGTCGGTCTGATCTTGCGAAGCGTCACCTCGGCCAGCCTTGAACGGAACCCTAACATCGTGTCCGCCGTCTTTCGCAGCCTTTTCGATCGCGGCGCATCCGCCTAGGACGATCAGGTCTGCTATCGATACGCTCGAGTCTCCCTTTATGGATTCCAGTTTTTCGAGCACGGCTGTGAGATCTGAAGGGTTATTCACATCCCAGTTCTTCTGCGGTTCCAGACGAACGCGAGCGCCGTTGGCTCCACCGCGTTTGTCGCCGCTGCGGAAGGTCGAAGCCGAAGCCCACGCAGCACCTACGAGCTGTGAGACCGACAATCCAGAATCCAGGATCTTCGCCTTCAGATCGGAAAGATCCGCATCGCTCAGCGAAGCATTGCCCGCCGGAACCGGATCTTGCCAGATCAACTCTTCCGCCGGAACCTCGGGTCCCAAATAGCGCTCCTTCGGGCCCATATCGCGGTGAGTCAACTTGAACCACGCCCGCGCAAAAGCATCTGCGAATGCATCAGGATTCTCGAGGAAGTGCCGAGAGATCTTTTCATACGCCGGATCGAACCGCAGTGAAAGATCGGTCGTAAGCATCGTCGGCTTGTGCTTCTTATTCGGGTCGAATGCGTCTGGAATGATCTCCGGGCCGTCCTTTGCCACCCACTGCTGCGCGCCGGCCGGGCTCTTCGTCAGCTCCCATTCAAAGCCGAACAGATTCTCAAAATAGTTGTTGCCCCATTTAGTCGGCGTCGTAGTCCACGTCACTTCAAGTCCGCTCGTGATCGTGTCAGGCCCTTTACCCATTCCGTACTTGTTGTGCCAGCCAAATCCTTGCGAGGCAAGCCCGGCACCTTCCGGTTCGATGCCAACGTTGTCCGCCGGAGCAGCTCCATGAGTCTTGCCGAAAGTATGTCCACCGGCGATAAGAGCAACAGTTTCTTCGTCGTTCATCGCCATACGGCCGAACGTCTCGCGAATGTCGTGCGCGGCAAGCAGCGGATCGGGGTTACCGTCCGGACCTTCTGGATTGACATAGATCAAACCCATCTGCACCGCACCGAGCGGATCTTCGAGTCGTCGCGTATGGACATCACCGTCGGCGTTATCGTCGGAAACCAAGGTTCCCTCTTGTCGAGAAGCTCCTTCCGATCCGTGCTCATAGCGAAAATCTCCGGCGAGCCACTTATCTTCGGCTCCCCAGTAAACATCCTGATCGGCTTCCCAGGTATCTGAGCGCCCGCCGCCGAATCCGAAAGTCTTGAATCCCATTGACTCAAGAGCGACGTTACCGACCAGAATGAAAAGGTCCGCCCACGAGATCTTGTTGCCGTATTTCTGCTTGATCGGCCAAAGCAGTCGTCGAGCCTTATCGAGGCTGACGTTATCCGGCCAGCTATTGAGCGGCGCAAATCGCTGCTGTCCACGTCCGCCGCCGCCGCGTCCATCGCCGATGCGATACGTTCCCGCTGCATGCCACGCAAGGCGGATGAACAGTCCGCCGTAATGTCCGAAGTCCGCCGGCCACCAATCCTGCGAATCGGTCATCAACGCTTCGAGATCTTTTTTCAACCCTGCATAGTCGAGCTTCCCAAACTCTGCCGCATAATCGAACCCCGAACCCATCGGGTCCGACTTTGACGAATGCTGCCGCAAGATATCAAGCTTCAATTGATTCGGCCACCAATCGCGATTCGCCCGAAACGTACCATGGGTAAACTTCATCGCACCGCTTGTAAACGGACACTTGCCCGCTCCGTTACCGTTTCCATTAGTTTCTTCCATCGATGTTTTCCTCTTCTTGGTTTTCGTGTTCCTTTCTTGTTTCCTGTTTCGTGTATTTCGTGGAGAAATTCTTCCTGAGCCTACAGACTTCGTGGAGAAGAATGGAGATCCGCGAATCTCGAGAAACTCATACACACTGCGGACACAGACCCCGCAGCACAACTTCGATCGATTCGCCTTTGAACTTTGAAAGACGCTCTCCCATCTTTAGGAGATCTTCCGGGATCGGAAGATCCAGATCTATCAGCTTTCCACACGCATTGCAGATCGCGTGATCGTGCCGCGACAAGGTTCGGTCGTATCGAGCCGCGTCCGTCCCGAATCGCACCTCGCCGATCAGCCCTTCCTGCTTCAGATATCGAAGAGAGTTATAGACAGTCGCAAAAGAGATCCCCGGCAGCATCCTACGAGCGCCATCGAACACCTCATTCGCCGTCAGGTGCTCTTCCGCGTCGCGGATCACCTGCAAGACAGCTCGCCGCTGCTTAGTGATTCCTAAGCTCCCTATCTCTTTCATTTTTCGATTTCTCGGTATGATGTGGGGATTAGAATAATTCTAATTGTAAAGACTGTCAAGAGAATCTCGCATTCTCGGTGAAATGTTTTATGGCGACAGGATAAGCAATCAACTGGGAGGCTCCTCATCGCGGAGCTATGCATGATTGTAGCCGTGGATCATAACCCACGGTGGAAGATGTTCACAAACAGTTCCCGTGGCGTGAGTGACGGCTGAAATTTGACCAACGTATATAATGGAAATGAATGCCAGCCGCCCGCGACCAACTCATCCGCATCCTCCAAAACGCCTACTCAGGTGAAGTCGCTGCAGCATATGCCTATCGCGGACATTGGAAGTCGCTCAAAGATTCGCCGGAGAAAGCACGCATTCGCGAAATAGAAGAAGAGGAATGGGACCATCGCCGACGAGTCGGTGAATGGCTCGAGAAGCTGGGGTCTGGGCCTCGCTCCGCACGCGAAAAGGTCTTCTGGACGATCGGTCGAACGCTGGGCGTAAGCTGCTATGTCTCCGGCTGGTGTATGCCAATGTACTTCGCCGGGCGTCTTGAAAGTCAGAACTCAGCCGAGTATGAAGAAGCCGCAAAATTCGCCGCCGAACTCGGAATGGAGGACTGCGTCAGCGACCTGGTCCACATGGCCCGCGTCGAGCTCGAACACGAAGAATTCTTCCGCACCGTCGTCGCCGGACACCGACTTTTGCCCGTGATGAAACGCGTCTTTCGTTGGAGCTAGTTCGGCCCGGCCCGAAAGCGTCAACTGGAACGACTACAACGGATCTTCATGAGACCAAATGGTGCATTGACACGAACGTTGTATTCATGGCAATATACTCAAGCCCCGTCTATTCCCGGGCGGGCCTTTGATGATCAGGAGCTAAGCGATTATGTTTCACAGGGCGTTTCAAAACGTGTTTCATTTGCCGGGACATTTCTGGGACTAAAAATGAGACGACACAGAAAGTTCAAATGACACGCAGGTTAAAGACATTTCCACAGGTGTTTCATTTAATGTTTCGAATGGCACTTCAAATGGCACGAGACGAAACACTTGTCGCCCGTAAGTTGTTAAAGGTTCGTATAAGTCTTAGATCTTGTTCCGACTGGAACAAAATGACCCTCAGGTAATGGAACGGAACAAACTTGCGGACCATCTGTAAATTTTGAAAGTGGGTGTAAGTCGTAGAACTTCATTCAACCGAATCAAGTTCCCCTTCGCAACCGAATCGAATCAAACGAGTTACGATGGGGATTTGATTTCAGGGTTGATCGATTTAAACCATTCGACGAACTTCGGAATGCCGTCTTCGATCTTTGTCTGCGGGTTGTAACCGAGGAGTTCGCGTGCTTTCGAGATGTCGGCGTACGTGATGGGAACGTCCCCGGGCTGCATAGGTTGGCGGTCGATGATGGCTTTCTTGCCGAGCGAATCTTCCAGCAGTTCGATCAAGCGGGACAGTTCGGTTGTCTCGGATTCGCCGAGATTGAAGACCTCATGCATCGACGCGTCGTAGTCCATCGCGGCTCGAACGCCGGAGATGATGTCGTCAATGTACGTGTAATCACGCCGCGTCGAACCGTCGCCGAAAACCGAGATCGGATCACCTTCCCAGATTCGCTTTGAGAATTTGTGGATCGCAAGATCGGGCCGCTGACGTGCTCCGTAGACGGTAAAAAAGCGAAGGCAAACTGTGCGGATGTCGAATAGATGTGAATACGTATGGCAGATCAATTCGCCCGCAGCCTTCGTCGCCGCATAAGGAGAAATGGGGTTGAAAATCGGATCATTTTCGGCGAAAGGGAGCTTCTCATTTTCGCCATAAACGGAGCTCGATGAACCAAATACAAATTGCTTTATCTCATAATCTCGCGCAAGTTCGAGCAGGTTCAGCGTGCCGTTAATATTCGTTTCGGCGTAGAGTTTCGGCTCTT
>JBDSLC010000230.1:0-15578 GCA_039916585.1 Pyrinomonadaceae bacterium | reverse complement strand
TGCTCGCCTTCGGTGTCGACTGGCGCTCGGGTATTTTTACCGGGATGCTTGTCGCGCTTAGCTCGACCGCTATCGTTCTGAAGCTTCTGGCGGATAAAAGCGAGACGAACGCCGAGCATGGACAGGTTAGTCTGGGCCTTCTCATCTTCCAGGATCTTGCTATTGTCGTAATGGTATTGCTGGTCCCGGTCCTGTCTCCTAGCGGTGGAATAGGTTCGGGGCAAATCGCCCTCGCTCTCGTTAAGGCGGTCGGTATCATTGCGGCTGTTCTTCTTCTCGCCCGACGGATTATGCCGAAGATCCTTGAGAATGTAGCAAGGACGTGTTCGCCCGAGCTGTTTCTCCTTACGGTGATCGCGATATGTTTTGGTACCGCTTATCTGACCAGCCTCGCAGGCGTGAGTCTTTCGTTAGGAGCGTTTCTCGCGGGGCTAATGGTGAGCGAAAGCCGATTCTCGCAGCACGCTTTGAGCGAGACGCTTCCACTGCAAATATTATTCTCGGCCACCTTCTTCGTATCGGTCGGGATGCTGCTCGACCTATCGTTCCTTATCCAACACCTGCCGATAATCCTGGCGGCGATCGCGACAGTTCTGGTGATCAAGATCGCGACTGCTTGGGCGGCTGTGAAGGCGCTCGGTTACGCGACGCCCGTCGCGGCGGCGTCGGCATTGGCTTTGGCGCAGATCGGAGAATTCTCGTTCGTGCTTGAGCGGGCCGGAAGGGACGTCGGATTATTTCCCGCAGGCGCGAGTTCGAGCGGCTCTCAAACCTTTATCGCAGCGACGGTAGTGCTGATGGTCGCGACACCGTTTCTAATGAGTGTCGGGAGCGGCCTGGCTGCAAAGATAGTTCGCAAACGCGAATTCGCGGGAATGCCTGCGAACGATAACGGCGATTCGCTGGGTGAGTCGCTCGCCCTTGAAGACCACGTTATCGTTGCGGGATATGGTGATGCGGCTCGGTGTCTTGTGAGGGTCCTTGCCGGTTCGGGTATCCCATATATCATCACTACGCTCAGTCCGGAAGGTGCGAATGAGGCCGATGCCGACGGGCTTCCGGTTGTTCGCGGCGATGCCACAAAGCCTTATCTTCTCAGGCATGTCGGAGCCGAGAACGCGAAGATGATGGTGATCGCTGACGACAATCCGGCCATGGCTCATCGAATTACATCGGTTGCCCGGCAGATAAATCCGACGATGCGGATCGTGGTTAGGACGCGCTATACGGAAGAGGTTCCCGAACTGACCGCGGCTGGTGCTGACACCGTCATCGCCGAGGAATTGGAATCGATCGTACAGCTATTTGGTGAGGTGCTTCGCGATTATCGGATACCTGCCGAGCAGATCAATGCCTATGAATCAATGGCGCGGAGCAATGGATATGCGGAGCTGCTGCAGGACGACGTCGAGATCGACAATTCCGTCTTCAAGTGCGAACCGGGTCAGGATTGCTATGATTCTCGCTCGGTTAAGGTCAGAGCGGGATCGCCGATAGAAGGAAGTTCGGCGGCGTCATTATTGCTCGTGAAGGATTTCGGCCTCTCGCTCAGATCGCTTCGGCGGAACGGTGATAACTTCAGCCCTGTCCAATCGGATCTTATATTTAAGGCCGGCGACGACCTCGAGTTGTCAGGGCCGACGGAGGCGTTCGCTCGGAACGCGACGCTGTTTCGTGCTCCGGCGAGCGTTGGAATTGCGGCCGCAAAGGTTGAGGCATCGGAAAAAACGTTGCTGGATTTCAATGATGAGACCGGGCTCGATCTTGAGAGCGAGATCACATACACGCCGACAGTCGGGCCGGATGTTTGCTCGCACCTCGGCCGCATTCGAAGCGTTTTCCCAAGTGCCCCGGGATGTGAGGAATGTCTGCAGATCGGCGACGAATGGGTTCATCTTCGTCTCTGCCTCGTCTGCGGCCACGTCGGCTGCTGCGACACGTCAAAAAACCAACACGCCACCGCCCATTTCCACGCGACCGATCACCCCGTCATGAAATCTATCGAGACGTTCGAAGACTGGGCGTGGTGCTTCGTAGACGAGGAATATATATAGAAAAAATATAGGAAAGATATAAAATGAACTTAGCCACGAATTTCTCGAATGACACTAATTTTGAAAGCGAAGGCGATTCGCTGAACTCGACCCTACTAGAATCGCGAATCGAATTCGTGTCATTCGTGGCTAATTTCCTACTCTCCCGAAACAGCCGTCGCGATGGTTTCGCGGAGTTTTTTGGCTGACGTGGTTGCCGGTTCTAGTTCGGAGTCCTCGACGTTGTTGCGGACCTTTTTGCCGAAGACGGCATTCCACGGCGGGATGACGAGCGTCGTGTTGCCGGAGGCTTTTGCCTGGCAGGCGAGGCGTAGGAACGGCTTGGCGTCGTCGGGCTGGTTGTAGCCGAAGACCTTCATCTGCTTGCGTTCGCGGACCGAGGGCTCGGAGAGTTTCTCCTGTCCGCCAACCACGCCGACCCAGCAGGTGCCACACGAAGCGGACGTACACTCGATCGGCACCGGTCCCTCCCAGCAACGCGAATCCATCGACTGCCAATCGCGCGAGCGATCTTTCTGCGAAGCCGACGCGATCTCTTCGTCGTTGATTATGTCGAAGCTGCCTTCGTAAGCGAATGCGTTGAAACTGACAGAGTACTTTTTGTTGATCGTCTTGAGGAATCCGAAGACGCCCTGCGAATCGTCTTTCGCGCGCTCGGCGACGATGGCGTCCGGGGATTTCGTCATCGGGCCGGATGGTTTCTGAGCTACGCCGGGTGCGGCTTTTAGTTCGTCATAACCAGCCTGTACGAGAGTAATGAGTCCAACGGCGGCGATCGCGATGGTTAGCTTTTCGTCGGCCTTCGATTCCTTCGCAACGGTTTTCGCGAGATTTGAGATCTCAGATTTCAGATCTGAGAACGCGGCATCAGAATCGGCTCGGGCAATTACGGCTTGCTTCGCCTGCGGCCAATAGCGGTGGCCGTAGAGGAATCGGTGCGACGCGTCGATCTTATCGAGTACGCCAAAATCGCCCTCGAGATTGATGCCTTTGATCGCCTGCTCTACATCTTCCGCGTTCTCCAGATAACGCACGAGGTCGAGCGGGTAGAAGCGAAACCATATCTGGACCGCGTTGCGATCTACCTCGTGAATGGACGGAAGCAGCGACTCAATGGCGGCGAGCCAATCGGCCTCGGTGTGCGATTCGAGCTTTTCGATAAATGCCTGGTTCATAGAAGCGTATCCTTCGATATAAGCAAACCTATATTTAACCAAATCGGCGAAACGTCGGCAACGTTGGAATTTGGTATAATTCAATTTAATAGGAGCATTGATATTAGTAAGGTAACCGGCTTCGTTCAGGGGCTTAAAGCAAATCAGTTACGCAGGATCGAGCGGCTTGGGACTCGGCGGGTTCCGCCTGCGGAGATCGTATCTCAGGAACTGGCACGGCAGATGTCGGAGATCTCGAACGAGACGGGCCGGCAGGTTGGTGTGCTGCTCGATCGTAAGGGATACGTCGAATACGTAATGGTCGGCACGGCGAAGGGCGTGCAGATGCCGGATTTCGGCCGCGTTCGTGTCGGCACCGATCGATTCCGCGGGTTGAGGTGTGTTCACACGCATCTGCAGAATGAAAAACTGACGCAGGACGACCTGACCGACCTCGCTCTGCTTCGCCTGGATCTGATGTCGATCATCCAGGTCGATCGCAATAGCGGCCTGCCGGGGCTTGTTTACTCCGCTCACCTGCTCCCTACGAGTGCCGAGATCCTCCATTCCGAAACAGATGAGAAGCCGTACGAGTTTCTTGAGCCGAACCTTCCTTCGCAACTCGATGTAGATTTTCTCGGGCTGATAAGCTCGCTCGAAAGCGAGATGACGCGCGTTCGGCTGACGGCGCGGGCCAAGCAGACCAACCAGGACCGTGTGATCTTGGTCGGCGTGACGACCGGATCGGTGGAAGACGCGGAAGAGTCGATGGCGGAGCTGGAGGAGTTAGCGACATCGGCTGATGTGCTCGTGCTGGACAAGCTCATCCAGCGGCGGCCGCAGATCGACGCGAAAACCGTTCTCGGTAAAGGAAAGCTCGATGAGCTTTTGATCAGGTCGATGCGCCTAGGAGCGGACCTGATCGTGTTCGATACGGAGCTTTCGCCTGCTCAGGTGCGATCGCTTAGCGAGGCTACCGACCTCAAGGTTATTGATCGGCCGCAGCTAATTCTGGACATCTTCGCCCAGCGAGCGCAGAGCAGGGAAGGTAAGCTGCAGGTCGAACTCGCGCAGCTTAAATATTTACTGCCGCGGTTGGTAGTCGGGCAAAATTCGGCGTTCTCGCGACTGGCGGGCGGAATTGGCGGACGCGGGCCGGGTGAAACGAAATTGGAGACTGATCGGCGGCGCGTACGCGATCGGATCGCGCAGCTTGAGCGTCAAGTTGATTCGCTCGGACGGCAGCGGCAGGAGCGTCGGAAGGTCCGATCGAATAAGAATCTGCCGGTGATCTCGCTCGTTGGTTACACGAACGCAGGGAAGTCGACGCTGCTCAACACGCTAACCCAGTCGGCGGTGTTTGCGGAGAAAAAGATGTTTGCGACGCTCGACCCGACGTCGCGGCGGCTGCGTTTGCCGATCGAACAGGAAGTGATAATCAACGATACCGTCGGATTCATCCGTGATCTTCCCCAGCCGCTCGTCGCAGCGTTTCGTGCCACCCTTGAGGAGATTTCGGACAGCGACCTGTTGGTTCACGTGGTCGATGCGTCGAACCCGCGCGCCTTACAGCAGATCGAATCTGTGACGAAGATCCTCGGCGATCTTGAGCTGAATTCGATCCCGCAGATCATCGTTTTGAACAAGGCAGATCTCGTTTCAGACGGGGTGATCGCCGACCTCCAGCGGCAGATAACCCTTGACAAGCAAGTAGATAGCGTGGCAATTTCAGCTATTCGCAAGGATTCGCTTCGTCCGCTGACGGATCGGATCGGCGCGAGGGTCACGGACGAGGCAGGCGCGACACAGACGGCGTGAGCAATCGAATCCAAGAAATGCAGTCGCCGCTTCAGAAGTGGCGAAGGAAGATCTGGGGCGTCATTCGCGGGCCGTTGACTTCGTTTTCTCCGCGGCAGCAGTTTTGGGTCGGGTTCGCCTTTCTTTCGATCGTTACAACGCTCTTCATTCAGAATCCCATCTGGCAGTCGGCTGGTGAGAACTTCTACAACGAAGGAGACATCGCGCGCGAGGCGATCATTACTCCGGCGGATATTTACTTTGTAGATGAGATCGCGACGGAACGCGAGCGCGAGACTGTCCGGGCGTCTATTCGGCCGATCTTTTCGCTTGAGTCTAGGCGAGGCGACGAGGCGGTGCAGAATTTTCGTTCGGCGTGGGACAAGCTGAATCGGTCGCAGGATGGATCTGCGAATCGAGGGAATTCTAATTCCCAGAAGGATACGGCATGGACCGGAGTTGGCGGGGCGGAACTGGGTAAAATATTTTCTTCACGTCGGTTCACGGCTAACGAGCTTGATTCCATCACGCGGTTGCTCCGCGAAAATGCGTCGGGCGATGTCTATGCCGATCAGGACGCGGTTCATCTGGAAAGCGAGGTTGAGATCATCGATCGCCAGCGGCCGGGCGATACCCGACAGGCTCGAAATCCGATCTCGACGATGACCTCACTTTCGCTCGCCCGGCAGAAGCTTGCAGGTGCGATCGATTCGATACCGAGTCTTTCCGATGCCGAGGTGCAAGCCTTTGTGGCTGCGACATCCCCGCTGGTACAACCGAGTGTGATCTATGACGCGTCGGCGACCGACGGCTCGCGTAGCGCGGTCGCCGAAGGTGTTCCTGCCGCGACGATCTCGCTTAAGCGCGGCCAGAAGATCGCCGATCAGGGCGACATCATCACACCCGATATACTCTCCAAAATCGGGGCCATTACAAACTACAGTTCATCGAACCGCAAGTACAACCGCTTCCTTGGATTGCTGGCGTTGATCTCTGCTCTATATTGGGGGGCGTGGAAGTTCGTTGAGCACCGCGGGATCGTCCCGCGGCTGGCATTGTCACAGCAGCGGACTTTTGCTTTGTTAGGCTTTGTAGTCGTCGCCCAGACGGTGTTGATGGCAGTGTTTTTCCGGCTCGCGGATTTTACTGCCTCGCAGAATATTAGGGCGCCGTTGAACGATCCCACGTTGTGGTCGTTCGCGGTGCCGTTCGCCTTCGGCAGCCTTCTGATGACCCTGCTTGCCGACAGACGCACGGCGATCTTTACCGGATTGTTCACAGCGTTGCTCGCTGGGTTGCTCGCTCCGCGTGGATTGGAATTCGCGATCTTTGCCGCGATCGGATCGTCTGTGGCGGTTTATGGGATCAGCCAATATCGGACGAGGCAGACCGTGACGATCGCGGGAGCATTGGTGGGGCTTGCCAGCGCGATGGCAGCAGTCGCTTTGATCGCCTATATGCAGCAGCCGTTCGTGCTGAACACGGTGTTGCTCGCAATTGCGTGCGGGTTGGCCGGCGGCATCATTACATCGGCGGCCGTGGCGGTATTCATGCCGTTGTGTGAATCGCTATTCGGAATACTGACTGATGTGAAACTGTTGGAGTTGTCGAACGCGGATCTGCCTGCGTTGGGACAGTTGGCGTTGCGTGCTCCGGGAACGAATCAACATTCTCATGCGGTTGGACAGTTGGCTGAAGAAGCGTGTCGCGTGGTCGGGGGCAATGCTTTGCTCTCGCGGATCGGTGCTTTGTATCACGACATCGGGAAGACGGCAGCTCCGGAACATTTTGTGGAGAACCAACTCGGCAAGAATCCGCACGACCGTTTGAAGCCGGCTCAATCGGCTAAGATCATCATCAGTCACGTGACCTATGGCGTAAAGCTGGCGAAAGAGATGGGCTTGCCGCAGCGGATAATCGACTTCATTCCGCAGCATCATGGAACGCGAACGCTCCATTATTTCCTAAAGAAGGCTCAAGCCGAGGCTCGAGAATCGGATGACATTTCGGAAAACGATTTTCGATATCCCGGGCCTAAACCACAGTTTCGCGAGGCGGCGATAATGATGATCGCGGATTCGTGCGAAGCTGCGGCCCGATCTTTGGCCGAGCCAAATCCAGAGAACATCCGCTTCATTGTTACCAAGATCATCGATGCGATCGTTAGTGACGACCAGCTCGACGAATGCGACCTGACCTTGCGAGAACTGACCCAGATCCGCGAGGCGATGATCCGGTCGCTGATCGCGATCTATCATTCCCGCGTCGATTATCCGGGCTACGTTCCGCCGCCATCGGGGGCGTTCAAGATCGTCCCGGAGATGGATAGCGAAGAGCGCGGGATGAAGTATAGCGACCCGCGTGACATACCCGTATCACCCGGCGGCGAGATCGAAGACGAGGCGTTCGACCGCAGCGACCGACCCGAAAAGGCTAGCTCTAAGGCCAATCAGTAGACTAAGAAATTGAGTTAAGTAGTGTGGGCGTTGAACCTATTCAGCGTTATTGATAAGTTCTTTCAGCTCTTTGCCGGGCTTAAAGTAAGCCACGCGTTTTGCAGGGATGTCGACGGCGGTGCCGGTTTTGGGATTGCGGCCTTTGCGGGAATTGCGTTCACGGACACGAAAACTACCAAAGCCACGAAGTTCTATCTTCTCCCCCTTGTTGAGCGACGCGGTGATGCTGTCGAAGACGATCTCTACCAATTGCTCGGCGTCTTTCTTCGTCATCTCAGCTTCGTGTGCGACTCGTTCAACAAGGTCGGCCTTCGTCATTTCCGTCTCCTCTTCGAAATGGATTGAAAAGCGAGCCTTTAGCTCAAATCCGACAAATAACTAAGCGGCGGTTTTTTCCGATTCTTCATCAGAAGCTTCACCCGTTTCCGCCGTTGCGGCGTCTGACTCCGTCGCAGTCGCTTCCGGGGACGAGGCAGCCTCGTCGGCTGCCTCCGTCGTTGTTTCTTCCGAAACCGCTGCGTCCGCAGCAGGTGCTTCCTCAGCAACCGGGTTTTCAACGGTCACTTCAGCCGCAGGAGTTTCATCCTCAGCGTCCGCCGCCGTCGGGACTTCCTCAGCAACCGCAGTTTCCTCAGTCGCTTCTGGCGCAGTTGCTTCCTCTGAAGTTTCCGTCGAGGCAGTATCTTCAGCCGCAACCGCAACCGCATCCGCTTCAACTTCAGCGGGGGCTGCCTCAGCCGCTGCTTCGGCCTGCGCGGCTTCTTCAGCCTCGCGGGCGGTCTTCTCCTCGTATTCGCGACGAGCCTGTTCCTTGCGGGCAAGCTTCGCTTCTTCCTTCTCTTCTTTGGTCATCTCCGGCTCTTCAACAGCCGTCTCACCACCTAGAAGATTAGCCAGTTCGCCGAGGCTCGCCATACCGCCCTTCGCTTCGCTCGAATAGATACGGCTGTCGACCGCAGGCTCGTCGGCTTTACCAACCGCACGGAATGAATGTCCGATCTTCTGGTCGGCGCTCTCGATACGGAGAATGCGGAAGTCGGCTTCCTGCTCGAGTTGAACTACGTCCTCGGGTCGTTCCACCCGCTCATCCGACAGTTCGGAAATATGGCAGAGGCCTTCCAAACCCTCGCCGAGCTCAACAAAAACGCCAAAGCTGGTGAATCGTGAAACCTTTCCTCGGACGACGTCGCCGGCACGATGGGTAGCGATAAAGCTCTCCCACGCACTCGGCGTAAGATCCTTCATGGAAAGCGACAGACGCTGTCCGCGAGCGTCAATGTTGGTGACGATCGCCTCAACTTCCTGGTCTTTCTTGAGAAGCTCTTTCGGATGCTTCACTTTCTTGGCCCAAGTAATGTCGGACACATGTACAAGTCCGTCAATGCCGTCTTCGATCTCAACGAAAGCTCCGAAATCGGTGATGTTGCGAACTTTACCGCGGATCTTTGTGCCAACGGGATATCGAGCTCCGATGGAATCCCATGGGTTTTCCTGCAGCTGCTTCATGCCAAGGCTGATGCGTTTCTCTTCGGTATCGACGCCGAGAACCTGAACCTCAACATCATCGCCCTTGTTGAACATCCGCTTCGGGCTTGCTGAACGCTTTGCCCATGAGATCTCTGATACGTGAACCAGGCCCTCAACGCCGGGCTCGAGTTCGACAAAAACACCGTAGTCGGTAACCGACGAAACTTTACCCGTTAGCTTGGAGTTGACCGCGTACATTTCGATCACGGTCGACCAGGGATCCGCTTGAAGCTGCTTGTAACCAAGCGAAACCTTCTCTTTCTCGCGATCAAGTTTCAGGACCTTTGCCTGAACGTGATCCCCGACCTTGAACATATCGCCGGGATGGTGGAGACGTCCCCACGACATATCCGTTACGTGGAGAAGACCGTCGATTCCGCCGATGTCAACGAAAGCACCGTATTCGGTGAGGTTCTTGACCGTTCCTTCGACAATGTGGCCGAGATCGATATTTTCGAGCGTAGCGCTCTTCTGTTCATTGATCTCAAGATCTGTGATCGCCTTGCGCGACAGCACAATGTTGTTGCGGCGGCGGCTGAATTTGATGATCTTGGCTTCGATCTCCGTGCCGATGTAGGGATCAAGGTTGCCAACAGGACGCGAATCTACTTGCGAACCCGGAAGAAATGCTTCGATGCCTTCGAGATCGACCTTAAGGCCGCCCTTGATCTTGCCGGTGATCATTCCGCGTACAGGAGCATCGTTCTTGAAGGCCTCTTCAAGATCGGTCCACACACGTCGACCCAGGGCGTCGTTCTTCGACAGCAACGGCTGACCCTCGCCGCCGATGTGCTTGATGACAGCCTGGATAGTGTCACCAACGGCTACCGACGATTCGAGCGGCTGCTCAAATTCCTCGGTCGGGATGACGCCTTCTGATTTGTATCCGAAATCGACAAGAACGCCGTGCTCTGATACGCCGACCACCTTACCTTCGACCAGCTCGCCGCTATGAAAAACGGTCTGTTCCTGCTCGAATTGTTCGAGGATCGCTCCAAAATCGAACTCGCCTGAAGCGCCCGATTCGTACGAGGGTGTTTCTTTCGGTTCTGATGCAGCGTTCACCGGTGCGCCTGCTGCATCTGCCGTGTCCTGTTGTGCCACAACTGGGGAATCGCCGGTATTCGTTTCCTCAGTCTGTTCCTTAACGTCGTTTGTCATTAACTGTTTCGACTTCCTTACTTGATATAACTAGAGCGTTGCCAACTTCTACCTCTCGCGTCTCCGATGAATTCGGTGCCGTTAGGGGAATTCAAGCTGAACGGGTAAAACTAAAATTTACACGTCTAAACGCTTTCCTGTCAAGGTTTCGATGCCGAAAATGCCTGAAAAATAGGGATTTGCGGGTACGATGCCGAAGCCCGCGCGGAAGCAAGGGCGTAACTATCAATTAGACAGTACGCCCTTGCTTATGCGCGGACTTCTGCATTGCGCCTAATTTCGCTCAAGCAGGCTGCTGATGTTCGAGACGCCACCCATTTTCTCCATCTCTTCCTTCGCCATTCCGGACGTATTCTGTACGCCGGCGAGCCGGAGACGGAATTCGTCGGGATTTGTGGCTCCGCGAAGTGCTTCTTCGAGAGAGATGAGACCCGATTGATGTAGGTAAAATAGCGATTGGTCGAAGGTCTGCATACCGTATTGCGACGTTCCGGCCGCGATGACGTCGCGGATCGAGGCAGTTTTTTCCTCGTACAGAATATAGTCGCGAATGAGCGGAGTTGAGATCATTACCTCGACCGCCGGAACGCGGCTTCCTTTCTCGGCTTTGATAAGCCGTTGTGACACGACTCCCTTCAGCAAGCCTGATAACTGGATCCTGACCGATTTCTGCTGGTACGGCGGAAATGCTGAAATGATTCGGGTTAGCGTCTCGGCCGCGTCAAGAGTATGGAGGGTTGAAAGCACGAGGTGGCCCGTTTCAGCGGCGACCAAAGCGGTCTCGATAGTCTCGAGATCACGCATTTCGCCGACGAGGATCACGTCCGGATCCTGACGTAAGCTTCCGCGAAGAGCTTCAGCGAACGATCGAGTATCGACATCGACCTCACGCTGCGTTATGAAGGATTCTTTGTCCTTGTGCAGGAACTCGATCGGGTCTTCGATAGTGACGATGTGCGAGTTTCGATTCTGGTTTATGTGGTCAACCAGCGCCGCAAGGGTCGTCGATTTACCCGACCCAGTCGTTCCAGTTACAAGAATTAGACCGCGATTTTCACCGGCGACCTTGTTCAATACCGGCGGAAGACCGAGTTCGTCGAAATTTCGTATGTGGTCGGAAATTACGCGGGCGACGATGCCGATCGAGTTTCGCTGCTGAAAGATGTTGACTCGGAAACGTCCGAGCCCAGTAACTCCGTATCCCAGATCTACCTCGAACACCTCCTTAAAATGCTGCTTTTGGCGATTCGACATCATCGAGAACGCCATCTCAAGCGTCTCATCCTGATTCAACTTAGGAACGCCAGCCAATGGGTTGAGTTCGCCGTTTATCCTTACGACCGGAGTCGAACCGGCGCGAAGGTGGAGGTCGGACGCGCCAAAGCTCATTGCCATTCTCAGAAGATCGTCGATTCGATTTAACATAGGTGGTGGTGCGAAGAAAGGGAGTCTGTGAGGTGCGGGGCGAAGAGTTGCCAATAGAATTTTACGTCCGCTTGGCTGTGCCGTAAACGCTCACACGCAAACTCGGTCAAACTGACCGAATTCGACACCGGAAAGGGGCATGCGTACACTCGAAGTAACCATTATATGAGCGGTACAGTGAAAATCAGGGAAATAATCCCAAATCGGGCCATTCCATCGGGCGAGATCGAAATACTGGTTGAGGGGCTCCGAGTTCCGACCGGCGAGTCAGTTCGATGCCTAGCGAACGGCGTTGAATGCCGCGTCTCGGCCGCATCGTCACGGCGTGTTGTAGTGCCGCTGCCTGAGATCGACGATTCAACTTGTATCGTGCAGATCGAAACACGCGATCAGGAATCGAATGGCTACGTGGTTGCGACCGGAAAGCGTGTGGCGAGCGATATGCACATAGTCGCCAATCCCGCGATCGACCCGAGCGATGACGCCCTTATCCTCACGCGATCGGGAGCACGAGGTCAGCAGTTGCCAACAACGTTCTTTCGATTAGAGACCGACGGCTATCTTGATGAGCTTCCGGTCGAGATGCTGAATCCGACGGGAATCGCGTTCGGCCCTACGGGTGCGATGTACGTCACCAATCGAGCGGAGGGTACAGTGAGCCGGATCGATAAAGGCGAGGCTGGGGTCGCAGTGGCACGCGACCTCGGTGTCGCAACCGGGATCGCGTTTGACGCGAGCGGAATGATGTACGTCGGCGACCGCTCGGGAACCATCTATCGCGTATTCGAGGACGGTAGTAAAGAAACCTTCGCCGTGATCGAACCTTCCGTCGCAGCATTTCATATCGCATTCGGCCCGGATGGACGCCTGTATGTTTCGTCGCCCGGATTCGCGAGCAGCGATTTTATTTATGCCGTCGATATCGATGGCCAGGTCGAGCGATACGTCCGTGGGCTCGGACGTCCGCAGGGCCTCGCGTTCGACCGGGAAGGGAATCTCTACGTTGCCGCCTGCCACAAAGGCCGCCACGGCATAGTCCGCATCGACGCCGACACCCGCGAGATCGAACACTTTATCGCCGGCGGCGGAGTCGTCGGCCTATGCTTCACCCGCAACGGCGAGATGATCGTTGCGACCGGAGATTCGGCTTATTCGCTCAATCTTGGGATTTACGGAACGCTTCTTTGATTTTCTTCATGTCTAAGTACCTCGTCCATATCTTGTTTCTCGCGGTTGCTCTGGCGTCGGCTTGCAGCTCGACGCCGACGGTTGTTCCGGTTGATGAGATCGTGAATCCATCGACCGAGGTGGTCTATCCGGAAGACGAAGCACTCCAATCTAAGATCGCTGAGATCGGAGCCGAGGCGAGGGGCAAGCTCGGCGTGTTTGCTTTGCTGATGGAAGAGGATCGGTCGGTATCCTTCAACGGAAACGAGCATTTCGCGATGCAGAGTGTCGTGAAGCTTCCGGTCGCGATGCTGGTAATGCAGCAGGTAGCAGATGGAAAGTTTACCCTCGATCAGAAGATAGAATTCACGACCGATGACCTCGTCAACCCAAATCAACGGTCGCCGCTACGTGACAAAAATCCCAAAGGTGGCGAGGTAACACTGGACCAACTCATTCGCCTCGCACTTGTCGAGAGCGACGGCACTGCGTGTGACGTTCTCACGCGGATAGTTGGCGGAACGACTGCGGTTCAGGCGTACCTGGAATCGATTGGAATATCCGATATGCAGATGAAACGGACTCACAAAGAGTTCGGCAAGGCTTGGGATCTGCAGTACGAAAACTGGGCGACTCCCGAGGCTGCAGCTCAACTGCTGACCATATTGTGGAGTCAAAAGGCCGAGGTGCCAGCCGGCGCCGAACAAAAGGAACTGCTCCTGCTCAAATACATGTACGAATCCGTACCCGGACAGAACCGATTGAAGGGTCAGCTCCCACCCGGAACGCCGGTAGCACACAAAACCGGAACAGGCGGAACGAAAGATGGAGTTACGTCAGCGACAAACGATATCGGCATCATCACGCTCCCGAACGGCAAACACGTTGCGATCGCGGTGTTTGTAGGCGATTCGTCGGCGGACGAGAAAGGACGCGAAACGGTGATCGCAAAGGTTGCGAAGGCTGTTTGGGATACGTGGGCAAAATAAAAAAGGCGGCCGCTCGGACCGCCTTTCTCAATTAATTCATCCGCATTGCGGGATCGGCCGCCTGCCTCGGCGACATCTGCATAGGAAGTTTGCCATCGGCAAATCGCGTGAGTGCCAGGAATTCACTGTCCTGCCGCACGGAATCGAACACCGCGTCGACACGAGCTTCCATCATTTCCTTTTCCCTAACAGCGTGAAAGCGTTCGAACTCATAGAAATGCCGCTTCAATAGCTCAAGAGCCTTCGCCTTGTCTCCATTCTGGGCGAAGATCGCGGCGAGGTTGTAGGACGCAGGCGTCAGGTTGATGTGTTGTTTCGCTATCGCCAGAGCCTCGGCTTTCTTGCCGCTGCCTGCCATGAAGACTGCCGAAAAGATAACGTTGTACGGGTCCTGCGGATCCATCGCCAGAGCTTTGTCGATGTAATAGCTGCCCTTCTCGCGGTCGTATTCAGAGACCCAGTAGACTGCCAGGTTTCTATACGCAAGAGCGATCGGATACGCGTCGACCGACTGTTCCATTAATCCAAGTCCTTTCTTGAATTCGCCCTCGTGGATCGTGATCTTCCCCAGTCCGTGCAAGGCTACCGCTCGCGACAGCGGATCGGCGTTCGGCATGTCGAGAAGCTCGTGAAACTCCTCTTTTGCTTTATCCCAGTCGCCGATGTGGTGTCGATTCAATTCCGCCAGATACCGAAGCGGCGTCGGATCAGCCGGGTCTATTTTGTTAGCCGCCGCGTAGTATTTTTCAGCGATGAGATACTTACCTGCATTCTCGGCGATAAGGCCGGCTCGCATCGTATTCACGATCTTTGCGGTCACCGCCGGACTCAGATCCGCAGCGTCAGGGATCGCTCCGATGTTCTGTTCGCCGAGCTTTTTCAGCTCCGCCGAGGCTATCTTCGCTTTCTTCGGAAACATACATTTCTGTGCGACCACCTCTTTATAAGCAGCGATCGCTCCGCCATTGTCACCTGCGGTAGCCTTGGCTTTGCCGTCCGCGAGTTTGGCGTCGATGTCCGTCGTGCGGCTTTTGATCTCGCCGCTGACGAGCTTTTCAACGTCGGTAACTTTAAGTTTGCCGGCTGTATTCTCGACCTTCTTGACGGCCGTTCCGTCCGGGTTTGCCAGGACGGCAACGGGAAGTTTCGAACCACCGATCAGCGACTCGGCGTTCGCCGTGGTTGTATCCGCCAACTGCATCGATATGCATTGCCCGGCGTAAACCGAAAGATCCCGAGATTCGCGCAGCGGAGAGCTATTCAACTCCTGTTTCGACGCAGGGAACCAGTAAAGGATCAAGCCTTCAGTGGCGGGCTTCGCCTTGGTCGCATCGGCCGTCTTCCACGGAACGTGATAGACGACCGGTTTCGAGCCGCCGCCGTTGGAGCCGCTGCCCGTCATGCCACCGCCGCCGCCGCCGCCTCCTCCGCCACAGGTGGCCCAGACCGGCGTGGATACAAACGCAAAAACCAGGAGAAAAACTACACAACGCGACGCAAGTGATCTCATATATAAGGCTCCTAAATTGTTACAAAAATATGCGATGGTCGACCTAACGAATTAGATGCCAACCACCGCATATTGTCTAGACGCAATAGACTATTGTTTTCCGGCCTTCAGGTCAGCGGCACGCTTCTCCAACGCGGTGACATCCGCTTTTTCAGCCTTCCCGACTTCGATCGCTTTCTCGGTAGCGGCGAGTGCAGGTTGAGTTTTTCCTGCGTTGAAAAGAATGCTGGACTTCGCGCGATAGTTCGCGAATGTCGGTTTTGCGGCGATCGCGGCATCAACAGCCGTCTCAGCCTGAGCGAACCACTTGGCCGCGTCGGCGTCCTGCTTGTTTTGCT
>JBDSLC010000229.1:0-1919 GCA_039916585.1 Pyrinomonadaceae bacterium | reverse complement strand
AATGCATCCGCTGCAATCTCTGCTACGTCGCCTGTGAAGACGGTGCTCACCAGTCGTTCGAATTCGTCGAATCAAACGGCCACCGCTATCCGCGCGTGATCGAAGAAGAGTGCGTCGGCTGCAACCTCTGCGCACTTGTCTGCCCTTCACCCGGAGCCATCACGATGGAACGCCGCGATGACGGCTCGAATCCGCAGTCGTGGAAGGAACGCATGTCCGGGAATTGATGATGAAGAATTCATTAGTAATTACTTGTATAATGTTTTGTCTGATTGCCACCTCCTCATGTATCAATGTTAAGCCGATTTACTATGACGACGATAAAGCTGTCGCTCGTAAAACGATCGAACAAATACATCAACTTTACAATCAAGATGATTTTCGAGCTGTTTACGATTTACTGACTGACCGTCTCAAGAAAGAGCAGTCTAGGGAGGAATTTGTTGCTAGCCTCAAGAAACTGAAGGAGGATAACGGACGCTTCCTTGAGAAGAGCGAAATCGATTCACAGGTTGCACCGCAAGCCTCGTTTCGCGAAGTGCGGCTGAAATACTCCTCTAAATACGAGAAAGGCTGGTGCAATGAAGGATTTGCTCTCTTCGTTGATGGAAAGGAAGCAGCAGTCGATTTGCTAATGATCAATCCGGCTGACGGTCCCGTTAAACCGAAGAGCTAAACAACCCGTCTACCAATGGCATCCTTCGCGATTTGTCCCAAGGCCACGGCGAATCGATCAAAATTCGCGAATCGTTTATCCTTTGTGAATCCCTTCGCGAATCGGGCATAGATCTGTTGCGCGATGACGGCGATCTTGAAGGTGCCGAAGACGTAGTAGAAAAGCAGGTCGGGAAGTTCGCGTCCCACTTCCTGCTGGTACATTTCAACGATTTGCAAACGTGTTACTTTCTCCATCAATACTCGTGGATTGAACGGCATCGAGAGAAGTTCATCACCGG
The DNA here is from genome assembly GCA_039916585.1 of Pyrinomonadaceae bacterium. Taxonomy (GTDB): domain Bacteria; phylum Acidobacteriota; class Blastocatellia; order Pyrinomonadales; family Pyrinomonadaceae; genus OLB17. The sequence goes on along the minus strand of JBDSLC010000229.1, from coordinate 963 downwards.
CGTCGGGCGACATCCAGTAGCCGAGCGTGGTTCCAAGGTCCATCAGCGGATCTCCGATCGTGACCATTTCCCAATCGAGCACGGCGGTGATTCGTCCCAGATCCGCGGGGTCGAGCATCACGTTGTCGAACTTGTAATCGTTGTGGATCAACGAAGTCCCGGATTCTGCGGGTATGTTTTCGTTGAGCCATTTGATGGAATTCTCGAGCGCATCCCACTCGTGAGTTTTTGCAGCTAAGTAGCGCTTGGCCCAGCCTTCGACCTGTCGACGGTTGTATCCTTCGGGACGTCCCAACTCCGCGAGGCCGGCGGTTCTGTAGTCGAGAGAGTGAAGGTCAGCGAGGTTTCGGATGAAGCTGCGGCAGACCTGTTCGCGGGCAGGCTGCGAATTGTTCACATCCTCGGGTGAAACTAGGTTGTTCTGACCCTCAACGGAGCCCTTACTTACGTGCGGGCTACTGACACGGGGGCTACTGACACGATCGTCGCTGCTTGGAATTTGACCGCGGATGATGAGGCCGTGGCGGCGTTCCATTAGATAGAATTCGGAGCCGATGACCGATTCGTTATCGCAGAAGAACAGCGGTTTCGGCGCGGGTGAGTATATGGCCGAAAGTTTTGAGAGCGTCTCAAACTCTCGTCGCATATCGTGCGCAGACTTTACCGTATTCCCGAACGGCGGACGGCGAAGTACATATTCGGTGGCTCCCGCGCGCACGAGATATGTCAGATTCGAACTGCCGGCTGGAAATTGCTCGACGCTAAGTTCTTCGTCGCAATTTGCGAGATGGCTTTGCAAGTATCGCCCCAGACTTGCGGTATCTATCTCCTCGCCGGTTCGGATCGAAGCTGTCTCTGCCATTCAGCAATTTTGCCACTTTTGGATGGCCAATTGATAGTGAGCAGACTGCCGCGAATGAGTTAAACTTGGTCGTCTGGAGACGAAGATATGTTCACGCAGGT
>JBDSLC010000228.1:0-6028 GCA_039916585.1 Pyrinomonadaceae bacterium | reverse complement strand
TAGAATGTGGGGCACGTGCTCCGAATGTCAGACAAAAACGGGTGACGTACATACATCCCCCTCAGGAGCGCAGCCGAGAGTTCGAGTACGTTCGTCGGTCGCCAGTTAAAAGTTTTATGAATGATGCGGAAGTACGATTCGAGCGCGAGAATGCCGAGGGTTTGGTTGCAGTAGGCACCTACCTATCCGACGCCGCCAAGCGTTTTGGGATTAAGTTTGAAGATGAGTGTGTGCCTGGAAGTGGCGAACATTATTGCCAGGTGCAGGTGATCAACGGGGCCGAATTTCTTTCGGAGAAGACTGCCGCGGAGAATGAAGCAAACCTTGACCAAGGATGGCGGATCGCATGCCATGCCAAGATCGAAAAAGTTGGAGAAGTTGTAGTAATGACCAAAGAAAAGGCCGTTGCCATCGAGGAAGATAAGGATCAGGCCGAGGATTACCGAAAGCGGTTCGAAGATCTTCCGCTGGAGAAAAAAATGGCGGAACTCGTCCGGCTTGAAAGTATCGCTCTTTCCGAGACGCTCAATTTCGTCGTCAACTCGCCGTATAAGGTCGCCGATAAGGTGATGGACTTCCTCGCCGAGTTCGGGGTTAAGGCTGAGGCTGAAAAGAAAGAATCCGCCAAACCTGCAGAGCATCGGACGAACGGTTCGAACGGAGCAAAAGCTGAAGATAAAGAGGCGAAGATTGAAGTAGAAGATACTATCGTCGATAGCGAGGAAAGGAAAGACGCTTGAGCGAAAGCAAGTTGCAGAAAAAGCTCCCGACCGCGATGAAGGAGAAAGGGCAATATGCTCTCGCCTTGGTCGTTATCGCCTCGATGCTGATTGTTACGAATATCCCGGTGTTCGTTATCTTTTTCTTCGGGATCTTCGCTTATTTCACAATCCGAATGTTCTCCACCGGCCCGCGAAACGAGACCCGCGAGATCTTCGAATTCTATCTCTCAGCAAACGAGATCCTGCGGAGCGATGATCGGCGTTGGTACGGTTTCGAGGTTCACGAGACCATCACTCGCGGTGAGGAGATCATCCACCGAATGAGTGCTGCACCGCCGCTGGTGCGCTTTGCTCTCGGCGCGCTCTATAACAAGATCGGCGATCACAAATCGGCTGTGAATCACCTTGGCTCAGTGATTGAGAACCCCTCAGCGGATGAGTTGTCATACGTATATCCGACCCAAGAACTCCGTAATTACGTCAAGATCCTACGCAAGATCGAACGCGAGCCGGCAGATGCTCCATTGACCTCTGCCGCTCTTCGATCGCTCGAACGTGCGCGTAAGGTTCGGGGGCACTCGCTCCTTGAGGCTAGCCGAACGGCTTACGCCACCGGCGAACCATTCAACGCGAACGGCCATGAACTAGAGGCTGGTACTGTCGAAAGTCAGGAACACGGCCGGACCGAAGCTCCTTCATACAAAGAGGTCCCACCGCAGCCGGCGACTATCGAGGCCGCATTCACGCAGTCGGCGAGCCTCGATCACAACGGAAAGAAGAAAAAGCCGAAGAAGGGTTCAAAAGAAGAAGAGTACGCAAATCGTCAGCCGATAACCGATGTCCTTCACGACATCTACGACCGCAACATCGGCTAATATTCCCCAATACCAAAGAATTTCCTGATCGCCGACATCATGCCTGATTCCGCTCTCGTCGGACGCATTGTCTGTTCGAGCTTCTCTTGAGTGAGCAGTTTCTTGCGCTCCTCCACGATCGCGCAGATCGAATCCATCAGCTCCGGGTTTGCTTCGAAGATGGGCTTCACCGCTGTCTTGCGGATCTGCATCACGTCCGTTTCTTCGTCCGCGACAACGTTCGCACTCCGAGGCTCACCGGTTAGCAAGCTCATCTCGCCAAAAAAATCGTTCGGGCCAAGCTGATTTATCGTTCGCCATCCAACACCGTCCGGTAACTGAACCTTTACCGAGCCGCGGATGATCATGAACATTGAATTTCCCTCCTGGCCTTTCCGAACGATCGTCTCGCCGGGAGCGTAAACCCGTCGGATCGACGAGCGTGCAAGTTGAGCTGTCTCTTCATCCGACAGCGGTGCGAAGATCGGTACATGGTCCAGATACTCGGTAGTCGATGAGATCTGTTCCTCGGCTGAAAGAGGCTCCGGTTCAACAGCTGAGTAGACCGTACGCGTCGGAAATGCAAAATGGATGCCCTCGCGCTGGAAGGCATACCAGATTCGCTGCCTAAGAAGAGCGTCGGTATCGTTGAACTTTGCATAGTTCTCCGGCCAATATTTGATCTCCCAGTTTAGGCTGCTGTCCCCAAACCCGTTGATCCGAACGATCGGCCGCATCTTCTGCGAAACGTTCTCCGCTTGCCGTATCGCATCCCGTACAACTTGAGCAGTCCTTGCCGGAGAAGCCGCGAATACGGTATTGAAATTCACGATCCGAGCATTCAGGTTGTTCTGCGGGGAAACCTCGATGACTTCCTTGCCGAGTACGGCATTGCTGATGACGAGCAGCTTATTCTGAAACGTTCGCAGCCGAACACCCCGCCACGACACGCTCTCGACCACGCCCTGTCCCCGATTCGTTATCACTATGACATCCCCAACCTCGAACGGATGATCGACCTGTAGAGCAAGGCCCGCGAACAGGTTTCCAAGAGTATCTTGCAGCGCGAGACCGACGACAATACCGAGAATTGCAGATCCAGTGAACAGCGGCGCGAGTTCGATCTGGGGATATTGCGACTGAAAGATCACGAAGAACGCGACGATATATATGACGACCGAAAGGACAGTCTTCAGCAACGATGCGATCTCGGTCTGCGAGGCTGATCGAAGCACGGTCTCGAACAGCAGCCGCGTTAGCAGCCTGATGACCGAGACAACGAAGACCATCCACAAAACGATCTTGAAAATACGCAATACATTCTCGACCAGCGAGATACCCGTAGCCGTCATCATGTCCGGCGCGCCCGGGCCCGGCCGCGGGATCAGACGCCCGCGTGGGTCGAGGTCGAATGGAAAATTAGAGATCAGATAATTCCGTCCGACCTCTTCGAGAAATGACAGGATGATAAGAGCGAGAAGAACGGAGCCCGCAACTAATACGAAATAAATTACCTTTTTATAGAAGTCGGCTGCCGCCATATGTGGTGCTAAAACATACCAACAATCGTCTTCCCAATCAACAGAAGCGACAGCGAAGAGACCACCATCGTGATTCCCCACGCGACGACGTTGAAGAGCGTGGTATTGCGGTGCTCACCCATTATTTCTTCATTGCTTGCGAGTTTTACGATCGCGATCAGGATGACAGGGAGCAGCAGTCCATTGACGCATTGCGTGACAAGCAGGAGCGGTATTTGAGGAATGCCGGGGATCATCGCGACCAACGCTCCGATCACGAGGAGACTAGTAAATATCCCGAGAAATATCGGAGCCTCGCGGAAGGATCGCGAAATGCCTTTTTCAAATCCCAGCGCCTCGCTCAATGAGAAGGCGGTCGCGAGTGGCAGCACACCCATCGCAAGCATCGCGGCCCCGAGCAGCCCGATCGCGAAGAGATACTTCGCGTATTCACCCGCAATTGGGACCAACGATTCGGCAGCGGTCGCCGCCGTATCCACATCGTAAATCCCGTTAGCATTAAGCGTCGCGGCTGTGCAGATCACAATGAAGGCCGAGATCAAACAGGCAAAGACCGTCCCGACGATCACATCCGCACGGGCAAGATGCAGTTCATCTTTGTCCATTCGTTTCTCGACCACGGCCGACTGTACATAGACCTGCATGAACGGCGTTACGGTGGTGCCGATCAAAGCAACAAGGGTGAATATATAGACAGTGTCGCCGCTGATGTTCGGCCGCGTGAAACCGGTAGCAACCTGAGCCCAATCCGGCTTAGCGAGAAACGCCGAGATAATATATGTAAAGAACACGAGCGACATCAAAAGGAAAACACGCTCGACGCTCTTGGCCGTACCTTTCACCACCAGCCACCAGATGAACAGTGAAGCGGCAGGTATGGTGAAATATCTGGAAATACCAATGAGTTCCGACGCCTGCGCGATCCCGACGAATTCGGAAACTATCACGCCCAGGTTAGCGACGAGAAGCGCCGTCATCACGAGGGCCGTCCACCGAACGCCGAATTGCTCGCGGATCAGATCAGCCAGCCCTTGCCCGGTCACGACGCCCATTCGCACGCACATCTCCTGGACGACGATCAGCGCGATCGTCATCGGGATAAATGCCCAGAGAAGCCCGTAGCCATACGCAGCTCCGGCGGTCGAATAGGTGGCGATCCCGCTCGCGTCGTTACCTGAATTTGCAGCGATTATTCCCGGCCCGAGAACGACCAGGTAGGCGTAAAGACGATAATCAGCCAAGTTCCGACGCGAGCGCGAGCGAAGCCGCTCGAACCTTCCCACCAGCTTCTTCGGTGAAAACTGCGTCAGATCCATTGTATTTACGTGGTCGTGCTTCCGAGGCCGGTACCACCTGCGGTAGCGGGTGGTTTACGCGAACTATAAAGTTCTTAACTACAGGGAGTCGTCGTTCTTTGCGTGATGATACGGGTTTGTGCGGCAGTCTTCAACCACCCGCTACCGCCAGTGGTACTGACATACTTATCCGCCGTGCTGCATTTCCTATATATGTTCGGAAGAGCATCCCAGGCGGAGATCAAGGCCTATAGACAAAAGATCCACGAATGAAAGGCTTGCCGCCCGTAGAGATCTTCGTAAAAGGCCGCGAACCCTACGCGCTCGCCGCGATACTTGTTCGCCTTGGTAGAGGTGAACGGGACACACTGGAGATAGCGACCGGATATTGGTCCGATATCGCACATGAGACCACCAAATCGGGTCTGAAGCGCGTTTTCGTGATTGAGGACATTTCGTAAATGATAACGATCGCAGAAGTGCACCGGCTCGTGATCAGTTTGGCAAGACTCCCGTGAAAATGTGCGCCTCGCCTGTGTCGATCTACACGCAGAACACGCCAGCTTGAATAATTTTGGCATTTTGGTGGGTGAAAATCGAGGATTCTCGTTGCAGGCGTTCGACACGGAAGAGGCGGCCGCAAGCTGGCTCCTAGAAGGATAGGTTTAGACTAATCGATCACCAGCCTTAAGCTTCGTTCCATTCAGGAAGTCTCGAATAGCCATTCTCTTTTTACCTTCAAGTTGAAGTTCCGAGATTTCAAGCAATGATGATTCGCCGCACGCGATGACCAAGCCACTCGCTGCGGCCATGATGATCGTTCCCGGAGCCGCTACCAGTCGTTCTTCCCTGGCCCGTGATCGCCAGATGGTTAGCTTCTTTCCGTCCAGGTAAGTGTAGGTGCTCGGGAAAGTCTGGAAACCGCGCACCATTCTAGTGATCCGTTCGGCAGGAAAGGTCCATTCAAACCTTCCATCTTCCTTTTTCATTATTGGTGCCAACGTCGCCGCCGAATGCTCCTGGTCTCGCGGCTTAATTGAATGGAAATTCTGAAGCGTTTCCGACAGCAGATCTGCCCCGATACCGGCAAGACGATCCATCAAACTTATCGAATTCTCCTCCTCACCAATCGAAGTCTCGCCCTGAAGGAGAATGTCGCCCGTATCAAGTCCGGCATCCATCTTCATCGTCGTGACTCCGGCGACCTTCTCGCCATTCACGATGGCCCAATTAACCGGAGCTGCACCTCGATATTTGGGCAGCAGCGAGAAGTGAACGTTAACGCAGCCTTGCGGAAACGCATGAAGGAAGGTTTCCGGCAAGATCCGGCCGTAAGCGACGACGACCGCGATGTCTGCGTTGAACGATCGGAACTCTGCGATGGCTGAATCGGTCCGTATCTTGCTTGGCTGAAGAACGATCAATTCATTTTCCATCGCGAACTGCTTGACGGGCGAGAAGGTGATCTTGTTGCCGCGTCCCGACGGACGGTCGGGCTGCGTGTAGACCGCCGCGACTTCGTGACCGTCGCTTATCACTCTCTCTAGCGAGGCCGTGGCCGCCGCAGGCGTTCCCATGAAAACGATTCGCATAAATGAAATGAAGAAGCCCGCGCG
>JBDSLC010000227.1:0-12019 GCA_039916585.1 Pyrinomonadaceae bacterium | reverse complement strand
CCTTCCCGATAACACGATCATCGACGGCCAGATCATGGAGCTGAACACCGTCTCCGATTGCATCCGCAATGTCTGCACGAACAATAACGTTTCGGCCGACAGCGTTGTGACCGGAGTCAGCGGCCATTCCGTGATCATAAAAAACATCGTTCTTCCGCCGATGAGCCAGGAAGAACTCGAAGAGTCGATCGACTGGCATGCCGAAGAGCACATTCCTTACGATCTTGCCGACGTCAGCCTTGATTATCAGATCACCGGCCATACGGGCGATTCGACGCAGGTCCTGATCGCCGCGTGCAAGCGCGAGCGTATCGACAATATCAAGCAGGCAGTGCAGCTCGCCGGCAAACAACCGGTCGTGATCGACGTTGATTCGTTCGCACTGCAGAACTGCTACGAAGTTAATTACCAGCCCGATGCTTCGCAGGTCGTCACGCTTCTCAACATCGGAGCCTCGACAATGAACGTGAACATCGTTAAGGGTACGACCTCACTCTTCAGCCGTGACATCACTGTCGGCGGCAGCCAGTTTACCGACGTTCTTCAGCGAAGTCTGGGACTCAGCTTCCAGCAGGCCGAGGCCGTGAAGCGTGGTGTTAGTCACGCAGTCGAAGGCCTGGAAGAAAAAGCTATCGAGCCTCTGATGAACAACGTCACCGAGATCGTCGCGATGGAGATCCAGAAGACGTTCGACTTCTATCGTGCTACGACGGAAGACAATCAGACGGTCGTTCAGAAGATCCTTATCTCCGGCGGCGGATCGAAGCTCAACGGTTTGGCCCATGACCTGTCAGCCCGCCTCGAACTGCCGGTCGAAGTTCTCGATCCGTTCCGCAGCATCAAGGTGGACACACGTAAATTCGACCCGGATTATCTCAGCGAGATCATGCCCGAAATGGCGGTAGCCGTTGGATTGGCAATGAGGGGAGTGAACTAAGAAAATGTTAAAGATCAACCTACTTCATTCAGTCACAGAGCGCCAGGGCGGGGCAGTCATGTCCGTCGACCGAAAGGTCTCTAGCCCCGGCATGCGCCTCCTCATGATGACTCTCGCGGCCGCATTCCTGCTTTTTGCAGTTATCGGTTGGGACGTTATCAGCACCCAGATGGCCAAGGCCGAAGCCGAACGCCAACTCGAAGAACAAAAGCAGATCGCTGCCGAACTCGAGAGCGTGATGAAAGAGCAGAAAGAGCTAGAGACCAAGATCGCCGCGATCGATGCACGTATCAATGCGATCAAGAAACTCCGCGAGGAGCAGAAAGGTCCGAGTGCGGTTCTGGAAGCCCTTCGCGAAAGGATCTCGATGGTACCCGGCCTTTTTCTGCAGAGCGTAGAACAGAAGGGCGAAGTTGTTGAGATCAAGGGAAATTCACCCGACGAAGCGGCGGTCACGCAGTTCGGACGCAGCCTCGAATTCTCGAACGGATTGTTCTCGAATCTCAATATCGAGACGAAGAGGGACGAGGTAACCCCGACAAACGCAGCACCACCGACGAACGGTGCCGAGGCCAAGAAGATCAACGTCGTGAACTTCACCATCAAGGCCGGATACTCGGCGAAAGGAGCCAGCCCGACGGTAACCGCGGCGAATGGCCAAGCGGCCGCCCCGGCCCCAGGCCAGCCTGCACCCGTACAGGTCGCAAAAAACTAGCCTCAACAGCATTTCCGAATATTGAGTCGACAGTCTCAGCTAATTTCGCAAACAGAAGGATAAGAACATGTTAGACAAACTGAAAAACCTGAAATGGCACTTCCAGCTGCTGATAATGCTCGTAGTTGCCGGTCTCCTATACGGAGCGGTCTACTACTTCGTCACCGGACCGACTCGTGAAGAGGTCGCCCAGTTGAACGAGCAGGTCGCACAGCTTCAGGCCAAGAATGAAGCCGCCAGGATCGCTACGCAGAGGATCAACGAATTTCGTGCGACCTATGCAAGCAAGGCAGCTGAGTATGAAGAGTTAAAGGTCCTTCTACCGGAACAGCGTGAGATCACGAACGTCCTTCAAGGGCTGCAGGACAACGCCAAAGATTCCCGCCTTATAGTAATGCGATTCTCGCCAAGAGATGACGCGAATAAGGACGGTATTCAGTCGAAGCCGGTCGAGGTCGAGGTTGACGCTAACTTCAACAATCTTCGTGCCTTCTATGAAAAGATGGCTCAGCTTCCGCGAATTGTCTCGATCAGCGACTTCAAGATCAATCAACTTGATAAGCAGAAGGCAGATAAGACGATCCATGCTCAGTTTCTGCTAACCGCTTATTACGCGGATCCGGAAGCCCTGAACAAACCCGCCGCTCCGGCGCCGGGACAGCCGGGAGCCGCAGCCAAACCGGGCCAGCCCGCCGCTCCGGCAGCACCAGCCCCCGCCGCAAAATAAGATCACTCCGAACCCACCCAGCCAAAGAGAGAATAGCCATGATCAAGACATCAATACAGAAACCCTTTCTCCGCCTCGCCATGCTCGCCTTTGCCATCGTCGTCGTCGGCGCAGAGGTAAACGACGCCAGTGCACAAGGCCGCGATCCGTTTGAAAAGCCAGCATGGGCCCGCACTCGGGATCCGCGCATCGTCGGACCTGGAGGTGTGAAGGTTGGGTCGGGGCCAGAATCGTTCGGAGTACCTGCCGTCGACCAGCGTATCGATTATTACAAGCGGCTTCGCGAGGACGCAGTAGCGAATGGCCTCCCTGTTCCCAAGGTGACGTCAGTGCTTACCGTTGACGAGCTTTCGGTAACCGGGATCTTCAAGACCCCTCGCGGCTATGCAGCTATTGTTGAAGCAACTCCGATCAAGCTCTCTTACACGATCTATCCCGGCGACAAGTTCTTCAACGGCCAGCTAGTCGCGGTTGAGGAAAATCGGTTGGTGTTCCGAAAGGTTACCAAACTCGCACGCGACAAGTTCGTGTCTTCGGTCGAGAACAAACCGCTTCGGAAATATTCGAATCAAGAGATGATCCAGGGAACCGCCCCGGCCGGTGCTACCGAAGCAAAGTCTGACGCACCGACAAATGCTCCTGCTTTCGAACAGGACGGAAAGAAGGTTGCGATCGCACCGGTCATATCGCCTCTGACTGAAATGGAAAGATCGACGCCGAAAGAAGCGGCTACACCAAAGACTCTTTCAAAGACGAAGAAGCCTGTGAGAATCGCGTCTAAGAAGAATTAGTTCTAGTAGTACCTCGCGGCCTGATGATCACGGTCAGGTCCAGTCTCGCAAAGTTTTCAAATGACTGCCCGCAAATCCGCACAGATCAGACTTGCTGGTGAAACCCGTAACGGAGGAAACATGAATTCTCAAATCACCCTGAGCGATGTCGTTCGCAAGACCATCTTCGCTCTTATGATAGTAGCCTCGCTCACCGTCGTTGCCTTTGGACAGCGTACGGACCAGGGACGCCGATACGGTGACCCCGGTTTTGTTGGCGAGCCGATAAATCTCAATGTAGTTAACGCCGACGTCCGCGACATCCTGAATTACGTAACGGAACAGTACGGCGTGAACTTCGTCATCGACAAGTCTGTCAAACAGGTTCCGGTCACAGTCAACGTAAGTGACGTGCCTTGGAATATCGCTCTTGACTCGATCCTTCGGGCGCAGGAACTCGGTATCCAGGTAAATGGTCCGATCCTTCGCGTCGCCGACCAGAAAGCTCTGGCGGTCGAAGGTGACATCGTGCGGCAAGCGAACGATACAAAACTCGACGCCTCGCCGCTTTACACAGAGTTCATTCGATTGAATTACGCACGAGCTGCCGGCGGCATGTCCCGCGGTTCGTCGACATCCGGAACCCCGGCGGGGTCCGGCGGCGGAGCAGGCGCCGGCGGTGCGAGCGGCGGTGCAGGTCTATTGCCGATCATCGGCAAGCGTCTTTCACGTCGCGGATCGATCGAGACCGACGATCGAAGCAATTCGATAATTGTCACGGACGTTCGCGAGAACATCGACGCTATCCGACAGTTAGTAGCTATCCTTGATCAGCCTGAGCCTCAGGTTGAGATCGAAGCACGTATTGTTGTAGCAAGCCGCAACTTCAGCCGTGACATCGGCGTACAGCTTTCGGGCCTTGTGATCGGAGCACGCGGAAGCGGAGCACAGGGTGGAACGCTTGGAAATAACGCGACCACTCTTCCGGTTCCGGCCGGACTTCCGGGAGGCGGCCCGAACGGTAGCCTTCTATCCAGCATTCCGAACACCGTGATCGGTTTGACGACCGGCATCTTTGGGACTGCTCAGATCAATATGCTTATCTCGGCCGGCGAACAGAAGGGGCAGGCTAAGCTGATCGCGACTCCGCGTGTTACGGCTCTGAACAACCGTAAAGCGAAGATCGAAAGCAAGACACAGATCCCCATCCAGACGATCCAGCCAAGCCAGGGCGGTGGGACACCTATTGTTACGACAACTTATATCGATGTTCCTCTGAAACTCGAGATCACACCACAGATCACGGATGTAGGAACAGTAGTACTCGATGTGGTTGCTGAGAACTCGTCGGCCGGAAACTCGGTAGGATCCGCGCCTCCGCCGATCAGCAGTCAGGTGATGGAATCGCAGGTAACTGTTCCCGATGGTGGTACCACGGTGATTGGCGGAGTTCTCTTTGACGATGAACGCGAAAGCCAGGATCGTACTCCTGGCCTATCGAAGATCCCGATTCTGGGAAATCTCTTCAAACGTAAAGGCGTTTCGAGAACGACCAATGAGATCCTGTTCTTCATAACTCCGCGAATCTATCGTCCGGACTATGCACCGACCACAGGTTCTTCAGGTGTGAAGTCGTCGGCAACGATCCTGCAGCCAGTTCCGCTGGGCAATCCCTCATCCAACTCGGGTAGCAGCGATCCGGTCGCGAATCCGACACCGAATCCTATGCTTCCTTCCACTCCGGTTCAACAGCCGGCTGGAAGCCCGCAGAGGCCGTAAAAAAGGCGGCGATCCGCCGCTCTTTCAATTCATTGTTTCCTTTAATGCTCGCCAGATGCCGTTTAGGCTTCTGGCGAGTTTTTCCTTTAATATGCGTTCGGTATTGAGACGTCTCCCGCTATGCCCCAATTAATAACGGATATGTTCGAGTCCCCGCTGGTCCATAAATACCAAGCGCCATTTGAAGGGCGGAATACCGCGGTATCAAATTTTCCGTCGCCGTCATAGTCTCCCGGTGAGGGGACATCCTGAGACAGTCCGAAATTCCGGACAGCGACCCCGTCGCTAGACTGCCGCAGCCACCAGTCTCCCGAGGAAGGGCGGTAAATCGCGATATCTGCCCTGCCGTCTCCATCATAGTCACCCTGAACGGGAATATCAGTAGGCAGACCAAATCCAGCGACAATCACTCCGTCCGAGCTTTGCAGTACATACCAAACCCCTTGCGACGCCCGATAAACGGCAAAGTCCGTTTTCGCGTCACCATCGTAATCGGCCTGGGCGACGATGTCCGTCGACAATCCCCATTGAGTCGCGGTGTATCCCCCAGAACTGTTTAGAACCCACCAGATTCCGCTACTTGGACGATAAACCGCAGCATCGGTCTTTCCGTCGCCGTCATAATCCCCGGCTACCGGAAGATCTCCCGTCAAACCCCAGTGGATAGCTGTATAGCCCCCGGAACTAAACAAGATCCACCAATTACCATCGCTTGGCCGGTAGATAGCCCGGTCAGTTATTCCATCTCCGTCGTAGTCCCCGGGTGTTGCGATATCGCCGGGAAGGCCGAATTGTACCTGCTGAACCCCAGACTGGTCACTGGATATGCTGTACCAAACGCCTTCCGATGGCCGGTAGACCGAGACATCCGAACGCCCATCGCCGTCAAAACTCGAAATGGCAGTGCCTGACAAAACTTCTTTAGCCGTGGTATATATCTGGTCGCCGTCATTGCTGCTGTCACTGTTTGCCCCGTTGCCGGCGGCGTAAAATCTGACCTTGCCGATCCGACGATTCGGAGCGGTCCAGCTAAATTGCCATGACTTTGATCCGTTCACCGTCGGTGTTATCCCCTGTACGGTGTGCTCGATATACTGTCGATTCTGTTGGCCTACAAATCCGTTGACGAGTTGCATCGCAGGAAGGGCCGGAGATGGAGATGGGGCCGGCAAAACAAATGTACCAGCTCGGTCGCCCCCGTTAGCTACCGAGGTCATCTGAAAGCCGTATAGTACGGCCGAATCATCACTAACGGTCACTGTTAGCGGGATCGTTTGTCCCGGCAGATAGTTTTTCGGTAGGCCGGAAATGGTCACGCCGCCTCCGCCGCTGTTTACGGCAAACGTGGTGTGGCACGCGGTGCAATTAGACTCATTTGGAGCGTTTGTGAACGAGGGCGATGGACCACTCGCTGACGCCGCTGACCGGCTAAAATACGCCGCGCCGTCAAAAAAGCCAAAAAGTCCGAGCATCGAAACGGCAATCGCAAATAGAGCTTTAGTTAAGGGGCGATTTTTTCGAAAATTCATTAGAGATCTCCGGTAAAGATTGTGGTCGAAAGTTAGACGGAATGGGGGAATCGTTGGTCCAGAAAGTTCGACACAATGATGAAAGCTGCCGAGTCGAAAGTCAATCTCGATCATGCAAACAGGAGCAGCAGGGTGGCTGCACGCTCCGGGACCCTAAGATCAAGAATCGGTCTCAGACAGCGGTCCCGTCCCAAAAAAAGCGGTCGACCACCGGTCGACCGCTCATCTTCACAAATAACCTGAGCCTGGCCTCTAGGGAATGTATCCCTTCGCGATCGGGATGTCGCTTGCTACGCCGAATTGTACACCGGCATAGCTTCCGGTGCTCGAGAAGGTCGTCCACCATACGCCGTTCCGATAGACCGCGGGGTCATATTTTCCGTCGCCGTCAAAATCACCGGGTACCGGAATGTCACCGTTGGCGCCCCAATACAGCAAGGAATAGTTGAAGTCGGAACTGTGCAGCATCCACCACGAGCCGTCTGCAGGCCGGAATACTGCATAGTCATCCTTACCGTCGTTGTCGTAGTCAGCAGGAACCGGGATGTCGGACGGGATACCCCATCCGGCGCCGGTAATGATCCCATCGGAGCTACGCCGTGTGGTCCAGGTACCATTGTTATAAAGAGTTAGATCGCCCTTGCCATCCCCATCGAAGTCACCGGTCACTGGGAGATCACCGGGTGAGCCGAATTGGTAAGCCTGATAACCGCCATCGGCTTCGAGGATGTACCAGACGCGCTCCGAGGGCCTAAACACTGCATAATCGGCAAGTTTGTCTCCATCATAATCACGAACAACGGGAACATCTCCTGTGATTCCCCAATTTACCGCGGTGTACGTGAAATTGCTGCTCCGCAACGCCCAGAAGGTTCCGTTGCCGCCGCCCTGGCCGGGACGATAGATAGCTGCATCGGTCCTTCCGTCGTTATCAAAGTCCGCAGGCGTGATCACATCGCCGGTGATGCCCCAGTTGTATACGGTATACCCAGAGTTGTTTGACGGAAGGATATGCCAATTTCCGTCGGTAGGACGATAAACAGCTAAGTCGCTCTTACCGTCTCCATCGAAATCGGAACGCCTGTTCGGACCGGCAACGAACGTACATTGAACCTGGCCGCTGACGACAATGTCGTCGACGAACCATCCTTCGAATCCGGTATTGTTATCACTCCCGAAGCGCCATCTAAGTCGTACGTTCTTTCCGGCAGCCGACGTTGGTAACTGAGCTACCGTAGTCAAATAGCCGCCCGAGTTGCCTGTCCACGCATTTCGCAGATCGATCGGATTGTCATTATCCTGGAGGAAACCATTGTACCCATTCTGTCGGAATGAGCCGCCGGCGGCAATAATGTCCTGATAAGCCCCGCCATCAATGTTCATCTCAAGAACGCCGCCATCCCACGAGGGTTCGGTGTTGTAGCGATGTCTGAACGAGACAGTCGCCGAAGCCGACGCGATCGCGTAGGTCGGCGAGATCAGGCTGGTCGAACCGTTAAGCGTAGTTCCAACATTTGGATTAGGAGCGAACGCCGCGTTCGGGGCCGAATTGGGCGTTGTCGTGGTTGTTACGAATGGGTTTGCCGCGGCATTACCATCGTTAAGTATCTCCCAACCAGCAGGGAATCCCGGCGCAGTCACACCATCGAAATTCTGCGTGGCTGTTACGATCGGTGCTCCAGTAGCGATCTTGCGAACAAAGGTGATCGGGCCAATGTTGCTTGTTACGTTAATAGTAACGTCCACAACACCACCGCACGCTAAGCCCGCCGGAAGCGTGTATTCGAATACGTTACTAGCCGTTCCGTTGTCGGCTATCGTTCCATAGGAAATCGTGCTTGACCCAACGACCTGGACCATGACGTTTGTCGCTGCATTACCCGTCGTGTTTGCGAGTGGGATAGTCAGCCGGAGTTTTTCTCCAGGTTCCGGAATGCCGTCGCCATCGCCGGTCGAAGAATCTGAAACCGTCATCTCCGGTGTTTGGGCCAAGTTTGGCAAGTCAAACGCCTCTGTGACCCGAATCGTTCCCGCTCCGCCGCCATCAAGGGTCGTGCCTCCAACATTCTGGATAGATGCGGAAAATCCGATACCGCGGATCGCGAAACCGCGCCACACATCGTCGACATCCGCAGAGGAACCACCGGCGCGGGCGGCCGCGACGATCGCATCACGTCCCGAGATGAACGTTGGGCCGGCCGGCGACAGCTTCATTCCATCCGTTACGATCTGCAACACACGGCGATTGCCTTCTTCCCAGCCCAGACGTTGGACCATACGTGCTCGAACTTCCCAAAGTGCACTGCTCCAAATTTCGCCCGCGGCATGTACGCCGTCAGATGTAGTGTTAAATGCAGGATTAAACGCTCCGTCTGTTAGGTTGATCTTTGTCGAATCGATGTCCTGGAACGTCAAAGGGTTATGCGGCCGGTTATTTGGGCCTCCCGTGGACGCCATCACGGCCTTCGGAAATCTTCGAATGCCGTAATAGCTGTTCCCGAAGGATGCTGATCGGAGCTGATATGTATCATAGGCTCCGGTGCTGTAAACGCCGTTGATAGGGTCTGTCGGTTCACTAAGCATCGCATGCGCGTAGAAGTCCGACCATCCTTCGCCCATACCGCGCGAGAAGTCGAGCCCTCCTAGGCCGCTTGCGTTTCCGTGTAGCCGATTCGATAAGCCATGGGTTAGCTCGTGGATTATGACGTCCGCGTCCAGCGAACCGTCGATGTCGATCAATGGTGCCGTCCAGACATACATCTGCATCGAGGGGCGAGCACCGTCCGCAGGAGTCGTAAAGTTCGCATTGTTTGAGCCGCTGCAATCCTGCGCTTGGGCAGAGATCCGATCGTTGCCCGTCCCGCCGCGACCGAAATTGTCCTGCTGAAAGTTTCGATGTTGTTCGGTAAAGCCGAGGCGGTACATCTCGTCGTGGTATACGTTGGTAATGTAGAAGAGCTGGGTTGCGATCGCCTTTTGGAAGTCGGAAGGCGCCGGAGCGGTGAGATTTGCCAAACACGTCGCCGCAGTTTGCCCGACTGGCAATGGCGAATCACCCGTTTGTACTCCGCCCGGATCTGGTGTCGCCGGATTGATGGGGAAGTCAAAAGTACGGCCCGAACTCGCACTCGGCACCCCATTGGCATCGATCCCATTCGCCCGACTACCTGCCTGATCGTTCGGGGATTCGCGGTCTAATCCTGCTTGCACATTGTTCCCGTCCAACGTGGTAGCTCCGTCGGTCAGCCAGCCCAGGTTATTGAACTGGTCGGGAGCTTCGTTGCCGATGCGTGTAACCAAAGTACGGCTGATCGCCGAACCCTGGCTCGCGAAACCCGGCGAGGTAGGGCCAGGCGTGATCGGGAACGGACTGTCCGCGATGTTCACCATGGCGTTGGGGTTAGCGTACACGCGGTAGCTTCCAGTCTGTGTCTGGTCCTCCGCGAGATTTTTCCGCCAAAGAAGATCACCCGACCGAGCGTCAACGATCACGTAATAGGTTGCGACATCCTGCCGAATAAGCACGCGCCAGGCAGGCACGACTGTCCCCGGCTCAAGCGGAAAGTACATCTTTTCCGCGGTCGTACCTAGGTCACCTTCGCCAAAAACGGCCGTAAGTTCATTCGACGATTTCTCGTTCACCTTTGTCTCAAAGGCACGAAGTTGATAGTTCGCAAATCCGGCAGCGGTCGAGACAGCCACAACCGGGTCGCCAAACTCACCTGAAACATTAGCAGATCCCACCCCGGCCGCGAGGCTGTTGACCACGCGTGCCAAACTGCCATCTTTGCCAAAGCCGGCGACGACCTCGCCGCGGAAGACCGGGATACCGCCGATCTTCTGTTCCAAGATCACCCACGACATATTTCCGGCGGGATTCGTATAATCGGCCGTCGCGACAAGCTCATCTAGCTGATTCTCCGGGACGCCTATCAGGTCGCTGTTCGAGCGAAGAAAGCTTCGAACGGTCTGTACATGGTCTCCACCCTTTGCGGATTCAATGGATGCTTTCTCGACCTTCGCGTCGGGCCCGATCACTTCGGGAACGCCAGTCTCGGGGCTATATTCGATCTTAAGATCCGGGAGCCGAGTCTTAAGCTTTTGCTCCGCGCCCGCGAAACTCTCGCGAAGATCAGCGGCGGCATCGGCTCCAATGCTATCCCGCATTCGAAGTTCGCCGCGTTTCACGACGGCGTTCTTATCAAGACGAATGTCGTAGTTTCGGATACCGTCAGCGTGGCTATCGGTTCGCTCAACGAGACCCTTTCCCCCGCTCTTTTTTTGAGCTTTTGAGACGAAGAAGATCGGGACGAGTGCGAGGGACGTAAGCAGTGCGAGAACTGCAAGGATTGGGAGGGCTCGAAGCGCCGAGCCGCCGTGCTTTGGGTGATCCATGTGTGATGTACTCCAACTGGTTGTTGCGACACGCTGTTCGGTGTCGACGATCAAGGATAAAAACGACTAATAGTCAAGGAATTCAGGCGTTTATGGTGCCGATCAAACACAACAACCACGAACGGATTCGACAGTGAAACTGCCTGGGATGCGCCTTTGTAACTTAATTACTTCGATGTGCCGGTTGGTTCAGTTTGCAACGTAAGCGAACTTAAGAATTTTCACAAATCACGAGCCAAGGTGTCAATGTATAAATCCCTTGCTAACATAGACTTTCAATCATGATGGAAGACGTGTTCGGCCCCGCCGGGGTCATCGCAAGATCGCACAAGAACTACGAGTATCGCGAAGGCCAGGTAAAAATGGCCAACGCGATCGCGGATGCCTTTGCTCAAAAACGGCACCTTATCGTCGAGGCGGGAACCGGTACGGGTAAGACTCTGGCCTATCTGATCCCGGCGATCGCCACCGCATTGAAAGAGAAAAAGCGGATCATCATCTCGACCGGCACCAAAAATCTGCAGGAACAGTTGATGGAAAAGGACATCCCGTTCCTTCAAAAGGTCCTGCCAAAGAAGTTCTCGGCCGCCTATATGAAGGGCCGGGCGAATTACGCCTGCCTCTACCGCGTTCACAAGGCCGAGCATCAGCCGATACTGGATGGCGTTGGCCAGATAGATCAATTCGACGCCGTCCGTCGGTGGACTTACGAGACGCAGACCGGTGACCGCCGCGAACTTGTCGATCTACCGGAAGACCTATCATTCTGGAATCGCATCAACGCCCGCGGCGATATCTGTATCGGCCAGAAGTGTCCTGAGTACGAGCCGTGTTTCATCACACGCATGCGTGCCCGCGCGGACGCTGCCGATATCGTGATAGTGAACCACCATCTGTTCTTCGCAGATCTCAACGTTCGCGGGAATCAGTTCGGCAAGGTGATCCCCGATTACGCTGCCGTCATCTTTGACGAGGCTCATTTGATCGAAGACATTGCGTCGGACTATTTCGGCTTTCAGGTATCCAGCTTCCAGCTCGACGAACTCGTCCGAGATACCGACACGCTCCCGATCACCGACGCGATCGTCACGCGGGATCTGACGAAAACCGCGGCGAAGATAATATCTCTCGCTGATCATTTCTGGATAAAGTTCGCGATGGCGCGGT
>JBDSLC010000226.1:0-19598 GCA_039916585.1 Pyrinomonadaceae bacterium | reverse complement strand
TGGGACGGCATCAGGATGACAAAGCACAGCGGCAGCGCCGAGGGCTATTTTCTGGCGAATCGCAGTCTTCCGTGGTGGGCGGTCGGATTGTCCGTGATGGCGACGCAGCTGTCTGCGATCACCCTCGTCGGGGCAACCGGCCAGGCGTACACGGACGGCATGCGGTTCGTGCAGTTCTACTATGGACTGCCGATCGCAATGGTGATCCTGTGCGTCACGTTAGTACCATTCTTTTACCGAGCGAACGTCTTCACCGCATACGAGTATCTCGAGAGGCGGTTCGATGCAAAGGTCCGGACGCTTACAAGTTTTTTCTTCCTAATGTCCCGCGGGTTGGGAGTGGGTGTTGTGATCGCGGCTCCATCGGTGATCTTGTCGATCGTACTTGGCTGGAGCGAGGTAGCCACAATATTTGCGATGGGCCTCACAACGACCGTCTATACGATGATCGGCGGCGTCCAGGCAGTCACATGGACGGACGTGAAGCAGATGGTCGTCATCTTCTTCGGAATGTCGGTCGTTATGTTCGTGATCATCTCTCAGTTTCCGACCGGAGTATCGGTCGGCGACGGGCTTCATCTTGCGGGTTCGCTCGGCAAGCTCACGACAGTTGATTTTAGCTTCGACCTGACCGAAAAATACACTGTCTGGTCGGGCGTTTTTGCCGCACTCTTTTTGTTTCTTTCCTACTTCGGATGCGATCAGAGCCAGGTGCAACGATTCCTTACCGCGAAGTCCGTGAGCCAGGGCCGAACGTCTCTGTTGATGAGCGCGTTTTTGAAGATCCCGATGCAGTTCTTCATTCTATTCATCGGCATCATGGTGTTTGTTTTTTACCAGTTCGTTACACCGCCGATGGTCTTTAATCCCATCGAAGCCGCGAAGGTCGAGGGAACCGCACAATATCAGACTCTACAGACGAGTTTTGACGGTGCTCACGCGACGAGAGAGCAGGCGGCACTCAAATTTATCGATGATCAGTCTGAGGTGAATCGGACAGCGTATATCGCTGCTGATTCCGCCTTTAACGAGGCACGGAAGAACGCAGTTAATTACGTTAAAACATCGACCAGCAACCCGAGTTTTAATGACGTTAACTACGTTTTTCCGTCCTTCGTTATTACGTATATGCCGATGGGTGTTATCGGCCTGATCATTGCCGCGATATTTGCGGCAGCGATGTCGTCCGTATCGGCTGAACTCAACGCCCTCGCGACAGCAACGACCATCGACTTCTACCGCCGACATTTCAACCCGAACGGGACTGACCGACAGATGGTTCGATTCGGCAGGTTCGCGACTTTGGTTTGGGGCTTTTTCGCCTGCATCGTCGCCATGTACGCCACAAATCTCGGTTCGCTTATCGAGGTTGTTAATACCTTTGGCTCTTTCTTTTACGGATCGCTTCTCGGCGTTTTCGTATTAGCGATCGGCGTAAAGCGTGCCCGTTCACGCGGGGCATTCTTCGGGCTGCTTTTCGGAATGGTGTCCGTCTGGCTCGCGAGCAGATATACAAATATCGAGTTTCTTTGGTTCAACGTAGTCGGATGTGTGGTGACGGTCGTCGCCGGCTATTTGATCAGCCTGACCGTCCGAGACCCAGAACAGGAAAGGGAAGGATAAGAATAATGGCCTACAAAAATACCAGATCTATTTTAGTTTTGACGCTGCTGGCGGCGATGCTGGCTCCCGGATTTATTGTTCGCGGACAGGTGAGAGCTATCTACGACACCGGTGCCGCGGGTCTAGGGCTCAGGCTTAAACGCCTGCAGACGACCGCCAGCATGATGCATACCGGCGCACATCCTGACGATGAAGATTCGGGCCTGATCGCTCGCACCGCACGCGGCGACAGCGCTCGCGTTTCATATCTATCGTTGACGCGCGGTGAAGGCGGCCAGAACGTGATCGGCCCCGAACTGTTCGAATCGCTCGGTATAATCCGATCGGAAGAACTGCTCCAGGCTCGAAGGCTCGATGGCAGCCAACAGTTTTTTACGCGGTTTATGGAGTATGGATTCTCAAAGCGTCGCGAGGAAGCGGCGAGGATCTGGGACGATAAAAAGGTTCTCGGCGATATGGTCCGAGCGATCCGAGTGTTCCGTCCGCTCGTGATCACTTCGCGATTTTCCGGAACGCCGGCCGACGGTCACGGCCAGCACCAACTTGCTGGTTACTTGACGCCGATCGCGTACAAAGCCGCAGCCGATCCGAATCAGTATCCTGAGCAATTGCAGGAAGGTCTGCTCCCGTGGCAGGCGAAGAAGCTTTATGTTGGTCAGGGATTTGCCGCGAACGCCGCTAATCCACCAAGCGTGGTGGTACCTACCGGAGAGTATGATCCGCTCATCGGTCGCTCGTATTTCGAGATCGCAATGGAAGGCCGCAGTCAGCACAAATCGCAGGAGATGGGCTCGCTCGAACTCCGCGGCAAACAGCAGTCGGGATTGCGGTTTCTTGACGGCGTGAAGGTCGATAATGAGAAGGGGATTTTCGACGGCCTCGATACGTCTATCACCGGCATCGCGAAGCTCGCAGGCGTGACCGACGGA
The DNA here is from genome assembly GCA_039916585.1 of Pyrinomonadaceae bacterium. GTDB lineage: Bacteria > Acidobacteriota > Blastocatellia > Pyrinomonadales > Pyrinomonadaceae > OLB17. The sequence goes on along the minus strand of JBDSLC010000226.1, from coordinate 17,046 downwards.
TCGCTTGATGCGGATCTCCGTATCATACAGACTGCTGCCGCGAAGGCGCTAGAGGATTTCGATGCTCTGAACCCGAGCAAGTCAGTCGCTCCACTTGCCTCCGGCCTGCAGGGTATTAAGGCTGCAAGAGGAAAGCTTGCGTCGAGAAAAGATAGTGTTTCTAAGGAAGCGGATTTCTTTCTAAAGTATAAAGAAAAAGAATTTAGCGAGGCATTGCTTGCAGCAGCGGGCGTCATTGTTGATGCTTTGTCTGATACTGAGACGATAGTCGCGGGTGATTCTGCCAATGTCTCGGTTCGAGTGTTCGCACCGGAAGCTTCTGGTGTCACGATCGTAAGTGCGGTCGTTAATGCTCAGAATGGGTGGACGGCCACGTCTCAGGCGGAACCGACACAGCCAGCGGCCAACGCGTTCCGTCCTCGCAACGAGGCGTCGCTTGGTGCAAACTTCTTCAAACTTACAGCTCCGGGAGACGCAAAGCCGACTCAACCCTACTGGCTTGAGCACGATCGCTCTAGCTTCACTTTTGATTGGTCGAATGCTGGGATGGACAAGAATATGCCGTTCCAAAAACCGATCGCAACTGCAGAAGTGAAACTTAACGTCGGCGGCACGGAAGTTACCGCTTGGAAGCCCGTCGAGTACCGCTTCGCCGACGATATCCGCGGCGAGCTGCGACGTGATCTGAACGTCGTGCCCGCAGTGACGATCACGCTCGACTCAGACCTGATAATCGCCCCGGTCTCAACCGCTGCGACCAAGAAACGGGTAGTCGCGTCGATCACGAACAACGCCCCACGTGAGGCAAAAGGTTCTGTACGTCTTCAAACTCCGGCAGGTTGGACCGCAACTCCGGCATCGGTCGATTTCGCGTTAAAAGGTAAAGGCGAAAAGACAGCGGTAGTTTTTGACGTCACGATACCGGCGAATACTAAGGCCGATTCGTACAACATTCCTGCGGTAGCGCAGGTCGGCAGTGCCAACTACGGCCTTACGATGCACGAAGTCGCGTATCAACATATGCAGACGCATCGTCGATATACGCAGGCGGCAGTTGCTGCGAAAGTGATCGATGTCAAGGTTGCTCCCGTTCGCGTTGGATATGTAATGGGTACGGGCGATCGAGTTCCCGAAGCGATCTCGCTGCTCGGACTTCCGGTAACGATGCTCGACGAACGGGACCTCTCTACCGGCGATCTTTCGAGATTTGACACAATCGTGATCGGCATCAGAGCATCGCAGGTACGGCCCGATTACGTCTCGAACAACGGTCGCCTGCTGGAGTTCGTACGCAACGGCGGTACGATGATCGTTCAGTACCAGCAGCAGGAGTTTGTTCGCGAAAATCTCGCACCGTTCCCGGTCAAGATGGAATCGGTTGTGAATGGAACCCAGCGTGTTTCGAATGTTCGCGTCGTCGACGAGAATGCTCCGGTTACGATCCTTGTGCCGAATCACGTGACGATGACGACTCCGAATCGAATCGGCGGAACGGATTGGGATAACTGGGTACAAGAGCGAAACCTTTATAGCCTTACCGGCCTTGATCCCCAGTACACCGCGTTGCTCTCGTGTGCCGACGAAGGCGAGCCGCCGGTAACCGGTGGACTCGTGCACGTAAAACTCGGCAAAGGCCACTGGGTTTACAATTCGTATTCGTTTTTCCGTCAGTTGCCGGCCGGAAATCCGGGAGCGTTTCGCCTATTCGCGAACCTGCTCAGCCTGCCGCAGAGCGATCTTTAATTTGCATCAGCCAGACCCGGAGCGCGCCCCTATTGACGCTCCGGGCATTTTTGTATTTAGGATTATGACCATGCCAAAAGAAGCCGCCATCGAAAAGTTTCCTGCTCAGAGTTATAAAGACAACGTACTCGCTGATTGCTTCGCCGACTCGAAAGAATACTTTCTCGACGCTTATCATCAGGTCGACCTCGCCCACGCGATAATGCTCGCCGAGCAAGAGATAATCACTGCGGAAGAACTCAAGCAGATACTCGGAGCGTTAGTCGCACTCGATTTCAAGGCGATCAGACAGCGTGAATACGATGGCTCTTTTGAGGACCTGTTCTATCTGCTTCAGCAAGAGATCACAAAGTTATGCGGGGATCCGGATGTTGCGGGCAAACTGCACACCGCGCGAAGCCGAAACGATATCGATGTAACGATCTACCGGTTACAACTTCGCCAGGACTGTCTAAAGCTGATGCGATCGGCGATGGATCTTCGAAAGGTGTTTCTCGACCTCGCCTCAAAAAATCACGAGACACTGATCCCTGCCTACACGCACACTCAGCCGGCTCAGCCGTCTACGATGGCTCATTTTCTGCTTGCCATGGGCGAGAATGTCGGGCGCGACATTCGAAGGCTTCAGCGTGCTTACGAAAACATGAATTACTGCCCGCTCGGGTCCGGTGCGATAACGACAACGGGTTTCCCGATCGACCGCCACCGAGTTGCGGAGTTACTTGGATTCACAGCGCCAACCGTTAACTCATACGCATCGATCGCCTCGGTAGATTACTTTACCGAAACGCTCGGAGCAGTCGCCGCCCTGCTGGTGAACACAGGCAAGTTCGCTCAAGAGTTTTTGTTGATGGCGATGATGGAGTTTAATGCTATCCGCTTACCGGATGGCTATGTCCAAGGCTCGTCGATCATGCCGCAGAAACGCAATCCGGTGGCCCTCGAACATATCCGCGCGATCGGATCGAAGGCTCTTGGGCAGACGCTCGGCGTGATCACCGCTGTTCACAACACGCCCTTCGGAGACATCAATGACGTCGAAGATGATCTACAGCCATTGATCTATTCGGCGATGCGAGACGCTGATCGAGCCGTTAATCTTTTCGCAAACACGCTGAAATCGGCAACGTTCAACTTTGATGTTCTCAAGAAACGGGCGGGTGAGAACTTCATCGCCGTTACCGAGCTTGCCGACACGATCGTCCGTAACGAAGGGCTATCCTTCCGTATAGCACACAAGATCGTCGGAACCTGCGTAAGGGCGGCAATCGATGCTGGCAGTGAGATCACCTTTGAAATGCTTCAATCTGCGGCTAAGGAGACCGCGGGACGCGAGTTGAATATGACCGACGCCGACCTTGCCGCGGCCGTATCGCCGGAAAATTTTGTGAATATTCGCACGATCTACGGCGGTGTCGCTCCGTCGGAAACAAAGCGTGCGGTATCGGTCGAACGAGAGCGGGAACTCGAGGATGATTCGTGGTACATCGCGTCGACCGACAATTTAAAGATCTCGCGGGAAAATTTGGATCGGATCGTTCAGAAGAAGGTTGTTTAAGACTGCTGTTAGAATGATCCGGTGGAAACCGAATTCAAAGAACCAGCCGGGGCCGATTGGCGGCAAAAAGTTTACGAGGTAGTCTTTGAGGCTGAAACGCCTGCGGGAAGGGTCTTCGATATCACGCTGATATCGTTGATCCTTCTTTCGGTTTTGGCGGTATTTCTCGAGAGTGTAAGGTCGATCCGTCAGGCGTTCGGTCCTGAACTATACGCCGCCGAATGGGCGTTCACGATTCTTTTCTCGATCGAGTACGTTCTACGCCTCATATCCGTCAAGCGACCGCCGCGATACGTGTTCAGCTTCTACGGCATTGTTGATCTTCTCGCAATATTACCGACTTACCTGAGCCTTTTCGTACCGGGTACTCAATACCTTCTGGTCATTCGGATCCTCCGACTGCTACGGATCTTCCGCGTCCTAAAGTTAACCTCCTACATTACCGAAGGCCGAGTCATTAGCACGGCGCTCCGTGCAAGCAAGCAAAAGATCATTGTTTTTCTCGTGGCCATTCTGACGATCGTCACGGTTGTCGGCTCATTGATGTACGTCGTTGAAGGCGAGGAACACGGGTTTGTCGACATCCCGACAAGTATCTATTGGGCGATCGTTACGCTTACGACGGTTGGATATGGTGACCTATCGCCGAAGACAGGGCTAGGAAAACTGCTTGCTTCAGTAGTGATGATAATGGGCTACGGGATAATCGCGGTGCCTACGGGGATCGTTACGGGAGAACTGATAAAAGCATCAAAATCCCTGTCGACCCATGTGTGTCCTGGGTGTCATGCCGAACCGCACGACATCGATGCAATTCACTGCAAGTATTGCGGAGCAAAGCTGTAGTGTTCAGAGCTTATGCTTCAGCTTCTATTCGGTTGCTAATCGCTGTCTCGGGCAACGCGGTGCAAGCAAAAGCTTGAACTCGGAACGCCGGAGTCTGAACTACTCGATCACGGCAAGAACATCTCCAGCTGCGACCGTCGAGCCTTCTGACACTCTTATTTCTTTCACGACCCCAGCTTTCGGAGCCTTCAGATCGTTCTGCATCTTCATCGCCTCAACGACCATAACCGCATCACCTTTCTCGACTAAGTCGCCGACGCTGGCGATCAATCTAACCACTTTGCCTGGCATCATCGTCTTTATATCGGCAACGCCGTCAGCCGACGCCCCGGCGACCCCCGAACCCCGAAGACGCTTCGGATCGATGAGCGTTATTTCGATCTCAGACTTTCTCGACGAAACGATCTGTGCCGAGCCCCATCGATGCGCCGGTGCAACATAGAACTCGTGAACACGTCCGTTGTGTTTTAGCAAGAAAACGTTCGCCTCGGGCTCTGATGCCTCAAGCTCGTATTCGCGCTCGTCGACCTTGGCGAAAAACTTTTCGCCATCGCGTTTAATCTCGATGTTGTGTAGAGTCTCGCCGACTTTGGCTTGGAGTTTCATAAATCCGCGGCTATGCCGCTCTATTTGCGGAAAAGCTCTGCTTCTCCGGCGGGTTTTATCAAAATCTAATTGCGGCTATGCCGCCCGCCACGGGCGGCATAGCCGCAATTAGATTAAGTGGTCACAAACGGTGAAGCAAAGCTTCAGCGCAAATACGTCGGGATAGTCGCGATCACTAGGCCGACTGCCCTTCGCCCTTCACCTTATTCGGCTGAGGCGTAAGGCGGAGGTAGGGTTTGATCTCGTTCCAACCGGCCGGAAATTTCTCTTTAGCCTGCTCGTTCGTCACGGCCGGGACGATGATGCAGTCGTCGCCGTCCTTCCAATTTACCGGCGTTGCAACGCTATATTTTGACGTGAGCTGAAGCGAATCGATGACGCGCAATATCTCATCGAAATTCCGGCCGGTGCTGGCCGGGTAAGTAAGCGTCAATTTTACCTTCTTGTCTGGGCCGACGACGAAGACCGAACGGACAGTAAATGTATCGCTCGCGTTCGGGTGGATCATGTCATAAAGGTCGGCAACCTTCTTGTCCGAGTCGGCGATCATCGGAAAGTTCACGGCAGTACCCTGGGTCTCCTCGATATCCTTCTCCCAACCCTCGTGAGATTCGAGCGGGTCTACGCTCAGTCCGATCACCTTAACATTGCGCTTGTCGAATTCAGGCTTCAGCTTCGCGGCCATTCCGAGTTCGGTCGTGCAAACCGGAGTGTAATCCTTCGGATGCGAGAACAAAACTCCCCAGCTATCGCCGAGCCATTCGTGAAACTTGACTTCACCCTGAGTTGTCTGCGCCGTGAAATCGGGCGCTTCGTCGCCTAATCTGATCGCCATTAGTTAGAACCTCCGGAATTGAATTTAGCGGTATTCTATCACAAAGTTAGCTCGCCTCTTCGTCCGGTTCCATCTCGCGATCATTGTCGTTGAAGGGCCTGATGCGAAGTAGGGTGAGCCGTTTCTCATCGGCGCTCTTTACCTCGATCTCGAGTCCGCGGATAGACAAGTGGTCACCTGTCTTTGGAACATGACCAGCCTCAGTTGTCACCATTCCGGCGATCGTCGAATAATCGCCGTCTTCAAGGTCAACTCCGAAGAGTCTTTCGATCTTATCGATCTCGGTCGATCCGAGAATGTCGAAGTATCCGTCCTCTCCTTCGATGATCTCGATTATCTCCTCGTCCTCGATATCCTCGTCCTCAATTTCACCGACGATCTCTTCGATAAGATCTTCGACCGTCACCACACCCGCGACGCCGCCGTACTCATCGACTACGATCGCGATCTGAACGTGGTCTATTTGCATAGCCTTCAGAAGGTCGGCCGCAGATTTCGTCTCAGGGACAAAGTACGGATCGCGAAGCATCCCACCGATCCCTTGATCTTCCTTTCCACCGTCGGCCCAAACCTGCAACAGATCCCGAACGTAGATAAGGCCCTCGATGTTGTCGATGCTGTCTCGATAGACGGGAATGCGCGAATATTTTTGATCGATGATCAGATCGCGAGCGGCACGGACAGTAGCATCGGCAGGGATCGCGCAGATCTCTGTTCGCGGCGTCATTATCTCGCCTACGCGGGTCTCAGCGAATTCCACCATCGACTCGATCATCTCGCGCTCGTCTTCTTCGAGAATGCCTTCGGCCTGACCTACCTCCAGCAACGCTTGGATGTCGTCTTCATCATCGTCCTCCTTTTTTTCGTCCGACGAATCAGGCGTAGCGGTCGATTCGAGCTTTTGCTGCTGTTCTTTCGAGAGAAACAGGGAGGCAAACGGCTTTGCGATCACCGTCGCTAGAGCATATAGAGGTCGAACGATCGGAAGCACGAGCAGCAGAAAGCCCTCGGGATTATTTCGGACAAAAAGTCGCGGAAAGAACTGTCGAAAGAATACGGTTGCCAGAAGGCCGATGAGCAGGCTGTATAGAAGGATCGAGGTCCGATCAAGCGTATATCGCGTGATCGCGATCACCACCACGACGGTAAAGGTGATCAACAGTAACTGAATTGTCGACGTAATGGCGAAGCGAAACAACGGCCTGTTATCGACGATCTCACGGAGAAATTCGTAGGTCTTCTGACGCGACCCCTCATCGGAATCAGTCGCAAGCCTTCGCAGGCCAAGATCTGAGAGCTGCGAAAACGCCATATCGACCGTCGAAAGAAACACGACGACAAACAATATCGAGACGCAAACAGCTATCTCCAATCCCATAAGCTAATAACGATGAATGGTAGGTTTAATGACGTTCAAAATCAAATGTTTCCGGTGCTGAGTCTGCCGGCCGCGAGGCGATCCACAAGCCACGTCAAGTTTCCATTCGCTGGCTTCACGCGTTGCGAGGGCAGTTCCGCTGGCTTGGCCCCACCCTCGATCACACCCTTAAGCGTCTCGGCCTTGTCTTCGCCGGCGACAAGAAACATCACGTCTCTAGCATTATTGATCGCAGGATAGGTAAGCGTGAACCTCCAAGTTCCGAGCTGCGGCACCCAGTTTGCCGCGGCGGATCGCCTGGTTTCATTCAGAGCGTCCGTTCCTGGAAAGAGCGACGCCGTATGGCCGTCCGAACCCATTCCAAGCAGGATCAGATCGAACTGCGGAAATTCACCGGGTAATTTATGAAGTGTATTCTCGAAATCGTCGGCGACCTCGATAGGCGTTCCGATCTCTGTTCGCCAGCGGAAAATGTTGTCCTCGCGGATCCGAAGCGGCCGAAAGAGTGATCTGTTAGCGCCCTTGAAATTGCTGGCATCTTCATTGGGCAGGACATTGCGTTCGTCACCGAAATAAAAGAACACGCGATCCCAGTCGACGACGGCTTCGAGAAGATGTTTGTACAGCAAAAGCGGAGTTGATCCGCCGGAAAGTGCCACAGTAAACGAATCTCGTTCTCGAATAGCTTCTTTTGACAAGCGGGCAAATTCAATCGAGGCAAGAGCCGCAAGCTCGTTCGGATCCTTTGACACGACGAAGTTCATTTCGCGTCCTTGCGTACCTCGGGCTCTTCGTTCTTCCACTTTCGGCCGTCTCGCTCCAGCAGATCGTCAGATTCTTTGGGTCCCCATGATCCTGCCTCGTAATTTGTAAAGTCGCGTGCTGGGATCGCGTTCCACACGTCCAGGATCGGAGTAACCGTTTTCCAACTCGCCTCGACCATATCCGCTCGTTGAAAGAGTGTCGCGTCCCCGATCATGCAGTCGAACAACAGCCTCTCGTATCCGGTACTCATCTGCTTGCCGAAGTGATCGACGTAATCGAAATCCATATCGACCGCACCGACCTTTACGATCGGGCCGGGAATCTTGGCACCGAAATGCAGCGTGATCCCTTCGTCAGGCTGTATGTGTATTTCGATGAAGTTGCTGCGTAGCCGTTCAACTTGCGTATCTCGAAACAGGACAAACGGCGCTTTTTTGAACCAGACCACGATACTCGAGTTCCGGGTGGCCATCCGCTTGCCCGTGCGAACGTAGAACGGCACATCGGCCCAACGCCAGTTATCGATCGAAAGTTTCAAGGCCGCGAAGGTTTCGGTGTTCGAAGTTGTTGAGACTTTCTCCTCGCATCTATATGCCGAAGCCTTTTTCCCGTCTACGGCGCCCACATCATACTGACCGCGAACTGCATCATGAAGCGCATCTTCAGGGTCGAAGGGCTGGATTGCCTGGAGGATCTTTACTTGTTCGTCGCGCACGGAATCCGGGTCGAACGAAACCGGCGGTTCCATTGCAGTGAGAGTGACCAATTGGAAGATATGGTTCGGGATCATGTCCCGCAAGGCACCGGCGGAATCGTAGTAACCACCACGCTGCTCCACGCCGAGCTGCTCGGCTACCGTGATCTGGACGTGGTCGACAAAATTTCGATTCCAGATCGGCTCGAAAATGCTGTTTCCAAATCGAAACACCAGCAGGTTCTGTACCGTCTCTTTTCCGAGGTAGTGATCAATGCGATAGATCTGCTTTTCATTGAGCACCTTTAGGAGGTCGGCATTCAACTTCTTGGCGGATCCTAGATCGCGGCCAAAAGGTTTCTCGAAAATAAACCTTCGCCAATGCCCATTCTCTTCTTTGCCTAGTCCGTTCTTGACGATCTTTTGCGCGACATTCGCAAACAAGTCCGGCGGGATCGCCATGTAATAAAAATAGTTTTCCGGGATCTTGTTTGCCTCGCAGACGTCGCGGAGCATGTCTTTGATATCGGCGAAAAGTTTCTTGTCGTCGTTGAAATCACCACCGGTATAATAGGTTCGCTCGCAGAACCACTGAATGTGTTTCTCGTCGGCATCATCGCCCGCAAACTCTTTCAGGTTGGCGACCATCTGGTCGCGAAACTCGTCCGACAGCATCTCCTGCCGACCGACCCCAATGATCGCGAAATTGTCGGGCATGTGGCCGTCTTTTGCAAGATTGTAAAGAGCAGGGAAAAGCTTACGCTTGGTCAGGTCACCGGTCGCTCCAAAAATGACCATCACGCACGGATCGGCGGTTTTGTGTGTATCGGGCATTAAATGAATATTGCCACAGAGGGGTACTAGAGCCGAATCGACCGAAGATTAAATTCCCAGCCGCTCGCGGAGTTCGAGCTCGCGAGCATTCATCTCGCCGTCGTCGGTTTCGTGGTCGTATCCGCAAAGATGGAGGGCACCGTGAAGGATAAGCTGCTTGATCTCGGCATCGAGCGCGAGTTTGTTCTCCTTTGCTTGACGTAAGGCCTGATCCATCGAGATGACAATATCGCCCAGGAAGTTCTTCGATTCGTCTGAAGCTGAAAGATGGTGGACCGATTCGAGTTCGTCAGGCTGATGTGGGAACGAGAGCACGTCCGTAGTACCCTCCTTCCCGCGGAAGACTTCGTTCAATTCGTTCATCCGTTTGTCCGAAACAAGGGCGACCGCAAAGTGTTTCCCCCTTAACTCATCGACACCCGCCTCAAGCGCTACTAGAAACGGCATAAATACCGCCGTTCTGATCTTTATCTTTCGTTGGAGATTAACGATCACGACCGTTCTCGCGACGCTCGTTCTCGTTTGAGTGGTCTTCGTAAGCTCTCACGATCAACTGCACAAGTTTATGCCGCACGACGTCCTTGTCCGAAAAATAAACAAACTCGATAAGGTCAAGGTCCTTGAGAACTTCTTCAGCTTCTTTCAGCCCGCTTTTTTGGCCGCGGGGCAGGTCGATCTGGGTCTTGTCGCCGGTGACGACCGCCTTCGACCCGAAGCCGATGCGGGTGAGGAACATCTTCATCTGCTCGCTCGTCGTGTTCTGAGCTTCGTCGAGAATGATGAACGCATCGCTCAAGGTTCTACCGCGCATGAACGCGAGCGGAGCGATCTCGATGATGCGTTTCTCCAGCATCTTCGTAACCCGTTCGCTGTCGACCAGATCAAATAGAGCGTCGTAGAGGGGCCGGAGATACGGGTCGACCTTCTCCTGTAGATCGCCGGGAAGAAATCCCAATCGCTCACCCGCCTCTACGGCTGGACGCGTCAGGATGATACGGCTGACCTGCTTCTTAAAAAGAGCATCGATAGCCATCGCGACCGCTAAATAACTCTTTCCGGTACCGGCCACGCCGATCCCGAACACAAGATCGCTGTTAGCGATCGCATCCAGATATTTGCGCTGATTCGCCGTCTTCGGCGCGACCTGCTTCTTGCCGGCCGGATTAAACCTAGCCTTGAGGAAATAATCCTTCAGCGAATACGCACGATCCTCGGCGATCTGCTTGAACGCGTCTTTTAACTCCTTGTCGGTAAAGTGGTGTCCCTCGGCAAACAATTCACCAAATTCTTTAAGGATCTGCTCAACCGTCTCGATATCGCGCGGGTCGCCGTCGATCAATAGTTCATTGCCGCGCGCACCGATGTTCACATCGAGCAGCGACTCAAGATACTTAATGTTTTGATCCTGTACACCGAAGAGTATGTTCAGGCCTTGGGGCGGTAGTTCGAGTTTTTTTTGATCGCTCAAATTAGTGCGGGTTTCCTTGCGTATATTCTATACGGCTGAGGCTACTAAAGGTATCTTCGCCTGTCAATCAATTCCGGTTGGCACGGCTGTTGCACCTGCATATTCCGTACATAAAATCGTGTCCGAAACCGAAACAGTATAAGGGGAGAATTTATGTTTGGATTCAATCGCAAATCGGAAAACGACGAGATCTTGTCACTGGAACTTCACACGACAGCAAGCAGCAACAAGCGGACGACGATCACGAGAAATCGACACCCTCGTGCACGTAAACGTGCCGGAATGAACTTGCATTATCGTGCCGACCAGTTTCTTATGCGCTTACGAGTGGGCGAGGGAGTCGCGGGCTAATATCGACCGGGGAGGGATCATGCCGACAAAAAACGACGGGACGAGTAAATATACGGCGAAACAGGAACGAAAAGCGGACCACATCGCGGATGGCTATGAGAAGAAGGGCGTGTCTGAGAAGGAGGCTGAAGCAAGGGCTTGGGCTACGGTCAACAAGCAGGACGGCGGCGGCAAGAATCCGGGCGGTTCGGGAAGGAAGGGGGCGAAGTCTAAAAAGGAGCAATAATTATGAATAGAACACTTAAAATACTGACCGGCGTTGGGGCAGGAATTGCAGCGGCGTATTTTCTCGATCCAAAGAAGGGAGCAGATCGACGGGCATCGGCGATGGATAAACTCAATTCTTTCAAGGAAGACCCGCGAGGGACGATCTCTCAGCTTACCGACGGCATTCGCGAGCAGGCGAAAGGCATCACTAATAGCGCGAAAAGCGTGATCGGGGATGGGGTTCAGAAGGCCGAATCGACCCTGCAAAATGACGTCAGTCGAGGAAACCAACTGACTCAAGCAACTCACTAGATTAGGTGAGGACTTGCCCGAGTCAGGCGATAGATAAGAATCTAATAAGGCCGCTTTTGCGATGCAGAGGCGGCCTATGATATTCTCACTGCTTTGTTATATTAACGATTTCTCATCTATCAGAGGAGTGATTTATCACAATGGCTAATAACGGGGACGTAAAGATCGGTCGGGTCGTGCAGATCATCGGACCGGTCGTCGACGTCGAATTCGAAAACTATCTTCCGCCGATCCACCAGGCGATCCGTATCACATCTGAGGGCTTTGAAGTCGAGACTGCGGTAGACGTAGTTTCGGAAGTTCAGCAGCATCTCGGCGAAGGCCGCGTACGTGCAGTTTCGATGCTTCCTACCGACGGTATGATCCGCGGAATGAAGGTGATCGACCTCGGTGGACCTATTACCGTTCCGGTCGGTGGTGCGACGCTAGGCCGCGTGATGAACGTAATCGGCGATCCGGTAGATGAACTCGGCCCGGTCGTTTCCGATACGCGATATGGAATTCATCGCCACGCTCCGGCGTTTGATGAGCAGGCGACCAGTCTCGAAATGTTCGAAACCGGTATCAAGGTCATTGACCTTGTTCAGCCGTTCCTGCGCGGCGGTAAGATTGGCCTCTTCGGCGGTGCGGGCGTCGGAAAAACGGTTCTCATCATGGAGCTCATCAACAATGTGGCAAAGGGCCGCGATGGGTTCTCCGTTTTCGCTGGCGTCGGCGAACGTACGCGTGAAGGGAATGACCTTCTCCGGGAAATGGTCGAGTCCAAGGTAATCACCTACGGCGACGCTTTCACGCACAATTTTGAGGAAACTGGAGCGTTCGATCTGAGCAAGGTCGATATGGAGGAGATCAAAAAGTCGAAAGTGGCCCTCGTTTACGGCCAAATGACGGAACCTCCCGGAGCGCGTCTCCGCGTTGCTCTGTCTGGTCTTACTGTCGCTGAATATTTCCGCGATCAAGGAAACGACGTACTTTTCTTCGTCGACAATATTTTCCGATTCACGCAGGCAGGTTCGGAAGTGTCTGCACTACTCGGACGTATGCCCTCTGCCGTGGGTTATCAGCCTAATCTGGCTACGGAAATGGGAGAGATGCAGGAACGTATCACCTCTACCAAGACCGGTGCTATCACGTCGATCCAGGCTGTATATGTGCCGGCCGACGACTACACGGATCCGGCTCCGGCTACGACCTTTGCTCACCTCGATGCTGTCACGGCCCTTTCGCGACAGATTGTTGAGCTCGGTATCTACCCGGCTGTCGACCCGCTTTCGTCGAACTCGAGAATCCTTGATCCGCAGATCGTGGGCGATCTTCACTACGACACTGCTCAGGAAGTTAAGAGAATTCTCCAACGTTACAAAGATCTTCAGGACATCATCGCGATCCTCGGACTGGACGAGCTTTCGGAAGATGACAAGCAGACAGTCGCCCGCGCACGTAAGATCCAACGCTTCTTCTCACAGCCGTTCACGGTTGGCGAGCAGTTCACCGGACTGAAAGGTGAGTACGTAAAGGTCGAAGACACCATCAAGGGCTTCCGCGAGATTCTCGACGGCAAGTGCGACGATATGCCTGAACAGTCGTTCTACATGGTCGGCACGATCGAACAAGCCAAGGAAAAGGCCAAGAAGATGGCCGCCGCCGCGTAAGGGAACGCCGGCGTCTCGCCGGCTTCTCTCGTTCCATTGCCGGCGGGATGCTGGCGTTCCAACTATGTTAAAGCTAGAAATAGTGACTCCCGAAAAGAAGGTGTTCGACGCCGAGGTCGACTCTGTAACGGTTCCGACCGCATCGGGCGAAGCGGGCCTGCTCGCTAACCATGCTCCTCTCGTGTCTGCCCTTCGTCCAGGAATTCTTTCCTATTCCGTTAAGGGAAGTGTCGAAAAAATGGTTGTTGCCGCTGGGTTTGTTGAGATGAACAATAACAGCGTTTCGGTTCTGACCGAGTCAGCGGAGTCGGCAACTGAGATCGACATCGAAGCCGCTAAGGCTGCCCGAGACGCCGCCGAGAAGGATCTTGCAGCAAATGCATCGTCGGCTATCGAACTCACCGAAGTAACTCGCGAACAGCTTGAGGCGGCCAACGCCCGCATCCAGCTTGCCGCAGGGAAGTAGGTACTAAGACACAAGAACTAAAGTGCCGTTCGGGTCGTAATGGTCCGGGCGGCACTTTTTTCTGTGTGATGGCTCCACCTTTCTTGACCGATGAAACTGAAGTGTATAGTCTTAATGAAAACGACTTTCAATTGCAAACAATATGATCCTCCAAAAGTTAAAAGAATCCACACGGCAGCAGCACGAAGACGTCGAAGGTGCAGTCGACGTAATGAGCAAGCTATTCAGCCTCGAAGACTACAAGAAAATGATCGTAAAATTTCGGTCGTTCTATTCCGCCTACGAGCCAACGCTGCCGTACTTGGAACTTGAACAGGCAGGGTTGGACTACGACGAACGCAGAAAATTGCCCTCTCTTGACTCTGATGCGAAGGCTTTGGGTATTGAAGACGGCCAGGCTTTCAACGATCTTCCAGATGTTTCGAGTCTTCCGAAGGCATTCGGGAGCATCTACGTGATCGAAGGTTCTACCCTGGGCGGACAAGTCATTTCCCGACATCTGAAGGAGCATCTCGGGCTCACATCTGAAAACGGGGGAGCTTTCTTCGCGAGCTACGGTTCGAAGGTTGGTCCCATGTGGAAGCAGTTTGGCGAGGCGGTAACGGCGTTCGCCGCGAACGGCGAGAATGACGAAGAGATCGTACAAGCGGCCAAGCAAACCTTCGACAGTATCAATAAGTGTATGTCGACAAAATAAGTGACGCTTATCACATTATTATCCTAATCTTTAGCTAAACTTGCTTATCAATTGTCGTTCAAACCGATAGATTCAGTACCAGTAGTATGCCTTTATTCAATAATGATTCTCGCCGCACGTCGATCGTAGCGGCAATGTTCTTGGTGCTCTTATTCATTGCCGGGGCAAACGCCCAGACGTCCGACACGATCGAGGTAGTGATTAAAGATTCAACCGGCAGCCCGATAGTAGGGGCGACCGTCGAAGCTTCTTTGAGCGGCGTTCCGGTTCGAAGCCTCGTATCGGATACGAACGGGACCGTAAAGTTTTCGGGTCTCAGGTCGGGTAGTTATCGTTTCAGTGCCGTGGCGGAGGGGTTCTCGAACCTCACCCATGAAGTGGCGTTTCCCGCTCAAACCCCTGAGCCGGTCGAGATCACCCTCGGAGCACGGGGAGTTTCAGAGGTCGTCACCGTTACAGCCGCGCGTACCGAGGTCACTGCCGACGAAACACCAGCGCCTGTGTCGGTTGTCGGCCGCGAACTGATCGAAGAGAAAAACCTGAACAGTGTGGGCGAGATCTTCCGCTCGCTGCCTGGAACCTCGACCGTGAACGAAGGAGCGTTTCAGGTTCGACCACGGATCCGCGGTTTGGACAGCAATCGGGTCTTGATCTTGGTTGACGGTGAAAGGCTGAACAACAGCCGAACGTCAACCGGACAATCCGGCGTCGAGATCGGCCTTGTCGACAATTCACAGATCGAATCGGTCGAGGTAGTTCGCGGTAGCGGGTCGGTACTATATGGCACGGACGCCCTAGCGGGAACGATCAACATCATAACTCGTGACACCCCGGTTCGGCGCGACTCGGGATTCCGTTTCGGCGCAACACTCGACACGCTCTATTCATCCAACGAGAACGGACGACGCGGAAGCGTCGGCGTTACCGGATCCGGCAAATGGTTCGCGTTCCGCCTGGGCCATTCGATGGACCGATTCGAAAATTACTTCTCAGGTGACGCCAACGTCACAGACATCGAACGTCTTCGACTTGAAGATGCGCAGATCACCGACGACGGGGAAGTTCTGAATTCGCAATCGCACGGCAGCAGCAGTCAGGCGACCCTCCGATTCTTCCCGACCGATTCGAGTAGCCTGAAATTTGGTTACGAGCAGCGTCGTGGTGCCGATATCGGATCCGCCGGCCTGGCCGGGCCGAACACCGGGGTTCCCGGACTTGCCGGCGTATTCAACGCGTATTTTCCTTTCAGCAATCGAGACCGATTCAGTGCCCGATACGACATCGCCGGCATCACGTCAAATCTTCAACGGGTCTCTGCGAAGGCTTTCTATCAAACGCAGTATCGCAACTTCACTAACAGCGTCACCGTTCCACCTGCAATGTGTTTTTGCCCGGGCGTCTATCAGTTCAGTGAAACGGTGACGGATACAAAGACCTCCGGATACGACGTTCAGACTGACTGGGTTTTCGGCCAGCATCGACTTGTCGCGGGAACTAGTTATTTTAACGATCAGAACACCGACCGACGGTTATCGATCTCGGGCTCGACTCCGACTTCTTCGAATCTCGTTTATCGAAATACGCGGAGCGTTCCCGATGCCCGTCTTTCGAACGTTGCCTTTTTCGCTCAGGATGAATTCAAGATCGATCGTCGTTTGAAGCTGATCGGCGGCATCCGTTGGGATCGCTTCCGCACAAGTTCGGACCCGACGCAGGATTTCGCAGTCGATCCGCGACTGACCCCTGCGCAGATCGAGCAGCTTGGCATCACTGGTCTCGCCGACGGACTTGATGTCACGAACACTTCATTGACCGGCGATATCGGCGCGGTTTATTCGTTGACGGAAAAACTGAACGTGTCAGCCCGAATAGGACGTTCATTCCGAACTCCGAACATCTCCGAGCGCTTCTTTACTGATGCGGGTTCGGCAGAAGGGTTCCTGGTAGGCAATCCCCGACTCGTTCCCGAGACCGGAATCAATCTCGACGCTACGGTGCGTTACCGTACGAAGCGTTTCGTAGCATCGGCCACCTACTTCAATAACTATTTTGAAAATTTTCTCGCGACCGTGGCAGCAGTCGATAATTCGGTAACGCCTCCTCGTCCGATCCAGATACCGACGACTCGCGGAGCGATTCAGGTCTACCAGACGCAGAACATTCGCACCGCCCGCATCCAGGGATTCGAGGCCGAGGTCGACGCTCCTTTCCGGATCAGTGCCGGCTTCCTCACGCCGTACGGAAACTTCTCGTATCTACGTGGCGACGACCTCAACCTGAACGTCCCGCTCGACTTCATTAGCCCGATCAGAGTGAACGCCGGTGTGCGTTGGCAGAACGTCGGTAAGAATTATTTCTTCGACTACAACACACGCATTGTTACAAAACAGGAACGCCTATCGCCGACGTTTCTAGCGTTGAACGACGGACCGGAACCCGGATACGTAACGCACAATATGTCCGGCGGCTACTACTTCCGCCGAGAGAAATTCAACTTCAGCGTCACGGCGGGCATCTCGAATCTCTTCGACCGCTACTTCAGCGAGCAATTCACCTTCGCCCCCGCCCGCGGCCGCTCCTTCACCCTCGGCACCACCTGGGCGATCAAGTAAACCTACACCTCTGGAAGTTGTT
>JBDSLC010000225.1:0-6191 GCA_039916585.1 Pyrinomonadaceae bacterium | reverse complement strand
TCCGAGCGGAAGAAAAAGCCTTGCTCGGGCCGCATATCGCCTTCCAGACTCAGGTTTCGCTCTTTCGCGAACTCGTTTACTACTGTCTCAAGCGACGATCGCTCGACGCCAAGTGCGGAAAAATCGGTCACCCGTCCGAAAAAGTTTACGCCGTCGATATTTACGTTACCCGCCAGTTTGTTGAGCGGTACAAGCGGATGCGAGGCGAAATACTCGGCTCCGAGTAAACCCTGCTCTTCGGCGGTCGGGAAAAGGAAGTATGACGACCGCTTAGGCCGCTGCTTTTTAGGCATCTTAGCAAGGCCTTCGGCAATGCCGAGAGTCGCCGCTACTCCGGATGCGTTGTCATAGGCCCCGTTGAAGATCTTGTCGCCGCTCGCGTTGGGCTCTCCGATTCCGAGATGATCCCAGTGGGCTGTGTAGATCACGTATTCGTTCTTCAGTCTTGAATCGCTCCCCTCGACTTTGCCGACAACATTCGGCGAATCAAAGGTTTGAAACTCGCTCTTGAGATCGAGCTTCACCCTCAGCCCCGTCTTGATCGGCTTGAAGCCACGCTGTTTTGCCGCGGAGATCATTTCATCGATGTTGTGGTTTCCACCCGCGAGCATCTTCTTGGCGGCGTCGTACGTCATCCAGGATTTCATATCCAGAAATGGCGTCTTGTCGGCAGCCGCGCGGGCGATCTCGTATCGCCAGTTTCCGTTTGAAGTGCGGACGACGTTCCAGCTATAGCCAGCAGATTCAGTTGTGTGGATCAGGATTACGCCTGCGGCCCCGCGCCGTGCGGCTTCTTCGTATTTGTACGTCCATCGGCCGTAGTACGTGAGTGCCTTGCCTCCAAACAGATTCGGTTCCGCGTTGGTTGCGGGCGGATCGTTGACCAGTATCAGCAGAACCTTGCCGCGATAATCCTCGGCCGGGCCGCTGTAATCGTTCCAGTTGAAGATCGGGGTGTCGATGCCGTAGCCGACGAAGACAATCTCTGAATCTATGGTCACTCGGTCTTTTTGGGCATTGGTGGTGGCTACGAACTCGTCACCAAAGTTGAATGACTGCGATCCTGACCCTCCCGTCACGTTCAACTTCGTATTCGGGTCAGCTTTTACGCCGACCATCTTTACGTTCTGAAAATAGCTCTTACCATTACCCGGCTTCACACCCACTGCTTTCATCTCGTCAGCGATGTATTGAGCCGCCCGCTTCCCACCAGCCGTTCCCGGTCCGCGGCCTTCGAAGTCATCCGCCGAGAGCCTGATCACACGCTGCCGCATCTTGTCGGCGTTGAAGTGTTTGGTGAAGTCCTGGGCTGCAGTGGTAATTGCGAACGTCAGCAGCAATAAAAGGCTGAGTGTTTTCTTCATGTTGATGTAGTTTCGAACAGTCTGACAGCGGACACTTAAAGTATTTCTGAAAGTTCAGAGTTCAAGCTTTAGCCTGGGAGGTTTATCGACAGGCACCTCATTGCAACAGACAACAAGCTGAAGCTTGAACTCTGAACGAATGAACTCTGAACGAATGAACCTATCCCTTGATCAGAGACATCGCTTCAGCTCGGGTGCGTGAATCGCGTCGGAAGCCGCCAAGAACGGCTGACGTGATGGTGATCGCTCCGGGTTTCTTAACGCCGCGGAGCGTCATGCATGTATGCTCTGCCTCGACGACGACCATTACGCCGATCGGTTTAAGCTCGTCGAATAAGGTATTCGCGATCTGCTGCGTCAGGCGTTCTTGAACTTGGAGCCGATGCGAGAAGATCTCGGCGATCCGCGCCAGTTTCGACAGCCCGACGATCCTTCCGCCTTTTGGGATGTACGCGATGTGACATTTACCGACGAACGGAGCAAGGTGGTGTTCGCAGACTGACGCGATGGAGATGTCTTTGACGATCACCATTTCGTCATGCGAATCGCCGGGAAGCGGCACGATGTGCGACCTCGCATCCTGCCACATCCCTTCGGTCAACTCGGCGTAAAAGTCGGCCACCCGCTCGGGAGTCTTGAGCAAGCCGTCCCGATCCGGGTCCTCGCCCATTCCCTCAAGCATCAGCCGCACACCCGCTGCGATCTTTTCGCGGTCAATCTTTGTTTTTTTCTTAGCCAAGTTCGTCCCCTATTTTGAAGATCTAGCGACAGCTTCGGCCACCGTCTTGATCGAAACTCCACTCGCCGCGGCCGCCGCTTTGAGATCTTCAAATTCCGGCTGTGAGTTTACGGCCTTGCCCTGAATAAACGCTTCCTTCACCTCAACATCTCCAAACTCGGTAGTGATCATTCGCACTTCCCTTTCGAGACTGTGGCGCTCGACCTGGCGCACGCGGACGCCGATCGTTGAAGTTTCCCGGTAAAACATATCAAGAAACTTCTGCTCATCCGCAATTCGACAAAGCACCGAAACCATCGTCGCCGGCCGGTTCTTTTTCATTTGGATCGGTGCGAACCAGCAATCGAGAGCACCTTCAGCCAACGCTCGATCCATAAAGTGGCCGAGAATTTGCGGAGAAAGATCATCGATATTCGTCTCAAGTACGGCGAGGGTTTCAGTCGTCGAAGGTTGGTTGAGAGCGGCCGTCTGGCCGATCATGACCCGAAGGACGTTCGGGAATCCGGCGTAAGTTCTCGTTCCGGCACCGTAACCTGAGACTTCAAGTGTTATGTCAGGTATGGGCCCGTAACTATCACACACGGTTGATATTATCGCCGCTCCAGTAGGCGTTATCAATTCGCCTTCGATCTCGGTCGAATAAAAAGGGATTGTCTTCAGAAGTTCGGCAACCGCAGGCGGCGGGACCGGGAACTTCCCGTGCGCTATATTCACAAAGCCGCTGCCGACGTGGATCTTCGACGCCGCGAACTGCTCGATTCCGAGCATCTCGAACCCGATGCAAGATCCGACGATATCGATGATCGCATCCAATGCGCCGACCTCGTGGAAATGAACCTTCGAAAGCTCGATCCCATGAACGGCAGCCTCGGCCACCGCAAGACGCTGAAAGATCGCGAGCGAACGTTGCTTCACGGTCGGGGAGAGATCCGAGCCGTTGATGATCCGCTCGATCTCGGGCAGGTGGCGATGCTTCTCCTCGTCCGGTATGTCCACGCGAACATGAACCGACGAAATTCCCGACCGATCGACATTCTCGACAGCAAGCTCGAAGTCGGGCAAATTAAGTTTCGCTAACTCAGTCTTTAGCGAGCCGGCATCAACACCCGCAGCGATGAGAGCCGCGAGCACCATGTTGCCGCTCGCACCCGCAAAACAATCGAAATAAAGCGTTTTCATCCGTTTTGATTGTATTCTATCGGGACAATCGAGAGAAGTCTGATACGATTCGCACCGACTTTTCGCGTTCTGGTTCAGGAGTGGATTTATGAAGATCTATTCGAAATTATTTGCACTAGTCGCCATTACGGCATTCGCTAACGTCGCAGCTTTCGCTGATACCCGAATTCGATTCGCCAAAGGCCGTACATCGGCAACGGTCACCGGTCGTGTCGCAACCGGCGGACGCGTGTGCTATTTTGCCGGAGCAAAGGTCGGCCAACAGTTCACAGCGACCATCAGTTCTCGCAGCGGAAAGGTACAGATCTTTGAGAGCGGCGAGACGAGCTATTCGTACGAGGTTGAGACTCGGGGTGACCAGTCGGTCTGCGTGGATAACCTCGCCGGAGCGACGACGTATTCGCTTACCGTTTCGATAAAGTAGCTCAGAGACGTATAATTGCGGTTTTGACTATCGAATCGCAATGACGCTGACCGAACTTCAATCAATGCTTCGCGAGAAAGTCCGCGACGCCGCCAAGAATAAATTCCAGACAACGCTCGACCAGATCGTCGCGGAGGTTCCGCCTAAAACGGAGCTCGGCGATCTGGCATTTCCCATCGGATTTGAACTAGCTAAACAGATCAAAGCTGCCACGGGCGAAAAGCAGAATCCGCGTGCCCTTGCCGAAACGCTGAAAGCGGAACTTGATAATGTCGAATTTGTCGATCGCGTCGAGGTCGCGGGGGCGGGTTATCTCAATGTTTTCTTCGATCGGGCGCAATTTCTCGCTAGAAGCGTGAACGCGAGGTCACCCCTTCCTGCTTCGCACGAACCGAACGGCCCGAAGATGTGCGTCGAGCACACGTCGGTGAACCCTAACAAGGCCGCTCACATTGGACACGTCCGCAATTCGGTCCTGGGTGACACATTCCAGCGGATCTTAAAGGCGACCGGCAAGCGGGTTGAGGTTCAGAACTACATCGACAATACAGGTGTGCAGGTTGCCGATGTGGTCGTCGGTTTCATGCACGTCGAGAATCGCGACCTTGATTCGATCAAGGCTCTCGATGCTCAACTCACCGCTGACGGTGTTTCGTTCGATTTTTATTGTTGGGACCTTTACGCGAAGGTCGGACAGCTTTACCAAACGGACGAAGACTTGAAATCAAAGCGGGCGGAAGTTCTGCACTTGATCGAAGAAGGTGATAATCCCACCGCGGAGTTGGCTGACTACGTTGCGACCCGGAACGTCGAGTGCATTACGAAGACCATGGAGCGGCTTTCGATCCGATACGATCTGCTGCCGCGCGAGTCGGAGATCTTGCACCTTCATTTCTGGGATAAGGCGTTCGCGCAGATGAAGGAACGCGGCGTGATCCGACTCGAAAGTGAAGGAAAACACGCGGGATGTTGGGTGATGCCGTTCGAATCGCACGAAGGCACCGACGAGCATGAGGCCGACAAGATCCTTGTTCGATCAAACGGAACGGTTACGTACACTGGCAAGGACATCGCATATCAGATGTGGAAGCTGGGCGTACTCGGGATGGATTTTCATTACAAGCCATTCTATAAGTACGAAGATGGGAAGGAGATATGGATTACGACGACGGAGCCGGGCACGGATGTCCGCGTTCCTGAGTTCGGCCACGGCGAGGTCATTTACAACGTCATCGATTCGCGCCAGTCGTATCCGCAAGAGGTCGTGAAAAAAGGCGTGGCGGCGATCCACCCGGAGATCGGCGAGAGCGGAAGCGTTCATCTGTCGTACGAGATGGTCGCGCTGTCGCCTGCTGCTGCGGAAGAGCTTGGTTTCGAAGTATCCGATGAAGACCGCAAGAAACCGTTCATCGAAATGAGCGGACGAAAGGGTCTCGGAGTGAAGGCGGATGATCTGATCACGCGGCTCGAGGAAAAAGCGTTGGCAGAGGTTGAGTCGCGTCATCCCGATACTGCAATTCAGGAGAAGAAGGACATCGCTCATCAGATCGCGGTGGGAGCCTTGCGATACTTTCTTCTTAAGTTCACTCGAAACACGGTCATCGTGTTCGACTTCAACGAGGCCCTGTCGTTTGAGGGAGAGACGGGCTCTTTCGTGCAGTATTCTGCGGTCCGAGCGAACTCGATCTTTCGAAAGCTCGAGGATCAGGGGGTGACGATAGATTCGGGTGCGATCAATGACCTTGTTAAAGTGAACGAGGTTTTCGGCTCTGATGCCGGGACGGAGATCTGGTCAATGCTGACGTCCGCTTCGCGACTTCAGGAGACGGTTGAGATAGCCGCGACGCAGAACGAGCCAGCGATACTAGCGAAATACACATTTAGTTTGGCGAAGGCGTTCAATCTGTTCTACCGAAATCAAAAGATCATATCCGAGACGGATCCTGTAAAGCGCTCGATGCTGATCGCGGTTGCGGATTCTGCTCGACGGTCGCTAACGGCCGCCCTCGATACGATGGGAATTTCTGTTCCCGAAAAGATGTAATTGACACGTGTGGAATCTTTCTGCTACAAGTGAATTCAATGTGTGATCGCACTCACGAATTTTATGCCGCTGACTGGCGAGGTTACTTTACCTGGCGTTGGCATGCTCGTGCGTGCGGCTCTGATTCGATCGGGAGAAATTAGATTTTCTCCGTCCCTATTCCCAGGAACGACGATCACAAAGAATGCCGCTCTTTATCCAAGGGCGGCATTTTCAATTTTGCGATGAACGATTTCGAAATATTTAAGGCTAAGGCGGGCACGGCAAACGTGGTTCCGGTCGTGGACGTTCTGGCGGCGGACCTGCTTACGCCGCTCGCGGTCTATCTAAAGCTTTCGGTCGACGCCGCTAATTCATTTCTGCTTGAATCGGTTGAAGGCGGCGAAACGCTGGCACGGTATTCGTTCGTCGGCGTAGACCCAGAGTTCGTCGTGACCGGGA
>JBDSLC010000224.1:0-17022 GCA_039916585.1 Pyrinomonadaceae bacterium | reverse complement strand
TCGGCCGATGCGATCAGACGGAGCAACTCGTTTTCGTCAAAGTCGAACGCGACAACATCAGTCAAACTCGGCTCGCCTTTCGTGATAGTCCCCGTTTTATCAAGCACGACCGTATCGAGCTTATGAGCCGTTTCCAAACTGTCGCCGCCCTTTATCAAGATGCCCAGTTCCGCTCCCTTTCCCGTTCCGACCATGATCGCCGTCGGGGTCGCTAAGCCCAGAGCACACGGACAGGCGATGATCAGTACCGAGACAAAATTCACCAACGCCATCGTAAACCGCACCTCGGGAGCAGCGGCTACGAACCAAACAACAAACGTCGCAATCGCTATCGAAATAACGACCGGCGTAAATATTCCACTGATCTTATCCGCGAGCTTTGCGATTGGCGGCTTAGACCCTTGAGCATCGCGCACGAGCTGAACGATCTGCTGCAGAGCCGTATCCTTTCCGACCTTCGTCGCACGAAAATGAAAAGCGCCAGTCTTATTGATCGTCGCCGCAAACACGTCGTCGCCGACGCATTTCTCAACGGGCATACTTTCACCGGTCAGCATCGATTCGTCGATGGCCGACGATCCCTCATTAATGACACCGTCTACCGGGACCTTCTCGCCCGGCCGAATAGTGACGACATCTCCCCTCAGCACTTCATCGGTCCCGATCTCGATCTCATTTCCGTCTCGTATGACGCGCGCTGTTTTCGGCTGCAGTCCCACAAGTTTTCGGATAGCCTCGCCGGTTTTCCCCTTCGCTCCCGATTCAAGAAGATTCCCCAGCAAGATCAACGCGATGATCACCGACGCCGCTTCGAAATAGACCGGCACTTCCACTGCATGATTACCATGTGCCGGAGATGTGAACGAGGAAGGAAATACTGTCGCAACGGTCGAATACATGAACGCCGTCCCCGTCCCGACCGCGATCAGCGTGTTCATATCAGCCGCCCGATGCTTGAACGCCGCCCACGCTCCGGTATAGAAATGCCGCCCCGAATAAAGAACGACCGGTGTAGTCAACGCCAACTGCAGCCAGTTAACGCCATCGAAATTCAGCCACGATATCGCGCCGTGCGACATCGCGATCACCAGTACGGGCACTGACAGAACAGCCGCGACGATGAACTTCCGCTTCGCCGTCGCATATTCTTCCGCGTGGGCCTTCTCAAGCGGATCCTCATCGCCATCGCCTGCCGGATCAAAGGGATGTGCGTCGTAGCCCGCTCCACGAACTGTCTCTACCAGGGAATCGATATTTGTCGCAGCAGGATCGAAGCTCACCGTCGCGCGCTCGGTCGCGAAATTTACAGACGCTGAGCTCACCCCCGCCTTTTTCGCAAGCGTCCGCTCGATCCGATTCGCGCACGCCGCACAGGTCATGCCCGTGATCGGCAGATCAATCCGCGCTTCAATTGTTTTAACACTTTCCATTTCTTAGCTCACCGGAAATCCCGCTTTATCCAAAACCTTCACGATGTCCTCGCGCGAGATCGACGATTCATGGTC
Source organism: Pyrinomonadaceae bacterium (assembly GCA_039916585.1). GTDB lineage: Bacteria > Acidobacteriota > Blastocatellia > Pyrinomonadales > Pyrinomonadaceae > OLB17. Next base: position 15,517 of record JBDSLC010000224.1, on the reverse strand, counting down.
GACCTTGACCTCTTTCGTCTCGACATCTACGTCAACATTCGAAACTCCATCTACCCTGCCGAACGCGTTGTTGATCGCATTCGCACATCCGCCGCACACAATGTCCGGTGCGGTGACCGTCGTTCGTTTGATCGCCGTATTCATTATTTTCCTTTCCTCTTTAATCCAGACTGCGCCGCCGGATGCTCGATCTGCGAGCTCTCGATCAGTCCGCATACATGCCCCGGCGATTCGCCAACGCGTTCCCATTTATTTAAGGAAGCCGCAAGCTCATCGCGATAAAGCTTCATCTGCCTGATGCGATCATCAAGCTCTTCTAAGCGCGACTTTACCTTCGACCTCACCTCGCGGCACGGATTTTCACCCATCCGCTTGTGGTCGATCAGTTCGCGGATATCATCAAGCGTAAAGCCGAGAAGTTGAGCCTTCTTGATGAACGAAAGCCTCTCAAGGATCGAGGCGTCATAGACGCGATAACCGCTCGCGGTACGAGAGGGCCGATCGACCAGGCCGCTTTTCTCATAAAACCGCAGTGTCTCGATTCCGACCCCGCTTCGCTTCGACACCTCGCCGATCTTGTAGAGTGTCGCGTCGTGTGTTTCCGTCGCTCCTATCATTCGTCATCTCCTCCCGCCACAATTACATCATAAACTATAGAGTCAACTACAGAGTCAAGTGTTTTTCGGATCTTTCGTAAAATTTTTTCTCGGAATAATTCTCCGGTGGCTCGGTGAGACTGAAGATCTTATCCGCAAATGAAGATTCCGGTTTGTTAGCACGTCAAATGCCCGGATTCGCGAAACTATGGCCTTTCGTTGAGGGAGGCTTCGACCCACCATCGAATTCAAAAAAATGTTGACCCAATATTGCGTCTGTGGGACACTCCTCGTCGCGGCTCGATCGTCCGGTAGCGATCTTTGAAATTCCGAAGGGAGGTTGGCGTTGGTTGTTCCGGCGGTGCGGAGGCCGATCGGGACACCTGGTGCTGAAGAAGTGTTTCAAAAAGTGTTTCATTTGCCTTACATTTCCTGTGGAAAACGGGCAAAAAAAACACGGATCTTGCTAACTGTTGACAGCAAATCTTTTAGCATTTCGCACAAGGTGTTTCATTTGGCGTTTCAAACGGCGTTTGTGAACGACCCGCTCGATGAAACGAAACAGAGGCTCTTCCGCAAAAGCAAATATCGAAGCGCGTCATCGTCTTTGGTGTTAAAATACGCGAGATTTAGAACGCAATGAATACCGGCAACTTTCTTGGGCGTTATCGCATTGTCCGCAAAATTGGTGAAGGCGGAATGGGCGAGGTGTTTCTTGCCGAAGACCCTAAGCTCACTCGTCAGATCGCGGTAAAGGTTCTGTCTGCAGACTTTGCGTCTGATTCGGACCGGATGGGCCGGTTCGTGTATGAGGCGATCTCCGCATCCTCACTCAATCATCCCAACATCATAACGATCTACGAGATCAACGACGAGCAACAGCCGCCGTTCATTGCGATGGAGTTTGTCGACGGTGAAACGCTCGGTAAACGTATCAAGCGCTCACCGCTTGAGATCCACGAGACGCTCGATGTTGCGATCCAGATCGCGACGGCCCTCGCGGCTGCCCACGAAGCATCCGTTGTCCATCGTGATGTGAAACCGGACAACGTCATTCTTCGCCCCGATGGCCTCGTAAAGGTCTTAGATTTCGGTCTCGCTAAACAGATCGAACGTCGTCCACCTTCGTCATCCGATGAGGCGTTCACGGTTCCCGAGGTAAAGACTCACCCAGGGCTTGTGATGGGCACGGTCGCCTATATGTCTCCGGAGCAAGCACGCGGCCGGCTTGTCGATGCCCGATCAGACATCTTCAGCTTCGGAGCAATGCTGTATCAAATGGTGTCGGGACGCCTGCCATTTATTGGCGAGAACGATATTGACGTTGTTGGCTCGATCCTACACAAAGAACCTCGGCCGCTTAGCCAATCCGCTCGACCGGTTCCGCATGATGTCGAGTTGCTGATCAAAAAAGCCATTCGCAAGAACCGCGAAGAGCGCTATCAGACGATGCGGGAGCTTCTCGCCGATATCAAGGAGATCCGGGAAGAGCTTAGAGTCGATAGCAAAAACAGTAACGGGAGCAATGGAAACGGTCACAGCAACGGGCATTCGGCTAACGAACTTAGCGAACTCGAACGCGGAATGCCGACCGAACAAATGCACGCCGCCGGGATCATGTCCACTCGCGAGTTGAGCATCCCTCCAAGTACGCTTAGCGGCATCCTGTTCAGCGAGATCAAACAGCACCCTATCCGCTCCCTCAGCTATTCACTGCTTTTCGCGGGTTTATTGACTGGGCTGTTTTTCGGTATTTACATGCTCGCGGAATCATGGCGGCGGCCGGAGCCATTCCAGACCATGCGGCTTGAAAAGCTGACATTCACGGGTAACGTAAAATCTTTTAATGCCTCGATTTCTCCCGATGGGAAGTATTTCGCATTCGTAACGACCGAGGTCGGCGACGAAGGCCTTTTCGTAAAACAGACCGCCACCGACAGCATTGTGACAATCGTCCCGTCCGGCCCGAATTCGATCAGTGGCGTCGTTTTTTCGCCCGATTCAAATTTCGTCTATTACGCGATGGAAGAGAACGGCGGCCAGTCCGTACTCTACCGAACTCCAACCCTTGGCGGGCCCTCACGAAAATTGATAACCGACGCAGAGAAACTCGTCACCTTTTCGCCGGACGAAAAGACGCTTGCGTTCATCAGAGGCTCTCGATCGATAATGCTCGCTGAGACTGAGGACGGCGGTAATGTTCGCGAACTGGCTAAGACTTCGGACGGCCACCGATTAATAAATCTTGCATGGTCACCCAAGGGCGACGTCATCGCCGCCGTGTATTTTTCGCAAACTGATGGAAACGATCATCTATCCCAGTTCTCGCTTTCAGACGGAACGGAAAAACCGATCCAGTCGGATCCGTGGCTAAGGCTTCGCGGTGTTGCATGGCTGTCTGATCAGAGCGGACTGATCGTCAGCGGACGCGACCGGGTGGTGCAAACGTCGCAGATCTGGCAGATAGACTACCCCGGCGGTAAAACGCGTCGAGTCACAAACGACCTTAGTATCTACACCGGCTCGACGCTTACCGCCGACGGCCGAACCATCCTTAGCGTTGGCGAGAACTACCAATTCAACATTTGGACAGGGTCGACCGGGGAGACTTCTCTGCCGGTAACGTCTGCTCTTGGACGCGATGACGGCATGTCGGGAGTTACGATCGCGCGGGATGGTCGAATTGCCTACACCGTCAGGGTCAAAGGTGATCACGACATTTGGATGGTCAATTCGGATGGAACCGGTAACCGACAGATCACTTTTAATTCGAAGGCTAACTTTTTCCCGACATTCTCACCCGACGGCCGATTCTTGGTCTTTACCTCAACACGATCGGGAAGTTTTGAGCTTTGGCGATCCGACTCTGACGGCAGCAATCCGGTTCAGCTAACCACCGATGCGATGATGAACCGAGACGCCGCCGTCACGCCCGATGGCCGCAGCGTCCTGTTCGAAGGGGTTGACGCGGCAAGCGTGCCGACTATTTGGAAAGTTTCGATTGACGGTGGCGCCGCCGTCCAGCTAACTCATTTTCCAGCAGAGCGTCCGGCCGTTTCTCCTGATGGAAAGCAATTCGCCTTTTCGATGAAGGGTTCTGACAAGGTTGAGAAAATGGGCGTGATGTCGATCGATGGTGGAGAACCCACGCAGACGCTGAATTTGCCTGCTTCGGCCAAATCAAGGACAATACGCTGGTCACCCGACGGAAAGAACCTCATCTATATTCATACCCAGAACAGGGTGAGCAATCTTTGGGCACAGCCGCTCAATGGAGGTTCACCGATCCGATTGACCAATTTCGACGAAGATGAGATCCGTTGGTTCGACGTTTCGCCGAATGGTAAATTTGCTATCTCCCGCGGAAATGAACGATCTGACGTTGTTTTAGTGAGTTCATTTCGCTAATTCCAATAAAGGGATAGTGCCAGCCTGTTGCGGAGGGCATCCTTAGGTTAACCGGAGGTTCTATGACGAGCTTAGATGTTGGTATGGATTGCAGCGGACGTCAATGCGGGTATGCCGAGTTCGCGGGCGACTTGGGCTGCACGGACGGCGGCAGTTGTTTTCAGGCTCAAATGCTGCGGGCGAAAGAGTCCAAGTTTCATGACGCGACTCTCGCCAAGGCAAGCAGTCAAATAAACGAGATACTCGCTTCAATTCCTGAAGATGCCAACGGACGACAGTTATCTTTTCTTCATACCCGCTTTGGGACCATGCTCGCATGGGTTCGCCATGACATCGAGGTTCCCGAAGATGCTGTCCGGGCGGACGGTTCACCGGACCAGGTGATCCCTTCTCTGGGCCTCATCGACCCGCCGAAGCGAGGATATTAGTTCCATCTCAGCTGTCCATTTTGTCTAAGTTCATTCGTCAAGGATTTGAACCTCAGCGGTTGCAAACTTAGATCGAAATACTAGGAGATAGAACTATGCCAAATTACTTGTTGCTGCTTCACGAAAAGCCGGCCGACTTTTCAGGCCTCTCGCCGGACAACATCCAAGCGGTTATTGCGGAATACGTTGCCTGGTCGCAGAAGATCGCCGGCCAGGGGAAGCTTGTTGGCGGTCAGAAACTAAAAGATGAGGGCGGAAAGCATCTCGCGGGCTTTGGCGGCGAGTTTCGAGCGACCGATGGACCGTTCGCAGAGGCGAAAGAAGTTATAGGCGGGATCTTTACGATCGAGGCTGGTAACCACGATGAAGCGGTGGAGATCTCGAAAGACTGTCCGCACCTTAAGTACGGAGGCTGGATCGAGGTCCGAGAGGTCGAACCCACGCATTGAATGTCGGCGGAAGATCACGTTCGCGATTCAATCGACCATCTGTTCAGGCACCGGGCCGGGCAGATGGTTTCGGTTTTAGCGCGCAAGTTTGGCGTCGCGAACATCGAGCTGATCGAAGACTCGGTACAAGAAGCCATGATCGCCGCGATGAAGACGTGGCCATACTCCGGCATGCCCGACAATCAGCCGGCATGGCTGATCCAGACGGCTAAGCACCGTGTGATCGACCAGTTGCGACGAGGGGCAAAGAGCGAATCGGTCGAGGAGAGAGAATTCGATATTCCAGACGAGGCACCGGACGAAACACGATTCGAAAGTGAGCTAACTGAAGATCAGATACGGATGATCTTCGCATGCTGCAATCAATTTATACCGGCTGATTCGCGTGTGGCATTGACGTTGAAGATAGTCGGCGGATTCAGTGTGGGCGAGATCGCCAGGGCTTATCTTGCAAAGGATGAAGCGATCGCCAAGATGCTGACGCGCACGAAGCAAAAGTTGCGGATGCTGGATATCGAGACACCGGCCGGAAATAGATTGAACCAGCGAGTGGATTCGGTTTTACGTGTGCTCTACCTGATGTTCAACGAAGGATATTCGGCGTCGGAAGGCGCTGATCTTATCCGGCGGGATCTGTGCGAAGAAGCTATCAGACTTGGTCTGCTTCTTTCCGAGCATCCGGCGACCTCATTGCCGAAGGTTCACGCACTTATCTCCTTGTTCCTATTTCAGGCTGCTCGGCTATCAACACGGATCGACGGGGCGGGTGACCTACTTCTCCTTGCGGATCAGGATCGTTCGTGTTGGGATCGTGGAATGCTCGCGGCTGGCCTGGAGCATTTTCGGAGAGCGGCATCCGGCGATGAGCTTACGGATTATCATATCGAGGCCGAGATCGCGTCGCTTCATGCCTTTGCTCCTGACTATTCTTCAACCGACTGGGAGCGAATAGCCGCGTGTTACGACTTGTTGCTCGACAAAAAATTCTCATTGGTCGTTGCCCTAAACCGGCTGGTTGCCATAGGCGAGACCCAAGGGCCAGAATCCGCACTTACGGAACTTTCCCTACTCGCCTCAAACTACATGATGACATCGTTCAGTTTGTATCACGTCACCCGCGGACACTTTCTCGCCGAGCTCGGCAGAGCCGTCGAGGCGATCGAATCCTATATGCAGGCCGCTGAATTGACGAAGAACGAACCCATTTTGCGGTTTATCCGACGAAAGATCGAAATGTTAGAATCGTAGGAATGAAGTTCTTGTATCTGCTGTTTGTACTCGCTCTTACCTTTTCTCTAACATTCGCCCAAGCTTCCGAAACCGACCGATCATGGAACCAGCCCGTCGAGCCATTCCACATTGCGGGGAACATCTATTATGTCGGTGCCAACGAGATCACCTCTTATCTGATCACTACCCCCAAAGGCCACGTCCTGCTGGACGGCGGATTTAAGGAAACGGTTCCGCAGATCACCACTAATATCGCTAAACTCGGGTTCAAGGTCGGGGACGTGAAATACCTGCTGAATAGCCAGGCTCACTACGACCACGCGGCCGGTCTCTCGGACCTTAAGACGATTACGCGGGCGAAAATGCTTGCAAGCGTTGAGGATGCGAAACTTCTTGCGCGCGGTGGGAAGGATGATCCGAACTTTGGCGACCAATATCCTTTCGAACCTGTGATCGCTGACAAGACTTTCTCGGATGGATGGAAGCTGAAACTCGGCGGTACGACACTTATAGCGAACGTCACTCCCGGCCATACCAAAGGGTGTACCACCTGGACTATGACGGTAAATGATGGCGGTAAAAAGCTGAATGTAATCTTCGTCTGCAGCACGACCGCTCCCGGTTACAATCTTGTAGACAACGCAAAATACCCCGAGATTGCAAAGGATTTTGAAGGAACGTTCGCGCAGATGAAGACGTTCAAGGTCGACATCTTTCTCTCAGCCCACGCGAGCCAGTTCAATTTATACGAAAAGATGCAAGCACTACAACGCGGAGTTCGGCCGAATCCATTCATTGATCCACAAGGATACGTGGCGTATCTCAAAGCGACCGATAAGGCGTTTCGTGAACGTCGCGCGAGCCAGTCCAAGCGACCTTGACTCTACGTCGACGCTCCATGGAGAAATTTTCGGGTGACAGTAGACCAGGTTGAGACGGCCACGGGATATGACTTCTTCAGTCAGGTCGGAGCCATGACCCAACTATTCATTGAACGACGCCGCGACAGATTATGAAGATGTTTATTCGCTCGCTAGTACTTTTTGCCGCTGTTATTGCCGCGGCGCCGGTGCTCGCTCAGAAAGATGCCACGATCGCGCAGATCCAGGGAATCAAAAACGTATCGGAACATGTTGGTTTGTCGGTTAAGACGACTGGCATTGTGACCGCTCGGCTGCGAACTGGATTTTTCCTTCAGACGCCAGACGGAAAAGTCGACGGCGATACACTCTCCTCCGAGGGCATCTATGTGTTTACTAAAGATGAACCTCCGGCTGACGCGGCGATCGGGAACGAGATCAGTGTATCGGGAAAGGTTGAAGAATACCGATCGCGGAACGAGAACTATGGGTTAACGATCACGGAGATAAATCATTTCCTCGGGCGGGATACGGTTCGGGTAATCTCGTCGAACCAACCGCTGCCGAAGCCCGTCACGCTGTCACTCCTTGACTTCAAATCTAATGCCGTCGACCAACTCGAGAAATATGAAGGAATGCGTGTGACCGTTCCGGAAATGACAGCGGTTGCGCCGACAGGTGGACGAGTTGATGCGAAGACGGAGAGCGTGGTTTCGGACGGCGTATTCTATGCCGTTGTTAAAGGTACGCCGCGGCCGTTTCGCGAGCCCGGGATCAGCATGGTGCAGTACCTCGGAACCGAAGAACGCGAGCGGGACAAATGGAAACGTGAACTTCCTCGGTTGCCGATCTTTGACAACAATCCTGAGATCTTACGCGTCGAGACCCTGGCGCAGGTGGGCTCGACGGCGCTGAACGTTGCCTCCAAGGCCGAAATAATCGGTGTGACGGGTGTTGTTCACTACGCTTTCAATCGATACTCGATCTTGACCGATGGGAGCGCAAATCCGGTCGTGATCAATACGATCAAGCCAATTGTGATGCCGGCTACGACGGAGCGTCAATTCTCTGTAGCTGCGGCAAATATAGAATCGTTTTTCGACGACGATGATGATCCGGGAGTCCGCGAAGATATTGCAACCACAGAAGCATTTCAAAAACGAATGGGCAAGATCTCGCTCGCCGTTCGTGACTATCTGCAACTCCCAGACGTTTTTGCCGTGATCGAAGCGGAAAATCTTAATGTACTCAAAAAGCTTGCTGCGAAGATAAACAGCGACGTCGTAGCGGCCGGAAAACACGATCCGAAATACGAGGCCTTTCTTTTTGATGGAAATGACGGTCGCGGGATCGATTGCGGATATCTCGTTAGGACTACTCGAGTGAATGTGGTCTCCGCCAAACAGTTTGGCAAGTCCGAGCGGTTCAAGAATCCTGGAACCGGAAACGACGATATTCTAAACGACCGCCCGCCGATCATGCTTGAACTAACGGTCACTGATCCAAAGACCGGCCAACCTTTCGCTTTTACAATAGTTAACAACCACATGAAATCCTTTCGGGGCATTGACGATCCGAAGGACGGACAGAACGTGCGGATGAAGAAGAAGTTGCAGGCGGAGTTTCTTGCGAAGTGGGTCAATGACCGGCAGAAAGCGAACCCCAGCGAGCGTATCTTGCTCGTCGGCGATTTCAATGCATTTCCGTTCAACGACGGCCTCGTCGACCAGATCGGCACGATCATCGGTAAGCCGGCTCCGAAAGACGCTGTTATCGAATCGTCGCTCGATCTTGTGGAGACCGACCTTATTGACCTTGTGAATCTGATCCGCGCGGACCAACAGTATTCGTACACGTTCGACGGTAACGCTCAGGTACTAGACCACTTTATCGCTAATGGCGCGATGCGAAAGCATCTTGCGGGTTTCGGATATCTTCGAATTAACGCGGACTATCCACAGATCCTTCGTGGTGCAGGCGATCGCCCGGAACGATTTTCGGACCACGACGTTGCGGTGGGCTACTTCACCCTGGATGCTCCGGCGCCCACGAACTAGCTCTCGAGAATAACGTGGGCGACGGCGTGCTCGGTCGTATGCGAAATTGAAAGGTGAGCGACCCCGGCTCCTCGGTCCGCGAGGATCTTGGCCGCTTCGCCGTTTACGTTCAGCGAAGGGACGCCGTCCTCGTCATTCGAGATCTCAATGTCGTGCCACGTGATCTTTCCCCGCCAACCGGTTTTGATCGCTTTCAGAAACGCCTCCTTCGCAGCAAAACGTCCGGCGTAGCTCTGGGCGGCAGCCGCGCCCTTGGCATCACAATATTCTCTCTCGGCGGGCGTGAAAACGCGCTCTGTAAATCGAGGAGTTCTCGTCATCGTTTGTGCGATGCGGTAGACTTCAACGATGTCGATGCCGGTCGAAATGATCATGGATGATGCTGAGACTTTAACAAACTCGGGCTTCTATTGGCGAGAGCATGATGGAGTCAAAGTGCACGTTTGTGCGCCGCTTGAAGATGCGGGCTTTACCAACGGCTTTTCGACTCGCCTTGGCGGTGTGTCCGATTTTCCAAAGGATTCGCTGAATCTCGCGGGTTTTGATGAGGATTCGGCAGAGAATATTTATGAGAATCGACGGCGATTTCTTAACGCGATCGGAGGCGATTTCAAACTCGCGACCGCCTGGCAAGTGCACGGCGACCGCGTAAAGATCGTGAAGAATCAGATAGACCTTGAAAATAACGAGGAGCGATTCGACGGGTTGATCTCGCAAATGTCCGGCGTTCTGGTTGGAGTCAAGACAGCCGATTGCGTGCCCGTTTTGATCGGCGACCCAGTTAATAAATGCTTTGCGGCCGTCCATGCGGGCTGGCGGGGCACGGTCAACTCGATCGTCGTTCGTGCGGTCGAGAAGATGCAGTCGGAGTTCGGCAGCGTGCCCAAGAATATGGTCGCCGCGATCGGTCCGGCCGCGGGGTGCGACAATTACGAGATTGGAAACGATGTCATTGAAGCCTTCGCGAATAATTTTGACGGCAGCGAGAAGTATTTCAATCCCACCCGCGATGGCCACGCACTGGTCGATCTCCATCTTGCGAACAAAGACCAATTGCTTTCTTGCGGTGTGCCCCTGACCGCCATTTACACATCTCCTTACTGCACGATGGGACGCCCCGATCTTTTTTTCTCGTATAGACTGGAGAAAAAGAAGTACGGTAAGACGGGCCGACTTCTGTCGGTTGTCGGCTGCGCGACGTAAAAACCTGTTGACCCGTAAAGACGCTTTCACATAAACTTCCACTACACACCCCTCGGAGGTAATTTCTCAATTGAAGATCACTCGCCCACTCATTGCCGTATTCTGCGCGATCCTGGTTTCGTCTGCTTCAGCTCAGGTCAGATCTAGTGACAACTGGATACGGATCAAAACGCCAAGCTTTACGATCATAAGTAACTCGAGTGAAAAGGACGCTCGGCTCGTCGCGACAAAGCTCGAACAATTTCGAACGACATTCAGGTCTATCTTCCCAGGTGCGAAGTTTACGAGCGCGATCCCGACGAACGTTGTGGTCTTCAAGAGTTCGGGAGCGTATCGGCCTTATAAACCAAAACGGGGCGACGGTAAGGCCGACGAGTGGATAGCCGGATATTTTATGCCCGGCGAGGACGTCAATTACATCACGCTCTCGACCGAGGGCGAGAACGAAGATACTTTTGGCACGATCTTTCATGAATACGTTCATTCGTTGCTGAATACGAATTTCGGCAAGTCGCAAGTGCCGCCTTGGTTTAATGAAGGATTGGCAGAGTATTACCAAACCTTCGCAATCGTCGATGATCAAAAGGTGCAACTCGGCAGGTTGCAGGACAACCATCTTCTTCTGCTTCAACAGACCAAGCTTATCCCCCTCAAGGATTTCTTTGCGATCACCAATTCCTCCTTGCATGGAAACGGCAATCACTCGCGGAGCATCTTTTACGCCCAGGCCTGGGCGTTGATCCACTATCTTATGCAGGGCAATGGCGGTGCAAATGTCGAAAGCCTTGGCAAATTTCTTGGTCAGGTGATGAACAAGGTCGATCCCGAAAAGGCCTTCCAGGCATCGTTTGGCAGCGACTACGCGACGATGGAGAAGGCCTTGAAGAAATATGTCGAGCAGCGGACATTCCGCGGCACCACCATTACGTTCAAGGAAAAGCTGATCTTCGACAAGGAGTTTAGCGTTGCCCCGATAAGCGAGGCTGCGGCAAACGCATATTTGGGCGACCTCCTTTATCACACTCACGAGTATCCCGCGGCCGAGGCTCATCTGCAGAAGGCACTTCAACTTGAGCCGAACCTGAGCATGGCCCACACATCGCTTGGACTCGTGAAGATGCGACAACGCGACTTCACCGCAGCAAAACTTCACCTCGAACACGCGATCTCCGACGACCAAAAGAATCATTTCGCTCATTTCAATTACGCTTACGTATTAAGCCGCGAAAGCATGGACGAGTTCGGCTACGTCAGATCTTACCCCCCGGATGTTGCCCAGAAAATGAAGGCCGCGTTTCGCCGATCGATCGAGCTCAACCCGGAGTTCTCGGAGAGTTATCGAATGCTGGCGTTCGTCCTAATGATCGAGAATTCAGCTCTTGACGAGGCGATCGCGGTGCTCAAGAAAGGACTTTCTTATCAACCTGGGAACCAGCAATATGCCCTGTTAATGGCTCAGATATATCTTCGACAGGATAAGTACGACGAAGCGAAAGCTCTAGCGGAAAACCTGGCAAAGACGTCCGACGACGAAGGAATGCGCCGCAGTGCTGAGCAGATCTCGGATACGGTTGCCCAGTATGCGGAAGCTAAGAAGGGCTCTGATCTTGTTATCTCAGTCGCGGGCGTTCCAGCTCGCGGTCGCCCGGTTATTGTGAAACGATCGACGATCTCTGAAGAAGAGGTTGCGAAACTCGAACGCGAACGAGAGATCCGAAACCTAAACCTCGCCATCGGTGGAACCGACGAGGGCGAGAAGCGGTTAGTCGGCAAGATCGCGAAGATCGACTGTGCCGGCGGCGAGGTCGCGTATGACATAGTAGGCAATGGCGGAAAAGTTAGACTGACGAGCAAAGATTTCCAGTCGCTTGACCTGCAGATACTGCACGAAGGAACCACGGACATTTCAGTCGGATGTGATGCCAATGTCGCAAACGAACTTGTGGTCATTACTTATCGTCCGAACGCCTCGAAAAATACTCTGACTGCCCTTCATTTCGTCCCGGCAGATTTCCGGTTGATGACCAAAGACGAGATCGACAATGCTCCGAACTTGATCATTCAGGGAGGGCCGCCAAGCGATACCGAACGAAACGCTCAGATGGCTTCCGATCAAATGGTTGATTTCGAGAAGCGTCGCGAACAGATGATGATGCAACAGGTTGAACGATCGCTTCGAAAGCCGCTGGATGGCGAGGTTCGCGTGATGGGCGGCGTAGAAAAGATCGAATGCACTACCAAGGAGCAGTTTTTTGTCATTCGTAACGCCCGCGGGTTACTCAAGCTTAAGGCTCCGACTGCGGGACAATTATCGATCAGGGCGTTTACTCAGGACGCGGGCGGCCTGCAGTTCGGATGCGGCTCAGGTTACCCCACGCTTCAGGCGATCGTGACGTATCGTCCGAGCCAAGATAAGAAGGGAAAGAACGCCGGCGATCTTGTATCGCTTGAGTACGTGCCAAAGTCGTACCAGCTTCCGACATCGAACTAACGCACTCTCGCGGTTATCGTGATCTCTTTAGATCGCGGTGCGTAACAGACCTCATCTGTGCATGCCTGAAACTTTACTACGGCCCTAACGCTGACCGTATTACCGCGAAAACCGGCAGGAACGGTGACGGTAAACGGGAATCGAACGGTGCCTTCATATACATTGATCACCGTGTCGGAAAACTGAAATTTGCGATTCGTCCCTCGCGGGTATGTGGGTGCACTAACCTTTGCTCCCGTTGCCGATAGGCGAACTGCGGTAGGTATCTGATACCGATTACCCGGCTTGGCAGAGTTAACGTGAAGGCCGCCTGGGATGGTTAGCACTACTGTTCCGCGGGCCGACTTTCCCTTGCTAATAGCACTACCTGTGATCGAACCCGTCACGTCCTGCGCATTAGCGGCCGCGGCGAATAAAAGGCTTCCAAGTAATAGTCCTAATAATTTCATTTTCATAATGAGTGGTTTTGATGATGTCCGTTCAGGCCGGGATGGTTCTATTTTACCCGAACACTATCGAGCGCCGCTTCGATTGTTTCCGCCAGATCATCGCGGTATTCCGTCAGCACGGTCCCGCGGATCTCCCAAACATCCGAGCCGCGCGTGATCAGCTTGCGCGAAACTTCGAACTCGCCGCCGTCATTGACCTCAGTCGATGTCATCAACCCTGCTCTTTCGCCACCATCTAAATATGTCTCGAACGAGTCGATTGATTCCGCCTTCACTTCAATTCCATTTTTGATCTGGTCGACGCTGGTGTGAGTATTCCGCTCGATCTCGATCGTTGCCCGACGTACGTCCTTGTCACCTACCTTGCCGAATTCCTTCGAATAAGATCGAAAAGCGAGCCCGGAGGAATCGTTGAGAACGTGAAGAAAGCCTTCAGGCTTTTGGATCAGGAAATCGTCGGAATCGACCGTTTCAGCATCGAAAGCCGCGGCCGCATTTTTCTTGATGCGCGTTGAAAGCCACACCATCAGTGCCACTAGGAGGAGGCCGGGAATCAGTAGTTCCATAGGTGCTAAGTAAGAGTGACCCCTTCCGGAATTTCTGCGATAGCGATGTCCTCACGAAAACGCCTAAAGACGTCACTCTTTTTATCGTCCATTGCCGCAAGCTGACCGCACGCTGCATAGATGTCGCGGCCGCGCGGCGTCCGGATATAGGCTGACACGCCGCGAGACTCGAGTATTTCTTTGAAACGCCGCACCTGAGCCGGCGTCGACGGACGATAATCGAGCTCCTCGGCCGGGTTGTGCGGGATCAGGTTGATCTTCGCCTTTCTCAACCCATGCCTTTCCAGCAGATGGGCGAGGGCATCGGCCTGTTCGTCCGAGTCATTCACACCGCCAAGGAGAACGTACTCGAAGGTAAATCGTTCGCCTCGCTTCAGGGTTTTCTCAAACGCCTTCGCAGCCGTAAGCAATTCGGCTATCGGCCAGCGTTTGTTTATCGGCATCAGCATGTCGCGAAGTTTGTCTTCAGCGGATGAGAGCGAGATCGCTAAATTCGGCCGGCGTTCGAGCGCGGCAAATTCATAGATCTTCGGAACGATGCCGGCTGTTGATACCGTCACTCGGCCCGGCACTATGTGAAGACCTTTCTCGTCGGACATTATTTCGAGTGCCTTGATCAGATTATCAAAATTGAGGAACGGCTCACCTTCACCCATAGCGACAAGGTTCGTGCCGTGCGGCGTTTCGTTTCCGACTCCGTAAACGTCGTTCAGCACGATGATGATCTGTTCGATGATCTCACCGGCCGTCAGATTTTGCAGGATTCCAAGCTTTCCCGTCAGGCAGAAGTCGCATTTGAGTGCGCAGCCGGATTGCGATGAGAAACAGATCGTGTCTCGATTTTCGGTCGGTATGAAGACCGCTTCCACCGGATTGCCTTGGGCGGTTCGCATAAGAAATCGTCGCGTACCGTCTGCAGACGTGAATTTCGATTCAACGGTGAGTGTAGCTGCCGTCGCCATTGCATCGAGCTTTCCCCGAAGTGGTTTCGGCAGATCCGTCATCTCGTCGAACGAGGTCAGCCGCCGCTCATGGAGCCCGCGGAAGACCTGATCGGCACGGAAGCGCGGTTCGCCCATCTCGCCGAAGAATTCAATAAGTTCGGCTCGTGTCAGGCCCGTCAAATGCCGCAATTCGCTCACATCTAGGATTTTATCCCACCCGACAAGCTTTATCGAACGCGCCTGGTTTCGTTTCATTTCGTGTCCCTACTTTTGTTTCATCTGAAACAAGATCTAAGACCTGCACGAACTTTCAGTAACTTACGTAGTTGTTTGTTCCGTTCCATTCTGCGTGGCTCGATTTGTTCCATTCGGAACAAGATCTAAGACATACACCAATTTTCAATAACTTAGGGCCAGTAGCCATTCTAAGAGCCAATAGAACCCCTCATGAGCACGGCCCCTGGGCTTCAATCTTTAGGTTCGGTATCTCCATTAAGGACGCGCAAGCTAAGCTTAAGCTCGCGACCCATTTCCGCGAATATCGAGCATAGACCGGTTTCGCCAGTCATTGGAATAGCAACCTGCGAGGAAAACGAGATATGTGAGATAAACGCGGTCGGGACCATCTTTTGGTTTGGAAGGTAGTATCGAGATGCTCGGTCGGTTTCGCGTCTTTCACTGGAAGCTCAGGACGGATAGCTCGAAACGGTTGCCCGATCTTCGTG
This sequence comes from Pyrinomonadaceae bacterium, assembly GCA_039916585.1. Classification (GTDB taxonomy): domain Bacteria; phylum Acidobacteriota; class Blastocatellia; order Pyrinomonadales; family Pyrinomonadaceae; genus OLB17. Next base: position 111 of record JBDSLC010000224.1, on the reverse strand, counting down.
ACTGCTTTGTTAGACTTGCTCAGATGACGTTGAGTTGTTGGAAAATCTTGTTAATTACGGTCGTTCCGATGTTGTCGGCGTGCGAGCGCATCCATGATCAATTTCGCGTCA
>JBDSLC010000223.1:0-8382 GCA_039916585.1 Pyrinomonadaceae bacterium | reverse complement strand
ACGATCGTATCGCGATAATCGTACTGATGGCCGGGGATCGATGACGATCCGTTCTCAATGACAGTTGCTCCTAACATATGACTTTCTCCGTTTATGATTGTGTTTTAAGTATGTCCTCATCCCATGTTCGCTGAGCTTTTCGAAGCATCGGGAACATCGGTGGGGCATCCCCCGACCGTATGACCCCTATCTGCTCAAAGCCGAATTTTTCGTACAGTGCAATGTTTTTCGGATTGGAAGATTCCAGATACGCCGGCATTTCTTCCGCGTCGCAATTCGTGAGCGAGTGCTGCAATAAGGCTGACCCTACTCCGCTTGCTTGCCGGCTTGGCTCGACACCGATCATCGGCAGATACCAGTGCGGATAGTCGGGATGGAATTTCGCCATCTGCTCGAACATCGGGAACAGATCTTGCTGAACGTCGCTCGATGTGGAATCCCAGATGAGCCCGAGCAGCTCATCTTCATTCGGCCCGATGCCGGGCTTCAGCCAGAGTGCAGCTCCAGCAAAGTCGGGCGCGAGATAAGCAGTCCCATTTTCAAATGACCTGCCGGCAAATGCCTTGATAAACTTCGGAAAGTACTCTAGATACTGGTCCGGATCGGGATACGTCCATCGCGCGATCGGGTCGCTTGCAAATGCCAGCGTTATGACCGACGTCGCCGCTTCAGCCCGAATGTCATAACTCGAAACCACCGGCGTTACGTCGTTGCTGTCTATCTCGATCCGTTCTCTTGTCACTGCTTCGCTGAACATTGTTCCAGTCTCCAAATATCAATAATTGCTTCAATAAAATGAATTCCACGCGAGATGCTGAATATATTTCCACACTCGCTCGTTCCCTTAAGACGACTTCGGTAAAAGAAAGCGGACATCGTCGCTTGTATCGGTTCGATACAGACGAAAGCTATGCTAGAATCGCCGGTGTTTACAGCCCCATATTCGGAAAGTTGGGAAAGGTCAGACAGCAATGGAACAGCCTCCGATAACTGAATTGCTACTTGCGTGGAGAGAAGGCGAGCGATCCGCGTTGGACGAACTGATCCCGCATGTTCAGGCGGAATTAAAACGAATCGCGCGAAACTACATGCGGCGGCAGAAGCCTGACCACACGCTGCAGACCACCGCGCTTGTTAATGAGGCATTCCTTAGGCTCGTCGATTCGAACCGGGTTAATTGGCAGGATCGCAATCATTTCTTCGCAATTTCCGCCCAGTTGATGCGTCGTATCCTTGTTGATTTCGCGCGCAAGAAATCCAGCCTTAAGCGAGGCGGTGACGGCGTCCACGTGACGCTCGATGACAACGTCAATGTTGCCGAAGAAAAGGCAGCCGAGGTCGTGGCTCTCGACGAAGCTCTCGAGCGCCTGGCCGCGATGAATGATCGGCAAAGCCGCATCGTCGAGCTTCGATACTTTGGCGGGCTTACCGAAGAACAGATAGCTGAAACCCTTGAGATATCGACGCGGACCGTACGCCGCGACTGGAACCTTGCCCGGGCGTGGCTCTACCGCGAACTCAGCCGAACATAACTGAATGACACCGGAGCGTTGGGAAAAGGTCGGCCAGATATTCAATTCCGCAGCGGAAATGGATACCGCAGACTGCGAAGCGTACCTGCGCGAAAAATGCGGGGATGATTCGAGACTGCTTTCCGAGGTCCGTTCCCTGCTCGACGCGGGCAACGAAGCAGGCCAGTTCATCTCGAAGCCGATCGTCGGAAGCTTTGTTCCCGAGTTTGTGGAACATGCCAAGGCTCTTGCTCCCGGTAATTCGATAGGTCATTACAATATTGAAAAAGCGATCGGATCGGGAGGAATGGGCGAAGTTTATCTCGCGACCGACACGAATCTTGGGCGAAAGATCGCCCTTAAGACGCTCCCGCCCTCGTTTGCTTCGGATCCTTCGTTCCTGAGGAGATTTAGAAATGAAGCTCAGGCGGCCGCGAGCATCAACCATCCCAACGTCGCGACGGTTTACTCAGTAGAAGAATTCGAGGGCATCAGATTCATCGCGATGGAGTACGTTGATGGTAAGACGCTCGATCGCCTGACACCCGAAGGGGGGCTTGCGATGAAGACCTTCGTCGAGTGGCTGGAACCTATCGCCCATGCACTGCTGGCTGCACACAAGCGGGGCATCATTCATCGCGACATCAAGCCCGGCAACATAATGATCTCCGCAGACGGAACGCCGAAGATACTGGACTTTGGCCTGGCCCAGTTTGAGCGAAGTCTTGCGGGTATTCACTCAACTGCAAACGACATAACGGCGCCTGGCCAGATCATCGGGACGCCTTCGTATATGTCGCCCGAACAGGCCCAAGGGGCTGACGTCGACATTCGAAGCGACATCTTCAGCTTTGGGACGGTCATGTATGAAGCACTGACGGGCCGCCGGCCGTTTCGAGGATCGTCACAGGGATTGATAGTAAAGGCAGTTGTACATTCGGAACCCGATCCGATCACGAAATATCGGGCCGACTTGCCGCCAGCATTGGTCAAGATGGTCGGCCGCTGCCTTGAAAAATCACCGGGCAAGCGCTTCCAGTCGATGCGAGACATCCGTTCGATCTTGAAAGAGGCACGCTCGGCCAGCGATGCAGGCGTTTCGATGGATAGTTTCGCTCGGCGCTTCTATCGCGAGGCAACATCACCGTCAAAACTTTGGTGGGCCGCGACGGCGGTGCTCGTTCTTATGTTTGCCGTTGGAGGGTGGTATCTATTCTCACGCCGACCGGCCGCAATGCCTTTCAGCATGGATAGCACCTCCCTACGAAAGCTATCTCAGTCGAACAACGTCGCTCTTTCCGCGATCTCGCCTGACGGTCGTTCGGTCGCATATGTTACTTACGAAGACGATGGCGGACGTGCGTTATGGATGCGTAGGGTGGGCGATTCGACGGCAATCAAGATCGTGCCCTCGCAGCAGGTGCATTATTGGGACATTACGTTCAGCAACGATCACGAATACGTTTATTTCATTACAGCCCCCAGGTTCGGTACGCACGGAACTCTTTTCCGAGTGCCGGCACTGGGCGGACAGTCCCCGAGGCGCATTACGGAAAAAGTGAATCACCTTGGGAACATGTCTTCCGACGGAAAACGGATACTGTTTGTTCGCTACGGCGACCCGGCTCCCGATACATCCGTAAACGTAACTAACTCGACATTGATCTCCACAAACGCTGAAGATGGCAGCGACGAAAGAGTGATCCGGATGTTGGAGGGCGAATCGATCATTCGAAAAGCGCGTTTTTCACCGGACGGTCAGTCTATCTTCTACATCAAACGCGAGCTAAAAGAGATCGAGAACTGGTCGATCGTGATGCGGGATGTTCAGACCGGGAACGAACACGAGATCATCCGCAAGAAGGAGCGAATTGACGCGATCGCCGTTCTTGATTCGAACAAGGGGCTGTTAATGAATGCGGTTGACAGCAGTTCGAACCGTCGACAATTGTTTCATTTGGCCCTTCCCGGCGGAGAGATCAAGCGGATCACAAATGATCTGAACAGCTACTCGGGAGTGAGTGTAGACAGCGAAGGCCGCAATATCGTTTCAGTTCAGCGAACCGATGAATCGCGGATATGGGTTGGAAACTCAGCCGACTTTCGGTCAATGTCGCCGATCACCCGCGAACCGCTTGCGCACCAGACAGTCGATTGGACGCCGGATGGTCGCATCGTTTTTGACGTGCTCGAAAACGATAGAGTGTCCGTCTGGATCGCTGATGCAGACGGGAAAAATGCTCTCCAGCTTACACCGCAAGATTCGGATAACAGCAGTCCGCGGGTTTCTGGCGATGGCCGATACATAGTGTTCACCTCAAAGCGCTCTGGCTTCAACCAAATCTGGAGAATGAACATCGATGGCAGTAATCAGATCTTGCTGGCAAATGCGCCGGGGATCACGCAAACGCCTCAGTTCGCAGCTGACGGTAAGACCGTTGTCTTCCGCTGGTATAACGAAGGATCAGCTCCAATGGGACAGGTGTCAGACGAAGGCGGCGCGGTCACCAGCTTGGATTACCTACCAAATGCTTTTACTTATTACTGGGCAATGTCTCGTGATGGGAAATCAGTTGCTTATACCCGGGGCGGCGAGAACTCAGATCCGATGCAGGTGATCGTTCGGGCGGTGGACTCTCCCACTCCGCGAGCGGTACTCAATATTCGCCCAACCTGGCTTTTCAAATGGATGCCCGACGGAAAGAGTCTTTACTATCAGGAGTCCCAGCAGGGGATAGACTTGGAGAAGAAGGTGTTTCAGGTTGACCCGGACACGGGCGAACCCAAATTGCTGCTGACGACCCAACCGGACGACGTAATCGACCTTAGTTTTTCGCGAGATGCGACGCGAATCGCGGCGGTGCGGCTTAAGGTATTGACGGATGCGGTGTTGCTGACCACCGGCGACGGCGCGACAACGGGGAATTCAAACACAAAGTAGACTCACGATGATTATTAGCGAATGACGCCGGAGCAGTGGAAAAAAGTTGGAGAGATATTTGGCGTCGCCGTCGAGAAAGAAGAGGCGGAGGTAGATGACTATCTCCGCGAAGCGTGCGGTGACGATGCCGCCCTTCGATACGAAGTGGAATCTCTTCTTGCCGCTGGAAAAGATGCCGGAAGGTTCATTTCAGACCCCGTAGCGGGCAACTTCGTTGCAGATTTTGCGGATCACATAGCGGCACTTTCGCCCGGAAGTTCCCTGGGACATTACACGATCGTGGAAGGTCTCGGATCGGGTGGAATGGGAGAGGTCTACCTTGCAACCGACACGAAACTTGGCCGCAAGGTGGCTCTCAAAACGCTCCCGCCTTCGTTCGTCGGCGAGCCTTCGTCCCTGAGACGATTCCGAAACGAAGCACAGGCTGCGGCAAATATTAATCATCCAAATGTGGCGACGCTCTACTCGGTCGAAGAGGTCGACAGCATTCACTTTCTGACGATGGAATATATCCAAGGAAAGACACTCGACAAGCTCATTCCCGAGGAGGGTCTGGATCTGAAGATCTTTATCAAGTGGTTCGAACCGCTCGCCCAGGCGCTTGCGGCCGCCCACGATCGGGGAATCATTCATCGCGACATCAAGCCGGGCAACATCATGATCTCGGCGGAAGGCACGCCAAAGATCCTCGACTTCGGACTCGCCCAGATCGAACAAAGCATCGTAGGGAGTGCGTCGCACGCAATAGATATCACCGCCCCGGGACAGATCATCGGAACGCCATCCTATATGTCGCCTGAGCAGGCTCAAGGCGCAGAGGTTGACGTCCGGAGCGACATCTTTAGCCTCGGCACGGTAATGTACGAAGCGCTGACCGGAAAACGGCCCTTTAGAGGCCAGACACAAGGTCTCATCGTAAAGGCCGTGATCAATTCAGATCCGGACCCGATAACAGATCAGCGCGGCGACGTCCCGTTTTTTATGGCCAAAATGGTGGCTCGCTGCCTGCAAAAGTCGCCCGGCGATCGTTTCCAGTCGATCCGCGAGGTGTGCTCGATCCTTAAAGAAACTAAGGCGGCCAGTGATGCCGGCGTCTCTGTGGACAGTTTCGCGCGCCGCTTCTATCGCGAGGCCACATCACCGTCAAAGTTCTGGATGGCTCCGGGCGCGGTCATCGTTCTGGTACTGGCGGTCGGAGCGTGGTGGTACTTATCGCGAACGCCGGACCGCTTCCCGATCCGCTTCGACAATATGGGGATGCGGCGGTTCTCCGATGCGGACAACGTTGGGTATGCGCAGATCAGTCCGGATGGGAAGTCGGTTGCATACGCGACGTACGAAGACGAAGGAACACGGTCCTTATGGATCCGGCGAATTGACGACCGGAATCCGCTCCTGCTCGTGCCGCCGCAACGAGTACAGTTTTGGGGCGGGCTCGCTATCTCGAACGATGGCGGACACATTTTTTATCTAACTGCCGGGCGGACCGCGACAGTCGGGACGCTTTTCCGGGTGTCGTCTCTTGGCGGTCCCGTCCGAAAACTGGTTGACGACGTAAACGACATCGGCGGCGTCTCGCCGGACGGCCAGCGTCTCCTACTGGTTCGTTACGGCCAGCGTCCGCAGATCATCTCCGTCAATACGAGCGATGGCGGCAACGAACAGGTCATCGTGGAAACGCCTGTCGAGAATGCCCGAAGCATGAATTTTCGCGACCCGCACTTTTCACCCGACGGAAAGTCGGTCTATTTCGTTCGGACGCGGAATCAGCAGGGAGAAGAGACGTGGGCAATGGAATCGATCGACCTTGAGTCCAAAGCCGAACGAGTTTTGTTCACGGAGTCGGAACGCGTAAGCGAGTTCGCAGTGTTGCCGGATTCGAGCGGCCTCATATATACCGGCGTAGACAACGTATCAAAACTACAGCAGGTCTTTCACTATTCGTTTCGCGATGGAGCAAAGACACGACTTACCAACGATCTGTACTTTTATTTTGGAGTTAACATCGACGCCGAAGGAAAGACGATCCTGGTTTCGCAAACCTCCGATGAACAGCAGCTATGGGTCGGCGACGCCCAGAATATCCCGTCACTCAAGCCAACGATCGAGGAACCACAGCCATACCAGAACGTGGAGTGGACACCCGACGGTCGGTTAGTTTATGACGGGTACGAAAACAACGTCGCCCAGATCTGGACCACCAATGATGATGGTACGAATCGACAGAAACTGACATCGTCAGGGGCCGACGATTTCGAGCCGCAGGTATCCCCTGACGGGCAATATATCGTCTTCACGTCAAAACGCTCGGGGCGTCGACAAATATTCCGGATGAATATTGACGGAGGTCAGCAAACCCTCCTTGCGGACGTTCCCGGCGTCACGCAGGTGCCTCGAATTTCCGCTGACGGCCAAAATGTGATCTTCGATTGGTTCAACAGCGGGGAGCGAATGATCGCGACCGTCCCGATCCTGGGCGGCACTGTCCAAGAGTTGCTTAGGCCGGATAAGAATATTCCGCTGTCGAATACGTTTTATTGGGCAATGTCTCCGGACGGAACATCCATTGCCTACAGCGTTTGGTTTCCGGCTGAGGAAAAAATGAAGATCGCGGTCGGGGCCGCCGACAAGACGGAACCCCCAAAGGTTTTGGACATCTGGCCCTCAGCGATCTTCAAATGGTCTCCTGACGGAAAGAGTATCGTGTACAAAGAAAGGCAGGCGGGATACCGACCCGAGAATCTTATACTTGAAGTTGAGGTGGCGACAGGCAAAACCAGACAGGTTCTCGCGGCGGGCCGAGATCAGGTTATCGACTTCTCGTATTCTCGCGATAAGAAAAAGGTGGCGGTGATAAGAGGACGAGACAAATCGAACGCGGTGCTTTTGAGTGCCGCGCCAAAGGCGCAATAAAAAAGCCAGGGAATCAAAAATTCCCTGGCTTTCTTAACTTAGTGGCGGGGCCGACGGGGCTCGAACCCGCGACCTCCAACGTGACAGGCTGGCGTTCTAACCAACTGAACTACGACCCCGCATTGAAAACTGATTGGTGGGCACGGAGGGACTCGAACCCCCAACTTCCTCCTTGTAAGGGAGGCTGTCTACCAATTGACGTACATGCCCAAAACTGTATTTTTGGGTGAGAGCAACCAGAAATCCGTTGAACTCAGTTCAAAAATCAAACGCCTTCCGGTCTGAAAGGCGAACTTAGATAGTAGAAAACTTGTGATTTCGGTGTCAAGTTGCTACTTAACTATCTCGAGGCCGTCCGCTGAGAATCGGAGGGTCGCCGGATCGGTTTTGAGGACTGTTCGAATCAACTCGCCGGACAAAGTCTGAAATACTTTTAGCGTATCAACATCTCCCGATGTCTTTGACTCCATGTAACCTGCAAGTACAAAACCGCTGAACGCGATCAGCATATCGTAGAGTTGCTGTTTCTCGGCGTCCGATAGGTTGGACATCTCCGGCATCTCCGACATGGCACCACTCATCCCGTCCCACAACTTGTCGGTGACCTGATCGGATGGCTCAGGATCATCGCGGTAAACGGTAACAGTGGAGACGATAAAGAGCGTAAACGCCGCAGGGAGGTTATTCGAGCGGCCCTCCGCAGCTACTTGTTTCTCGAATTCTGTTTTGGTGGCGGCGAATAACTGGCGAAGCTGCTGGCGTTCAGTAGGATTCGTGCCAAGTTCATCCGCGATCCTCGCCATAGTGTCTGCACGCGGATCCGGCTTGAAAAAAGCGGAGGTGTTGACCGGCGGAGGAGCAATTGCCGATGGCCTCGCCGATTGCGGTCGTCCACCCGGGATCACTCTACGGGGTGCGGCCTTTTCGCGAGCGACCGCTCGAACTAGCGTGCTGCCCATCTTTCGCTGCAGTTCGCGGGACGCAGCGGACTTTCCAGCCGCCTCAACCGTCCTCCCG
>JBDSLC010000222.1:0-26095 GCA_039916585.1 Pyrinomonadaceae bacterium | reverse complement strand
GAAGCGTATCTGATGGCCCAACGCGTGACGCGTCGGAACAAGATCGTCGTTGCGACTAGCGTGCATCCCGAGTATCGCGAGGTCGCCAAGACCTATACGAAACACGGTGACGCTAAGATCGTAGAGGTTGCGTTCGATGAGGTTACCGGACGCTTGAGTGATCTATCGGCTCTCGATGACAAGACGGCAGCGTTGGTCGTTCAGTCGCCTAATTTTTTTGGCTGCATTGAAGATCTGAAGTCGCTTGCAGATGCCGCCCATGCGGTTGGTGCTTTGTTCATCGTAGTCGTAACTGAAGGGATCTCGTTCGGCTTGATCAAATCGCCGGGTTCGTGCGGTGCGGATATCGTGGTCGGCGAAGGGCAGTCGTTCGGTATCCCGATGAGTTTCGGCGGCCCGCACGTCGGGCTGTTTGCAACCCAAGAGAAGTTCGTCCGCCAAATGCCCGGACGACTGTGCGGGATTGCCTACGACAAGAATGGCAACCGCGGATTTACACTGACGCTCTCCACCCGCGAACAACACATACGCCGCGAGAAGGCAACGTCGAACATCTGCACGAACCAAGGCCTCATCGCTTTGGCAGCAACAATTTACATGGAATCGATGGGCAGAGCCGGCATTCAAGAGGTCGCGATGCAAAACGCACAGAAAGCCGCTTATGCAAAGCATCAGATCGACGTCTTGGACGGCTTCTCGATCCCGTTCTCGGCTCCGACTTTCAATGAGTTCGTCGTGCGGGGATCTGGTGCGGCGAGTGACGTCCTTGAGTCCGTTCGATCGAAGGGAGTGGTCGGCGGATTGGCCTTGTCGAAGTATTACGCGGGTCGAGAGAACGACTTTTTGGTTTGTGTGACGGAGACGAGTTCGAAGGGGAATATCGATAGATTGATCGCGGCACTAGGATAAGTAGACCTACCTTTTTGGGTAGTAATCGATAGTTCTAGGTCGCGGGTGTGGCAAGAGGTGCGTTGAAATGCCGTCAGAAAGGTATGAATTACCTATTCGAATTCGGCGAGTTCCTTTTCTGCATCGGACCGGTCTTCTTAGTTATTGCTGCAGTTGGGGCGGGGCTCTTATGGAACAGTTTGCCGGACGAGGCGAGTAAGAAGAAGCCGAAAGATAAGGGGGGTCGGTCAGCGAGTTGATCGGAAGAGATCAATTCGAGGCTTGGTGATGATGATGGCTGCTGTGAGACTGGAAGTGGGCGTATGCTGTTTGGAACGCTCGAAATTGTGATCTGTTTGGGTGTGGTAATGCTCGTGATCTTTGCGATCGGGGCTTCTCTTTTTGTAAGTAATGTAGCTATCGAAGGCAAAGAGGTCGCGTTGCTGAGATCTGATGCGTGGGCGGAACTTACTGAATGTCCGAATTGTCACAAAGCCCTGAACGCCGAGGCGTATATTTGTCGATTCTGTAAGACCGAACTCGATGAGTCATTAGTTGAGGTAGTTCGAGACAAGGATTGATTACTAAATGGATATTGACCGACGAAAATTCATTTCCTCAGCCGGCAAAGGACTGGGCCTGATGGCACTGTCGTCGGCGACTGTTGCTTCGCTGCTGAAAGACGTCCAGGCGGCGGGGAAGTCGGTCGATCATCTTTCGCCGATGGATGTCGCAGCAGATGAAGATTTCTGGGCGACTATCCAGCAGTCGTTCTCGGTTACGCGTGGAATCATCAATCTCAATAACGGCGGGGTCAGCCCGAGTCCGCGGATCGTGACCGAGGCGTTCGTTCGCTACACGTGGCAGCAGGAAGACGCTACGGCCTACACAATGTGGCAGCTGCTGGAGCCCCAGTCAGAGACGGTGCGAACAGGGCTCGCAGAGATCTTCGGATGCGACGCTGAAGAGATAGCGATCACGCGGAACGCGAGCGAGTCTCTTGAGATTCTATTGATGGGCCTGGACCTCAAATCCAGCGACGAGATCCTGACTAGCACACAGGATTATCCGCGGATGATTACTACGCTAAAACAGCGTGAACTCCGCGAGGGTCTGAAACTCAAGCTCATCCCTATCCCGATCGCACCTGCAAACGCCGACGATATCGCCGCAGCTTTCGAAAGGGCAATCACGCCGAGAACTAAGCTAATTCTCGTTTCCCACCAGATCAACCTTACGGGTCAGATCAATCCCGTTAAAAAAGTCTGCGAGCTTGCCAGGGCACGCGGGATCGAGACAATAGTCGACGGAGCCCACGCATTTGCTCAGTTCGACTTCAAACGCGATGACCTGCAGTGCGATTATTACGGGACTTCGCTTCACAAATGGCTCTACGCTCCGAAGGGTACCGGGATGCTGTATGTGAAAAAGGACAAGATCGCGAAGGTCTGGGCGTTGATGGCGAGCGAGGATAAGAACAAGAATGACATCCGCAAGTTTGAGGAGATCGGCACGCACTCGGCGGCGATGCGGCTGGCGATCGGTGAGGCAGTCCTATTCCATCGAGCGATCGGCGGCAAGCGTAAGGAAGAACGGCTGCGATACCTCTCGCGATATTGGATGAACCACCTCAAGGCGATTCCAAAGGTTGGATTCAACACGTCATTCGATTCGAAACAGTCGTGTGCGATCGCTAATTTTAAGGTTGACGGTATCGATCCGGTGAAACTCGGCGGACATTTGATGTCCAAGTACAAGATCTTTACCACGCCGATCGTCCACGAAGAGTTTACCGGCATCCGCATAACGCCGAACGTTTACACAACCCTGTGGGAGCTTGATAGGTTCTGCAGCGTAGTCACCGATGTGGCAAGAAATGGTTTACCAGCAGCATAGTTTTATGAGCATCAAGAAAGTTACGCAACATCCTACACAAAACGAGGGGTTGATCTTCGAACGATCGCAGACGGGCCGAATCGGTTACCGGCTACCAAAGCTTGACGTGCCGGAAACGGCGGATGTGATCCCGGCTGAGTTTCGCCGTGATGATGATCTTGCAGGCGTGCCCGAAGTTTCCGAAGTAGACGTCGTCCGTCACTTCACTCGGATCTCGACTTGGAACTACTCAATTGACCTCGGTATGTATCCACTCGGCTCGTGCACGATGAAGTATAACTCGCGGCTGAACGAGAAGACGGCTCGCATCCCCGGATTCGCCAATCTTCACCCGCTTGCACCAGAGGAAGAATCGCAAGGTGCTCTTGAACTGATCTACAAACTTCAGGAAGACCTCGCAGAGATCACGGGGCTTCCCGGAGTCTCGCTGCAGCCCGCGGCCGGTGCTCAGGGTGAAATGACCGGCGTCATGCTGATCCGTGCGCTTCTCGATAAGCGTGACGGCGAGGCTTCGAAGGATCGTCGCGTGATGTTGATCCCGGAATCGGCTCACGGGACAAATCCCGCCTCGGCTGCTCTCGCGGGATTCACGGTCAAGGCGATCCGAGCCAACGAAGACGGCCTTACCGATATGGACCACCTCCAGGAGCTGTGCGATCAAGGCGGCGTCGCGGGGGTGATGTTCACGAACCCGAACACGGTCGGCATCTTCGAAAAAGACATCAAGGAGATCTGCGAGATCATTCACACAGCTGGCGGGCTCGTATACATGGACGGTGCGAATATGAATGCCCTCGTGGGCGTCGCACGTCCGGGAGACATGGGGGTCGACGTGATCCACCTGAATCTCCACAAGACGTTCTCAACACCGCACGGCGGCGGCGGGCCCGGATGCGGGCCGTGCTGCTGTACTGCTGAACTTGCCGAGTTCTTGCCGGTTCCACGTGTCGAGAAGGCGGGCGAAACCTACAAGCTCAACTACGATCTGCCGTATAGTATCGGACGTGTGAAGGCCTTCTTCGGTAACTTTGGAATGATGGTGCGAGCGTTAAGCTACATCTACACCCACGGAGCCGAAGGCCTCCGCGAAGCAACCGAGGCAGCCGTACTCAATGCGCGCTATGTGAGCAAGGAGCTCGAGAATACGTTTCACAAGCCCTACGAATCGGACTGCATGCACGAGGCGATCTTCTCGCACAAGAATCAGACTCGAACCGGCGTGCACACGCTCGACATCGCAAAACGTCTCATCGACTACGGATTCCATCCGCCGACGGTTTATTTCCCGCTCGTGGTTGAAGGGGCTATGCTCATCGAGCCGACTGAATCAGTAGGCCGTGCAGATCTCGACGCGTTCATTGAAGCTATGAAAGACATCGATCGCGAGGCTCGCGAGGATCCACAGCTCGTACTCGACGCTCCGCATTCGACGCGTATCGGCCGCCTGGACGAGGCAACGGCCGCACGCAAACCAGTCCTGCGATGGAAGCCGGATTCTGAGGTTTCCGCGAAAACGGCATAGTCGAAAAGCTCGATGATAACCGTTACAAATCTCGTAAAAAAGTTTGGCGATGTTGCGGCGGTTGACGACTCGTTCGAAGTGTCAGCGGGCGAGATCTTTGCGTTTCTTGGGCCAATGGTGCGGGGAAGACGACAACAATCAAGATCCTCACGACCTTGCTTAAGCCGACTAGCGGTACGATCGAGATCGATGGACTTAATCCAGCGACCCAGGCCAATGAAACCCGCAAGCGTTTTGGCATCGTTTTTCAGGATCCCAGCCTTGATCAAGAGCTAACGGCATTCGAAAACATGGACCTCCACGGGGTGCTTTACCACGTCCCGCGAAAGGTGCGGCATGAACGTACCGAAATGCTGCTGAGGCTTTTCGAACTTTGGGAACGCAGGGACGATTACGTCAAGACCTTCTCCGGGGGCATGAAGCGGCGGCTCGAGATCGCCCGTGGTTTCCTTCATACACCCAAGATACTTTTTCTTGACGAGCCGACCCTTGGGCTCGACCCACAAAGCCGGAACCAACTCTGGAGTCATGTTAAGAATTTGAATGCGTCGGAAGGAGTGACCGTTTTTCTTACCACTCACTATATGGACGAAGCCGAACGTGTTGCCCATCGCATCGCCGTGATCGATCGCGGAAAGATAGTTGCTCATGGCTCGCCGGATGAACTGAAGAGGCAAACCGCGACCGATTCCCTCGAAGCGGCTTTCCTTACCCTTACCGGGTCCTCTATCCGCGACGAAAAAGCCGATTCGGCTGATCAGATCCGTCAAATGGCTAAGATGTGGCGACGATAAAATAGATGAACGCGATCTACATTCTCTGGCTGCGAGAACTCAAACGTTACACCCGTTCGCGGGCGATGGTCGTCGCGTCGCTAGGCCAGCCCCTGCTGTACCTACTGGTTCTTGGTTTCGGTCTTGGGCCTGTTTTTCAGAAGGCAGGTAACGGAAGCTACCTGCAATTCGTCGCGCCGGGTGTCATCGGAATGTCCGTGCTCTTCACGTCGGTTTTTTCGGGAATTGGGCTGCTGTGGGATCGCCAGTTCGGATTTCTGAAAGAAACCCTGGTTGCACCTGTCCCGCGGATCACGGTAATGATCGGGAAAACGCTTGGCGGAGCAACCGTCGCGACCATTCAGGGCTTGCTCGTGCTGATCATTTGTTTGATAGCGGGCTTTCGGCCGGTAAGTTGGCTGATGCTTCCTGTTGCTGTACTTTTCATGATCCTGACCGCAATAGTTTTTGCAGGTCTGGGAATGGCTATCGGGTCACAATTGCAAGACATGCAGGGTTTTCAATTGATCATGAATTTTGTCGTGATGCCGATCTATTTTCTTTCAGGAGCTCTCTTTCCCCTGAACGACCTACCGGGCATCCTTAGCTTTCTCACTCGTATAGACCCGCTCTCGTACGGTATTGACGCTCTTCGGAATCTACTTCTCGGGACGAGCTATTTTTCTCCCGTTCTGAGCCTTGCGGTACTGTGTTTAAGTGCCTGTTTGTTCGTTGGTCTCGGAAGTTACTCATTTTCCAAAATTGAGGTCTGACCTGAGTAGTGACGGCGGACAACCCACTGAATGATTCGAAACGTTTCGATATTCCTCTGGTTGAGCATCATCATTGGCGCTATTTCGGCCTATTTTATCTGGCCCGAATCCTTTGCCCCCGCTGCGATCGTCCGCCTCCTCACCGATTTCAAGGGCTTGGCACTGCTTGTCTTTACCGTATTTTCAATGCTTCGCGGATTAACGCTTCTTCCAAGCACACCGTTAGTGATCGCCGGAACCCTCGCATTTCCGGGTGACCCTTGGATCGTCCTTGCAATTTCGATACTCGGGATCATCGCCTCATCGACCATGATCTACTGCTTCTCAGACGTGCTCGGATTCAGCGAATTCTTCGAAACGCGGAAGCCAGCGGCCATAGCCAAGATCCGAGGCAGGCTGGAGCAGCCGGCCGGTCTTGTGTTGGTTTTTCTTTGGGCGTTTTTTCCTCTCGTGCCGACAGACGCGGTTTGTTACGTGGCAGGCTCTAGCAGGATGAATTTTCTAAAATTTATCGCCGCGATCGCGGCGGGCGAGTTGATCCTTTGCTCGTTTTATATCTTTTCCGGCAGATACGCCGTTGACCTGTTCAAGTAGCGCGGGCGGCGGAAAGATCTTAGGTCTTTTTCTTCTTGACTTCTTCTGCGGGCAACTGAGAGGCCGCCTCCATGATCTGGTCGCAGAATTCGATCGACTGAATTAGAAGGCCCTTGTCAGTGTTCGACGTCGATCTTTCCAGTTCTGCCTGAAAGATCGCCTTATACCGTGTTGCTGCCGAGGCGAGATTTCGAACAGCTTTCGGAAAAAGCTTACCGCTCACTTCATTGCCTTCGATCGCAGTCTTTGGGCGTGAGGCAATGTCATCAATATCGTCGATCGACTTCTGAAGGAGACGTTTTGCGTCTGAGAGAAGTTCGCTGCGTGAACCAGCAGGTTCGGGTCCCCAAAGCTCGGTGTTCTTTTTAGGAAGCGTCCATGCGTGACCGACAATATTCGCAGCGGACAGTCGACGATCAATGAACTTAGTAAGGGCTTCGATCCTTAGGTCGATCTCTTGGGCCTCGCGAATGATCTCGGCTTCCTGATCGGTTACAAAGTCCCGCCGTTGTCCGGTGGCGGCGGAAGAAAGTACTGCGAATACTAAGAGGGTGAGAACGGTAAATCTCGAAAAATACTTCATCTAAGTTGTGGGTCGATGGGGAACTACTGAATCGCCGAATAGAGGTTCGATCGCCTTGCTGCGGGCGTCGCGCAGATACCGAAGCAGGACACGCACGTAATGATCGTACTCTTGCGGAGCCTCACGCCGGATCAGGGCAAGACGAGGTGCGAAGCCTCGAAGAGTCATCTCGAACCGTTTTAAATTATCGAGCGTCTTATCTTTTCGAGGAGCAGTCTCGAGATATTCAAGTGTATTGTCCATCAGCGCGTGAAAACCGCCAAGTTCGTTGTACATCCCGGCAAACTCGTTCTTCGCATTCAATTCTTCCGCTTTACTCAGACGGGAACTCATCAACGCGAGTGCTAATTTCGTGCGTTCCTTGAGACCTGGCTGGCCATCCAGCTGCGTTCGTTCGGTGTTGCTCATCGCCTTGACTGGCGGCGGTGCTGCATCTGGATCGAAATCATCCTCACCATCCGGGATAGGTGGCTGAGCCCCTACGGCTACGGCTAGGAACAGTGTAAACGCAAAGAGGACGAGATACCGGTTGACTAGCATACTTCTGATTTTC
The DNA here is from genome assembly GCA_039916585.1 of Pyrinomonadaceae bacterium. Lineage (GTDB taxonomy): Bacteria > Acidobacteriota > Blastocatellia > Pyrinomonadales > Pyrinomonadaceae > OLB17. The sequence goes on along the minus strand of JBDSLC010000222.1, from coordinate 18,513 downwards.
CCCCTCGCATCCCGATCATATGTCCACCGTTTGCGTAATTTAGTTTAATCCTTTTTCTTACCCTTGCGCTCTTTCGCCAGCCGTTGCACCGCCGGCATCCTCAGGTTCACCTTTTCCACCTCGAGCTTATCTTTCTCGGCATTAGCAAGCCGCAGAAATTGCTGATAGTTTGCCAAGGCATCCAAATATTCACCAAGTTGATCGTGCACGATGCCCAAAAAGTAGAACGCCGTGGGGGAGTCAGGCTGTTTTTCCGTGAGCCAGCGAAACTCCGCTTCCGCGTCCGCGTAGCATTTTGACTGGAAAAGAGCAGTTGCAAGATTTGCCCGTATCGTCGCATTTTCTGCGGCAATGGTCAACAGTTTTCGGAACAGTGCGATGGCCTGCTCGTACTGTTTGGCCTGCACTAAAGCTGCACCAAATCCGATTGCGTGACTGAGTTCGCTGGGTTCAAGAGCCGAGGCTCGTCTGCAGTATTCGATAGCCTTCAACGGATCTGAGATCCTAAATCCGTGACAAAGCTTCGTCAGAGCGTTGATGTCGTCAGGCGTCCGCACGACCTTTGCCTCGAGTCCTGTAAGGTCCGCGACATCACCATCCCTAATATCCGCGATCATCGAGGTGACTGACTCGCTCGGCGCGTCGATAGTTTCGAGAAGTGCGAGAGCCTCAGCTTTCTTACCTTTCATCGACAGAGCGACTGCTCGGAGTCGCTTCGTTTCGTTCGTGATCGATCCGGCATTTTCCGCCACCCGCACATAGGTCTCGCCGAGATCTGCATCGCGTTCCATTAACGCGATCTCAGCCAGGATCAGATTCGCGAGGACGTTCTTCGGATCCGTCTCGACTACACGGCGGGCCGTAGCCTTAGCGGCAGTTGTCTCCTTCAAACGGAACTCGATCGCGGCTTTTGCGGATAGGACCGAGATCGTGGGGCGAACATTCCCGGAAAAGGATGACAGCTTGGCTAGCAGTTCCTTCAGAATGTTTTGATCGGCATTTTGTCGAAGTCGTAGATCGGCCATCGCGGCTAAGGCGGCCTGGTTCATCTCATCCGCTTCCAAAGCTTGAGCAAGCAGCTTTTCCGCCTCGTCATACTTGCGGCGTTCAACCAGAAGCGAGCCAAGATTCGACATGGCTAGCGTCCAATCCTGCCGCAACTCCAAAGCGCGGCGAAAGGCCTTCTCCGCATCATCAGGACGTTTTAGAGCCAGAAGAGCATTCCCACGCTGGAGTTCAGCCTCGGGAAATTCCGGAAACACAGCGATGGCCTTTTCGTAGAAACTTAGAGCCGCCCTCAGTTCACCTTTCTCGTGAGCGTCCTGGCCTTGATTAAATAATTCTACAGCCTGTTGGGATTTGTCATCGCCCTGGGCAAGCCCGAAGGACGCCGCTGATGTGAATGCGAGCAACGCAAAAAATAAACTAGCCAAGTAGCGATGCGAAGACGTGTTAGTTATCATCGGGCGATTATCGAATTATAACATCTACTGCTTCTCGACTGTTTGCCATAGGCAATTTGGTCAGATAGAATCTCGTTTTTGCCCGCGTTAAGGCAGATCGATTTCTTCCCGGGGAATGATCGAGACTAATCAAACATTCGCCTCGCCGCCAGTCCTTACCAGCCTCGCGGAAAAGCAGCACGAACTTCGCACTTTGATGCGCGGACTGGGACGCGTGTTGGTCGCCTATTCCGGCGGTGTCGACAGCACTTATCTGGCAGCAGTGGCAACCGAAGAACTTGGTAATTACGCTTCTTGCCTCACCGGAATCTCTCCGAGTGTCTCCGAATTTCAGCAGCAGCAAGCACGAGACATTGCTGATTCGCGAAGCTTTAACTTCAGAACCATCGCCACCGACGAAATGGCGGACGCGAACTATACAGCGAACGGTTCCGACCGTTGTTTCTTTTGTAAGGACGAGCTTTATAAAAGACTGACCCATGAGGCCAAGCATAACGGCGCGGTTGTGGTAGATGGGACGAATGCTGACGACCTTTCAGATCATCGACCGGGCCGGATCGCAGCAGGGAATCACGGGGTCAGAAGTCCGCTCGCGGAGCTTGGGTTTACGAAGGCTGATATCCGCGAGGCTAGCAGGGAACTCGGACTTCCGACTTGGGATGTCCCATCGAGTCCATGTCTTTCGTCGCGAATTGCGACCGGCGTGCCTGTGACGACCGAACGGCTTGGAAAGATCGAGAGCGCGGAAGCCTATTTGCGGTCGATCGGCTTCAAAGAGTTTCGTGTTCGGGTTCACGACGAACTTGCGCGGATCGAGGTCGGCGTCGGCGAGATGGATCGCCTATTCGATCGAACGACGATGGATGCGGTCAACGATAAGTTTTCATCTATAGGTTTTCGATACATAACGCTGGACCTTCAGGGGTTTCGCTCGGGCTCAACCTCGGCAAGACCGCAAGAAGTCAGCAATTTAATACAGATATCCAAACTGGAGAGTTAATTGAAGATGGCTAACCCAATGGCTGATGAGATGCGGCGCTTCAAAGGAAGCGATGAGAAGAATCCTTTCGAGGCGATGAGCGAACGCTTCGATCGTGCCGCCCAACTTCTTGGGCTCGACGAGGACCTCTACCGCGTCATGCGCGTCCCGAGCCGCGAGATAAAAGTTTACATCCCGGTCCGAATGGACAGCGGACACCTTGAGGTTTTCGAGGGATTTCGCGTACAGCACAACTTTGCCCGCGGGCCTGCAAAGGGTGGCATTCGATACGCGCCGGACGTTTCGCTGGACGAGGTTAAGGCTCTGTCGGCTTGGATGACCTGGAAGTGTGCGGTCGTAAACGTGCCCTTCGGCGGCGGCAAGGGCGGCATCATCTGCAACCCTGCACAGATGTCTCTCGGCGAACTTGAACGGATGACGCGTCGGTATACGGCTGAGCTGATCGACTTTATCGGTCCGGACAAGGACGTTCCCGCGCCGGATATGAACACTAACGAGCAGACGATGGCGTGGATAATGGACACCTATTCTATGCATGCTCGGCATACGGTCACCGCCGTGGTTACAGGTAAGCCCGTAGCGCTGGGCGGATCGCTCGGACGAAGAGAAGCCACCGGTCGCGGAGTTCTGATCACGGTAAATGAAGCCATCAAGCGGTTTGGCCTGACGCCGGACAAGACGTCAGTCATTGTTCAAGGATCTGGAAATGTTGGCGGCATCGGAGCCCAGTTGATGTACGACACTGGCTACAAGATAATGGGTATCTCCGACGTTGCAGGTGGTATCTACAATCCGAATGGCCTAAATATTCCGCACGTACTTGAGTATTGGCAGCAAAATCGGTCGTTTGAGGATTACCCGGACGTAGAGCACGTCTCTAACAAGGACCTGCTTGAGATCGAATGCGACGTCCTTGCGCCCTGCGCGACCGAGAATCAGATAACGTCCGAGAATGCCGACCGGATCAAGTGCAAGATCCTCGCCGAGGGAGCCAATGGTCCGACGACTCCTAAGGCCGATAAGATATTGCATGAGAAGGGGATATTCGTCGTTCCTGACATTCTGTGTAATGCCGGAGGTGTGACTGTCTCGTATTTTGAGTGGGTTCAGGACCGTATGGGATACTTCTGGCCGGAGGCTCAGGTGAATGAGCGTCTCGCTGATAAGATGATCGCGAGCTTTAACGAACTCGCTCACTTTGCCGAGAAACACAACGTGGATTCTCGTACTGCGGCTTATATGCTGGCGATCGACCGCGTGGCATATGACACCCGAATGCGTGGCATCTATGCATAATAATTTGCCTAAGTAGTTAAAAATGCTTGCCTTTTGGGAAAGTTTGAGCTAAGTTCTTGTCAAGGAAATGCCATTTTTTTCAGCTTTTTCGAGGTCTTTATGTGGCATTTTCTGAAGTTTTGCAAACATAGATATCAATTCGGGTATTCCGCCTAAATAATTTAGCCTCTATGGTTTGGCAAGTTTTGGGCAATGTGGGATACTTTTACGAGTTGGTTTTGTAACTGATTTTAATTAAAGCTTTTAGCTTCTAACTGGACTCAATCTTTTGATTTTCGGCGGAGGAATATGATGAAACTCGCGTACAGAGTGTTTGTTGTTTCGCTGTTCTGCTTATCTCTTGCGATCGTAGCGGTCGCACAGACGCCCCGGGTTAGTGGTACCACTACCGTTAGCGTCGACAAGAGCAAGCGTTCAGCAAAAGACGACAGAAACACTGCACCTACTTTTGGAACAGGTGGACCGATGGGTGGCCCCACTGGTCTTTTTACTGTTTATGATGGACAAACCCTCAGAAAGGGTGAGTACACTTTTAGTGCTACATACAGCAACTTTGACCGCGATCCGGGTGACGCAGATTTCACCGAGGTTCCGATCAGCTTCCAGGTGGGTGTCACCAACAACTTGGAGTTGTTTTTCAACACCGATGCCTATAGAGCTGTAAAGGTAAACTCGCCGGGCAATCTCTCGTCGTTCTACCTGCCGAATTCGAGGATTGGCGGAGTTAGCGGCGGCGCGATCATCTATGCTCCCGGCACGACCGGAGCACAGACGAACCGGGCTATCTTCCGACCTTCTGGAACGCAGCCCTTCTTGCAGATTCCATATATTGGGTCGCTCGGCAACCTTGGCTTCCCGGTCACGTTTCCCGCTGGTCCCCTATTTGGCCAGGTGGGAATCCCGACTATCGGCGGCGTTGTGGCTGGTGGTGGCGGAGCTGATAACTTCCCAGGATTGGGGTCGGTTTACGGTAGCATCCTTCCGGGTATTGTCTTTCGTGCAGAATGTCAGCGCCTGATCGGTACCGCGACTTGCGCGCCGAACGTGAACGGCGTAATCGTTCCTACCTCGTTTACTTTGGCTCCGAGCTATCTGCCGGACGCTCCATTTATTAACCGCACATACGGCGAGTCTGCTTTCAGTACTTATACTGCTGGTGCAAAGATTCGTTTTAACGACGTTAATGACTGGTGGGGTGTTGCCCTAGTGGCCGCGTACCGCTGGTATCAAGACAGTGCGAACAGTGCCTCTGGCTTTAATCAGCTTCAGCGTGGAGCGAGCCCGGGCGGCAAATGGAATCGTGGAGATATCCTCGTGACCGGTGCGTTTGACGGCCGTGTTGCGAAGTGGATGAACTTCTCGGTAAACGGTGGTTACCACTGGAATTCGAGTGTGAAGAGTGATCTGTTTGGCAACGACGTGACGATCCTCGACCGCCCTGACGAACTGCTTCTTTCTGTAGGAGTTGACTTCCCGGTTAATCGTTACTTCCAGCCGATCGGGGAATTCCGTAGTCTGCGTTATATTGGCGGCCGAACCCCGAATGCGTTCGAAAATGACCCATATGAAGGTCTTATCGGTGCTCGTGTGTTCCCGGCTCGTTGGTTTGGTTTCAGTGCAGGCTACCGCTATCACTTTAATCAGCAGGATGCCGACTCATTCAACGATGACACGGTCAGCCTTTCCGCAACAATTGCTTGCGTAGATACCGTGGTGTGCGGAAACAGCAGCGCTTTGGTGGCCAACAGATCTTATTCTGGCGTACCTCCTGGGTTCCGTACTTCGAGCGATCCGCACGGCTTCTTCTTCCAGGCTTTCATCGGCCGCCGCAACAAGCGTCAGGAAGACAAGGTCAACGGAGTTGCTAATGTGACGGCTCTTTCGGTCAGCGACAGCTCGATCACGCTTGGTTGCGAACCTGGCTTCCGTCCGAAGGAAGGTCAGACTTGCAGCGAGAGCACGACGGTCAGCGTTACGACCACTGCTGTCGATCCTGAGAACGACATCCTCACCTACAACTACACCGTATCCGGTGGACGCATCGTAGGTTCGGGTGCAAACGTTTCGTGGGATCTGGGCGGTGCGGCACCGGGAACTTACACGATCACTGCTGGCGTCGATGACGGTTGCGGACTCTGCGGACAGACGCAGACCCAGACCGTGACCGTAGCAGCTTGCGATTGTGTTCGAGTTTGCGAATGTCCGACGCTCACAATGAGTGGACCTTCGGGAATCACGAATCCTGGCGATCCGATGACGTTCACGTTGAACGTTTCGGGTGGAACCCAGCAGAGTGTCACGTACAATTGGTCGGTATCGGCTGGTACGATCACTTCTGGACAGGGTACGCCGAGCATCACGGTTGATACGACCGGACTTGCGGGACAGTCTGTTACCGCAACGGCCGAGATCGGTGGAACCGATCCGACCTGCGGTTGCCCGACCACGGCTTCCGAGACTGGTGGTGTCGCTCCGAATCCGGATTCGGTACTTGTAGATGAGTTCGGTGCTATGCCGAACGACGATGTCCGCGGTCGTCTGGATCTGTTCTTCGCTGAACTGTCGAACAATCCGAACAACCAGGGTTACATCATCAACTACGGTACGCCGGCTCAGATCGCGACCCGCGAAAAACTGATCAGGAACCACATCGCGTTCCGTAAGTTCGACGCAAGCCGCATCACGTTGGTAAATGGTGGCGAGGGTGCTGGTCAGAACACCAGGCTCTATCGTGTACCGCCTGGTGCTAACAATCCGACTCCGTAATCGCTTCGCATCCTGAATGCGAACATTAGAAAGGCCTGCTCGATAAGAGCAGGCCTTTTTGATTTTGGACGGTCCCTACGACTTCAGTGGGGAAGTATTCCTTGAAACCCTGAGTTCGGTGATCGCTAGCACCAAAAGAACGTGAGTCCCCCAGTCGCAATCCTAAAGTATTGCATTAAGTTTCATATCTTGTAGAATAGGTAACTGAAGACCCGTTCTCCTCGTTACCCGATTTGAGTGCAAACTGCTGTAAGTTTTGGTCATCAGATAAATGATCTGAGATGGCATGGCGGCTCGGATTCCGCAAGGCAAAAGATAAATGAAAAGCATGATGTATCGAACTGTCAGAGGCCTCGTTTTAACGGCATTTTTGATTTCGTTGGCGTTCAACGCCACCGCATTCGCCTCGGTCCTCGCGGTCGAAGATTACGATGACGCTGGCAACGTTTTCACAGATTCGGCGACTAAGAGCACGTGGTCCGTTCTCGGGCCGGAAGGCGGAGACGCTCGTGCGATCGCGGTCGATCCGAAAAATCCGGACAAACTGTTTGTCACGACGATGGATGGCCAGATACATGTGTCGACTGATGCAGGACAGTCTTGGCGGCTGCTCGCCAGCTTCGGCAAGGCTCTGCTTACGCTCGATCAGCTTTTCGTCGACAGTCGCGATTCGAACGTCATCTATGCTGCCGGCCATCGCGGCAAGCTAGCCGGCGGCTTTTTCAAATCGGTAGATGGCGGTGTTACCTGGAAGGAATCAAAAGACCTTCAGGAACAGGCCATCCACGCTATGACCCAGGCTAAGGCGGACCCTAGTCTGATCTACGTCGGTACCAAGGACGGAGTATGGGTCTCGAAAAATTCGGGCGACGACTTCAAGCGATTCGATTCGGCGACGATGCCGGTCGATATCCATTCGGTCGCGGTTGACCCCAACAACAACAACACTCTTTATGCGGGCACTACATGGCGCCCCTACAAATCTACCGATAGCGGTAAAAGTTGGCGGCTGATCAAAACGGGAATGATCGATGACTCCGATATTTTTGCCATCACGATCAATCAGACGGACACGAGTCATGTCATTGCGTCCGCCTGTAGCGGCATTTATGAATCGCTCAACGGCGGCGACAACTGGAAAAAGATCCAGGGAATCCCGTCAACCTCACGACGAACTCGCGATCTTGTCCAACACCCGTCACGTTCCGGAACAATATACGCCGGAACGACCGAAGGATTTTGGATGAGTTCCAACGGTGGCAAATCGTGGTCGATGACCACCTCGCGGAATATGGAGGTCAATAAGATCGCGGTGCATCCAGACAAACCAGATCGCGTCTTCATCGCAACGAATAACTACGGCGTGCTTGTTTCAAACGACGGCGGCAAGAATTTCGTTCCGACCAATCGCGATTTCACCAGCCGCTTCACTTACTCCGTCACGCCGGACGCGGAACTCCCAGATCGTCTCTACGCGATCACAAAGAATACGGCGATGAGCGGCGGCTTCTTGTTCATGAGCGATAATGGCGGCAAGAATTGGACTCAGGCTAAGGGACTCGATATTAACCGCGATACTCCGTATGCGCTCCTTCAGGACAGGTTGAATCCGACCGTGATGTATCTCGGTACTAACCGTGGAGTTTTCAAATCGGTTGACCGCGGCGTTTCCTGGTCACTCCTTGCCGCCGCCGCAAAGCCTAAGGCTCCCGTCAGAAAGGCTCCTGTCAGGAAGGCGGCTGTCGTTGGGAAAGCGGCAATTGCCGCAAAGAAGCCGGCGGCCAAACCGTCTGCTTCACCAACTCCCGCGGAGCCGGCCCTGATCCCTGCCTTGACCGAAACCGTAAAAGTTCTCTCGTTCACCAACGACGACAAGGGCGGACTCCTTGCGGGGACGGATAGTGGGCTCTATCGCAGTTACGATGTTACTAAGGGATGGGAAAAGCTTTCGTTCGGTGACCTCGACGAAAATATTTTTGCGATCCATACAACGCCGCTTGTTCCCGGAACGATCTGGGCTGGCACTTCGCGATCGGGCGTTGTCGTCTCGACCGATGATGGCAAGACGTGGTCCAAAACTAACTCTTCGCCCGACGGCATTCCTGTCAGTTCGATCGCGACCGATCCGAAACGCCCCAACTACATATATGTTGGAACCATTCACGCTTTTTATCTAAGCCGCGATGGCGGCCGAAATTGGAATCGACGCGGCGGCAATCTTCCGCTCGGCAACTTTACGTCGATCTTGATCGACCCGAATAACACCGATACGGTCATTCTCTCAAGTGCTCTTGAGACGGACGGCGGTATTTATATCTCGGAGGACGCCGGGATGAAGTGGAAACGTTTCGATTCTAAGGAACTGAAACTCCCTAGCCGCCGCATCTGGTCGCTCGTCTTTGATCCGCAAAATTCTTCTCGGATGTACGCGGGGACCCATTCGTCCGGCGTCTATCGCATTGACCGGCCCGCCGACACCGCTGCGATCGAAGGGGTTAAGAAAGAAGCGAATTAATCAGGAATAGCCGCAAAAACGCAGAGAAAGCGCAAAAGAGTAAAATTCACCTTTTGCGCTTTTTTGCGCCTTTTCGGGGCCGATCCTTTTCTATCTCCGCCGATTTGCAGTTGATAGCCGAGATTCTATAATCTGATAGCTCATGAGTCAGCAAACGGCGACCAAAGAGTATGAGTGTCGGGGTACGAACGGAAGCGTCACGATCCGAACTGAAAGTATTCCTTTCTCTTCTATCCCTGGCCAGTCGAAACTATTCAGCCAGTATCAAACCGATCCTACTTCGCTAAAGCGCTTCTATCCTAACGTCATCGCGTCGCACACACAGATCTCTGAACGCATTCCAGAAGTTCTTGCAAATTACAAAGCCGACCGAAAGGTCCTGTGTGACGCTCTTGCTGAGACAAATCGCAAGTTCGGAGCCACGGAAGAAACACTAGCGAATATCGAACTTCTACGCGAAGCAGAAACGGTTGCCATCGTCACTGGACAGCAAGCTGGGCTTTTCTCCGGTCCGCTCTACACGATCTACAAGGCGCTCTCGGCGATCCGAATGGTCGAATGTCTGCGCGGCCGAGGGATCAAGGCCGTTCCTGTCTTCTGGGTCGCGACCGAGGATCACGATTTTGAAGAGGTTTCAAAAACTTCGTTCATCGGCAAGAAGGGCTGCGTTATTGACGTCTCAAATGAGCCCAAGCGTTGCTACAGTAACCTTCCCGTCGGCTACATCAGGCTTGACGACTCGATCGACGAGACCATCGAAGAACTCTTCCGTGGTATCACGACCACCGAGTTTACCGATGAACTGAAAGAGTATGTTCTCGATAGCTGGAAGTCCGGCGAGTATTTCGGAGATGCGTTTGCCGTCTTATTGACTAAGTTGCTCGGCCGCTACGGCATCATCGTTCTCTGCCCGCTAAACCAGGCACTCAAACAACTCGCTGCCCCGATGTATGTTGAGGCGATTCACAAGTCGGCTGAGATCGTTGAAGCTTTGCAGAGACGGAGCAGCGAGCTCGAGTCGGAAGGTTACGCAGCCCAGGTATTGATCGGCGACGATTATTTTCCGCTCTTCTGGCAGGCCCGCGACGATACTCGTAATTCTCTCAAGAAGAGCAAAGACGGAACGTTCAAGACAAAGGACGGCACTCGCGAATTTACGCTGCACGAGTTAGCCGAGATAGCCGCAAGCGAACCGTATAGATTTTCACCCAGCGTTGTTCTCCGCTCGGTCGTGCAGGACTACATTCTTCCGACGGCCTGTTACTTCGGCGGCGGTGCGGAGATCTCTTATTTCGCGCAGAGCGGCGAGGTGTACCGTATCCTGGGTCGGCCGGTCACGACGATACTTCACCGTCAAAGCTTTTCGGTGGTCGAGACAAAACACGCGAAAACTCTCGACCGTTACGATCTGGAATTCGCCGATCTTTTCCGCGGGCTCGAAGAGCTTCTTCCCGGTATCGTCGAAGAGCATCTCAACAGCGGCACAGCGATACTTTTTGAGGATGTCGAGCAGCGAATCAATGTCGAACTGCAGCGTCTTGACGAGAATCTTGCCGGAATCGACCCTACTCTTACGGAGAATCTCGCTAAGCGGCGAAAGAAGATCCAGTATCACATTGCCGCCCTTCGCAATAAGTTCCGCCACGTCCAGCTCCGCAAAGATGAAACGATCAACCAGCGCGTCGAATCGCTTTTCGCGTCGTTGATGCCGCACGGAGCTCTGCAGGAGAGATCGCTCAACGTCGGCTATTTCATCAACCGCTACGGAGCGAATTTCGTCGACTGGGTCTACCAGGCCTCGGATCTCGATGATCGTGGCCATCGCGTTCTCTATCTTTGATGAACAAGATCCGCATACTCCCTGACACCCTCGCAAACCAGATCGCGGCCGGCGAGGTTGTCGAGCGTCCCGCGTCCGTCATCAAAGAGCTCGTTGAGAATTCCATCGACGCCGGCGCCAGCCGCGTCACCGTCGATATCGAACTCGGCGGGCGTCGGCTAATGCGCATATCAGATGACGGCCATGGAATGGTCCGCGACGATGCGATCCTCGCCTTCGAACGGCATGCTACATCCAAGATCCGCACGCTTGAAGACCTTGCCGCCATCGGCACGTTAGGCTTTCGCGGCGAAGCTCTGGCGTCTATCGCTTCCGTCGCCAAGGTCGAGCTGATAACAAAGATCGAAGGCGAACTCGCCGCTACACGAGTTCAGATCGAGGGCGGCCGGCTGATCGACGTAAAGGACGCCGCTCGCGATGTCGGTACGACGATCGCCGTTCGCGACCTATTCTTCAACACGCCTGCCCGGCGAAAGTTCATGCGGTCCGAAGCCACCGAGAATTATCACATTGCGAGCATCGTCACCCATTACGCTCTCGCGCGTCCTGAGATCGCGTTTACGCTCAACAACAACGGCAGGGAGGTGCTGCGCGTCTCCCGCGCAAAAGATCTTCGGGAGCGCTCATTCCAGATCTTCGGTTCGCAGATGCTCGACAGCCTATTACCCGTGTCCGGCGGTCGCGAATATGTCGCACGCGTCACTGGTTTTATCTCGGCGCCGCGGGAACGCCGAACCAATCGTGACTCGCAATACTTCTTCGTCAATAACCGCTTCGTCCGCGACAAGACGATTGCCGGAGGTTTGCTAGAGGGCTACCGCTCCGTTCTCCCACACGGCGTCTATCCGGTCGCATTCCTCTTCCTCGACGTTCCGCTCGAAGAGATCGACGTTAACGTGCACCCCGCGAAGACCGAGATTCGATTCCGCCGGAACGAAGCGGTAAAGGACGTGATCGCCGAGGCCATCCGCGAAGCACTCGCAAAAGCTGGAATCGTAGTAGCGACCTCTGAAGGGTTGCAGCCGCCTTCACCTTCACTTTCCGTTGGAATGAAAGCAGTATCTGAAGGCACGCCCGCGGAACAATCTCGGATGAATTTTGGGGTCGATGACCGTGTGCAAGCCGACGTGCGCGAGTTTTACGTTGCCGAGCTTCCCTTTGATCTAGCGTCGCCGGAAGGCTTGTCTCACAGAACCTCTCCGCAACCTGACTCTAAGTCGACCCAAGATCAGCGAGCATCCGAAGACAAACTCGCAGGTTTTAACGAAGCGTTCGAACGTACCGCCGAGGTGCGTTCAGAAACGGAGCGATCACCGTCGACATACCCGATCCTTCCGCCCGTAAATAACGCCTCACATCTGGTGAGAATTGCTGAGCCCGATGCCGTTTCGTCCGGTTCAATTCGTCCGCTCGCCCAACTTCACGAGAGTTTCATCATCGCCGTGGATGATGAAGGACTGCTCCTTATTGACCAGCATGTCGCTCACGAGCGCATTTTGTTCGACAAATTTCGTCGCGAAGAAACCGACCGAGCCGTCGAATCACAGAACCTTCTTCTGCCTGAAACCATCGACCTGTCCCCGGCCCAAAGCCAGGCGTTCGCGATCGTTGAAGAAGAGTTGTCGTCGATCGGTTTTGGCTTAATGAGGTTATCGGGGAGGACCGTTGCGATCAAATCTATACCGACCGACCTTCCCGCCGCCGAGGTCCGAAACCTTTTCGCAGAGATCCTTGACAACATCGATCTGGAAAAACGCGGCATCGGAAAGGCAACGGTTCGTGACGACATCGCCGCCTCGCTCGCTTGCAAGGCAGCGGTCAAGATCAATATGAAGCTCACGCCGGAAAAAATGCAGTGGCTAATCGACCGTTTGCTTACCACTTCCTCTCCGACCACATGCCCTCACGGCCGTCCTGTGATCCTCCGTTTGTCGATGAAAGACATCGAGCGCGGTTTTCACAGAAGTTAGCTGATATTTCGCTGAACTTGCGCCATAAGGTGCTCTAGGTTAACCCAAGGTTACGTACGTGGCCTTTCGACACGCGCAGAATTGGCTTGCATTAAACTTTTTGTTGGGTTATAAATAGTTTGTCGGTACACACAACAAACTTAGAAATCTCGCTAAACTGTGGATAGATAAAGGGTTAGCGTAAATTTTTCTGATACTCCTCGTTTTTCGATGAAACGGATCAATCTCCATAGAGCGAAAAACCAGATCGCCCGGTTGAATACCATCCGCGATATCAATCGCCAGATCGTACTCAACTACGTCCGCGATCGATCTCCCATATCACGCGCTGAGATAGCACGTCAGACGGATCTTCACCGGTCGACCGTTTCTGTGATCGTCGATGAGTTAGTTGGTGATGGATCGATCGAAGAGATCGGCTCTGGGGTGTCCACTGGCGGCCGCAAGCCGACAATGTACAAGCTGCGCAGCGGTGAGCCGGCCGCGATAGCGATCGACCTCACGCCACGGACGACTACTATCGCCCTTGCAGATCTAGCCGGAAATTTCCTTGAGAAGGAAGTCTTCTCAACCTCGCCCGACATTGAATTCATGTCGTCCCAGATCCTTGAAAGGGTCAAGAAACTTACAAAGTGTAGTGGTAATGAAGGAGTCGAGATCGGCTTCAGCGTACCTGGTCTTGTCGATCAGCGTTTGGGGGAGATCTATCACGTTCCGTACTTCGACTGGCGAAACTGGAACATTTGCGCCGAGATAGAAGCTGCGACCGGATCGAAGGTAACGGTAGAGAACGACGCTAACGCTACGGCACTCGCGGAATTGTGGTTTGGGCACGAGAAGGTCCGCAAAACAGACACGTTCCTGATGATCCTGGTGGGCGAGGGTATCGGTACAGGCATCGTATTCGACGGCCAGGTGTACCGCGGTGAGAAGGGGGCTGGCGGTGAGTTCGGCCATATGATCGCCGGCGACAATGCTCCTGTCGACTGCTCCTGTGGAAGTCGTGAATGTTGGGAAGCATACGCCTCCGAGAAGGCTCTTCTGGCACGCTATCGGGCATTGCTTGCCGGAGATTCTATGAAGCAGGGAAGCGTCGAGGTTTCGGATCTGGTCGAGCTCGCGATGAATGGCGAAAAGCATGCAGCCGAGGCCCTCAACGAAACCATGCACTATCTAGCGAACGGTATCTCGAACCTGATCGTGGGGCTGAGTCCCCAAGTTGTCGTAGTCAGCGGGAGAGTGACCCGGGCGTGGGATTTGATTGAAGCTCAAATGGCAAGGGTCGCCGAACGCAGTGTTTTAGCCGGGTTGCCTCCTACGATTCTAATGCCGTCATCGCTAGGCGATTCGCCGACGTTGATCGGTGCGGTAGGGTTGGTTCTGGCACGAAAATTCGGCGCTCCAGCCTTTTGACAGGTTTACCGACAAAGATAGCGAATGGAGCACAAAAGATATTTTCAGCGCGTGTCAAAACGTAACACTTTAATCTCTGCGGCCATTGTGGCTCACATTTGATCGTTAACTTGACATTACAATTTGTCTAAGTTAATACTTTGTTGTTACTACCGACAAACAATTGATCTCCCTAGCTCTAATGAGCAAAGAACCAGCCGGTCCCGGGTAGGTCTGAAATTCTAAAAAAGAACGGAGAACACGATATGAAACTCAATTCGACGGTAAGGGGGATGCTGACAGGTCTCGCTGTCCTCTTGGCCGCCCTTTCATTTGGTATAACCAATTTACGCGCTCAGTCGCAAGCACTAAACGGACAGATAGAGGGCGTGGTCTCCGATTCGAACAGCGCCGCTGTCTCGGGTGCGACAGTTGTCGCACGCAACGTCGGTACGGGAACCGAGCGAACGGCAACGACCGATTCGAGCGGTGTGTACCGATTCCCGCTGCTTCCGCTTGGCTCCTATCGAGTGACGGTTGAGGCAGCCAACTTCAAACGACTTATTCGTGACGGTATTACGCTCGTCGCCGGACAGACGGCTACGGTCGACCTTGGACTTGAGGTCGGCGGCCTTGAGAACACAGTCACGATCACGTCGGACGCTCCGATCGCGGACGCCGCAAAGATCGACCTCGGCCGCGTGCTCAATACACGTGAGATCCAGGATCTGCCGCTAGTATCGCGAAATCCTTATAACTTCTCACTGCTTCAGGCTAACGTAGTCGGACGTCCGAACACTGAATTCGGTGTGCCTCGTGTAAGTGCGAACGGATATGCCCGACGCACCAACTTCCAGCTTGATGGAAACGTCAACACGCAGGCAAACAGCGGCGGCCTTCGACTGGTACCGATTTCCGAGACGTTCATCAGCGAAGTCCAGCTTGTTACTAACGGCTTTTCGGCTGAGTTCGGACAGACCCCCGGCCTCGTGATGAACAACATCACCCCGTCGGGCACCAACGGCATTCACGGCTCCGGTGGGTATCGATTCCGTCGCACGGCAATGTCGTCGCGCCCGTTCAATTCGTCGCCGACCTCAGTAAAGCCCCCGACAACCGTTGATGACCTCACCGCGGCGATCGGCGGTCCGATCATCAAGGACCGGTGGCATTTTTACGGTGGCTACGAGTGGGTTAGCCGCGATTTCTCGGGACGTCCGCAGCAGCTCGTTACGATCACCCCGGCCAATAAGGCCGCATTGATCGCTTCGGGACTATCGCCCAGCATCTTTTCCGATACAATTCCCGCGTCGCAAAAGGTGAATTTCTTTATCTTTAGGACCGATGCCCAGATCACCGAGAACCATCGACTAACCGGCCGATTTATTCGCTTTACGAATTTCTCTCCGAATAACGTTGGTGGCGGTATCAACACTCTTGAGAGGACGGTCGACCTTGACGACAAGTCAAATTCATTGGCGATCCAACTCGCCTCTATCTTCTCGCCCAATGTGTTCAATGAGTTCCGCTATCAGCGTGCTCACCGGAATTCGATATTTCTACCAACACAATACACTCCGAGTACGCCGTTCTCGGTGACGATCACGGGCGTAGCGTCGTTCGGGGCCGCGGCGAACATTAATGCGATCTCACCTATCGAGACCATGAATCAGATACAGAACAATCTGACATGGACAAAGGGCAGCCATACCTTCAAGTTTGGCGGCGGCGTGAACATGGTTTACGATTTTCGCCGATCGAACGTTAATGCTACCTACACTTTTCCGAACCTGGCGACTTATCTGAACGCGGTTGCCCCGGGAGCAAGCGTTGACGCTCGTACGAGATACACGAGTTACGCCGAAACGATTGGCGATCCGGAGTTTGAGTACAACACGGAGTTCTACAATTTCTTCGTCCAAGATGACTGGAAGGCGACTCGGAAGTTGAAGTTCAACCTGGGTTTGAGGTATGACCTCTACAACATTCCTGACGGTATCGCGGACGCACCGCTTGTTCAATCAAAGAAGTTCAAGGTTGATAAGAACAACTTCGCACCGAGATTGGGAGCGGTTTATGCTCTGCGTGGAGGAGATCGTCCTACGGTTATCCGCGGAAGCTTTGGCATCTATTACGACACGGTCTACTTGTCACAGTATGAGGGTGCACTCCAGGAAAACGGCGTTGGCCGATACGCAAACAGAACTTTCACCGGACGGGGATCGGCAGGTACGACAACTCCGACTGCCGGCTATCCGACTTTCTCGTCAACGCTCGGAGCGTTGCCTCCGGGAACTGTCCTTCCACCCCCCAGCATCGAAGTCATATCGTCGGATTTCAACAACATGTACGCGATGCATTTCCAGACTCAGTTGGAGCAAGCGTTGACGAAGGACTACTCATTCACTGTCGGCTACATCCACTCGGAAGGGCGTCAGCTTGCCGTGTACAAACAGACAAATTGCACGCAAACGACCGCGACACTTGCAGACGGGCGACCGAAGTTCAACTGCGGAGTCGGGTTCCGGCTGAATCCGAACTTCCAGAACATCATTGAGGTCGGATCGGGTGGTAACTCGCATTACAATGCTCTGACTATGCAAGTCAGCAAACGTTTCTCGCAGGGATATCAGTTCAGCTTCAACTACACGCTTTCCAAGGTAAGGGACAACGCTCCTGAGCGAAATCTTCAGGGTGTTGGAGCCGCAAGCCAGAGCGATCCGTCAAATCGAGACTTCGATTGGGCATATGGAGTTGCCGATCAGCGTCACACGGTTTCCTCAAGTTTTGTTGCTCGTCCGAAATTTGACATAGGCAACAAGGTTTTGAGCTATATCGTTAATCAGAACCAGTTCGGATTCACGGCATTTGCAGGGAGCGGCGAAACATTCCCGATCACTACGAACACTGATCTTAATGGCGATGGTATCGGAAACGATATTCCCGTTGACCTTGAGCGAAACGCTGGACGAGCTCCAGGATTCGTCAACGTAGATTTCCGTTATTCCCGCGTGATCCCGTTCACGGAGAGATTCAAGCTAGAGGTGTTCGCTGAAGCTTCCAATATATTCAACATCAACAGCACGTTGAGCTACGGATCAACCACGATTGGGTGTACCGGCACCTGTGCTACGACGGGCGTTCTGACCAACCCGGTTAATTACGCGAATTTCACCCGATCGGCTCAAGAGAGTCGTCAAGGGCAGCTTGGTTTGAAGTTCATTTTCTAGATCGAACACGGGGCAGGGCCGGGCATCTGTATGGGGCGGGTGCCCGACAAACTTGATATAATTTAGTCTCTCCTAAAATTTCAATGGGATCGCACGAAGGAAAAAAAGCTGACCCTTCGGAAGAGCTTCCGGACGAGTGGTGGTACAAGGTGTACGCGGGCGTTGTCCTTACGACGATCGTCGTGATCACTTTGCTCTGGGTGTTTTCCCGATACTTCTCAGGTTAAGATCGAATAAAAATGAGATTTCTCGATTGGGCGGTCGTTGTCGCTTATCTGGTGTACGTCGTTTGGGACGGCATCAGGATGACAAAGCACAGCGGCAGCGCCGAGGGCTATTTTCTGGCGAATCGCAGCCTGCCTTGGTGGGCGGTCGGTTTGTCGGTGATGGCGACCCAGATGTCGGCGATCACACTTGTCGGTACTACCGGCCAGGCGTACACCGACGGTATGCGGTTCGTGCAGTTCTATTATGGGCTGCCGATAGCGATGGTGATCCTCTGCGTCACCGTAGTGCCTTTCTTTTATCGGGCCAACGTCTTTACCGCCTACGAGTATCTCGAACGGCGTTTTGACGCAAAGACAAGGTCTTTAACTAGCTTCTGTTTTCTAATGTCGCGGGGGCTCGGCGTAGGCGTCGTCATTGCCGCTCCGTCCGTGATCCTATCGTTAGTGCTTGGTTGGAGCGAGGTCGCGACGATCTTTGCGATGGGCCTTACAACGACCGTCTATACGATGATCGGAGGCGTGCAGGCCGTGACTTGGACGGACGTCAAGCAGATGGTCGTCATCTTCTTCGGCTTGTCCGTTGTGATGATCGTTATCATCTCTCAGTTTCCGACCGGCGTATCAGTAGGCGATGGCCTTCATCTCGCAGGTTCATTGGGCAAGCTTGAAACTGTAGATTTTAGCTTCGACCTGACCGAAAAATACACGGTTTGGTCGGGCGTTTTTGCCGCACTCTTTTTGTTTCTTTCCTACTTCGGATGCGATCAGAGCCAGGTGCAACGATTTCTTACCGCGAAGTCCGTGAGCCAGGGCC
>JBDSLC010000221.1:0-7241 GCA_039916585.1 Pyrinomonadaceae bacterium | reverse complement strand
GGTTGTCGCGGATGACGTTCTCGATCACGTGGGCGAGTGCGACATAATCCTGCGAGTTTTCGACGATGGGGACCCGTTCGGTGTGCTCGTGGGTCGTTACTCCGGCCAGTCCCTTGAGCATCTCGTATCCTTCGATCTTGATCTCGGCCTGCTCGAAGAAATGATCCGAGAGGATCGTTCCCCAGACCGAATGCGTGTGCAGGATCGAGCGGGCTTTCGGCAGGAACCGATAGATCGTCAAGTGGATCAGCGTCTCAGCCGACGGCTTGCCGAAGCCCTGCAGGATCTCGGCGTCGTCGTCGAGTTCGAGAAAGTTGGTTTCGTCAAGCTTGCCTTTCTCAAGCCCGCTCGCCGTTACGCAGACCCGCAGCGGTTTTCTCGCAAGCAGGGCGCTGAAATTCCCGCTTGTCCCGAGCACCCATCCGCGGCGATAAAATTCCTGTCCGGCTTCCGCAAGTTCCTCGCTCGGACTTGCCAATGTAGTCTTCTCCGACATCAAACCAAACCTATTCCTCGTCCTGTCTCAGTTTCTCGAGTACCGAGAGATCCTCAAGCGTAGTTACGTCTCCCGCGACGGTTCCGCCAGCCGCAACTTCACGCAGCAGCCGTCGCATGATCTTCCCCGAACGTGTCTTTGGGAGGGCGTCGGTAAAGCGAATGTCA
This sequence comes from Pyrinomonadaceae bacterium, assembly GCA_039916585.1. GTDB lineage: Bacteria > Acidobacteriota > Blastocatellia > Pyrinomonadales > Pyrinomonadaceae > OLB17. Next base: position 6,578 of record JBDSLC010000221.1, on the reverse strand, counting down.
TCCGGTTTCGCCAACGCTCCTATTTCTTTGGCGACGTGAGCGCGTAGCTCATTCTTCAACGCGTCGCTGCCTTCGCGGCCGCCTTCAAGTGTAACAAATGCCGAGATCGCCTGGCCTTTGAGATCGTCCGGGCGGCCGACAACTGCGGCCTCGGCGACGGCTTCGTGAGAGACCAACGCCGACTCGACCTCGGCAGTTCCAAGCCGGTGACCGCTCACGTTGATCACGTCATCGACACGACCCATTATCCAGAAGTAACCGCGCTCGTCTCGACGGGCGCCGTCGCCGGCAAAGTAATACCCGGGGATCTCGGACCAATAGGCTTGCTTATATCGTTCGTCATCGCCCCAAAGCGTCCGAAGCATAGAGGGCCACGGGTGTTTGGCTACGAGATAGCCGCCTTCGTTGACGCCAACGGATTTCCCGGACTTTGTAACAACATCGAGAATGATTCCCGGCAGCGGACGCGTCGCGGTTCCCGGAGTTGTCGGCGTTGCCCCAGGCAGCGGCGAGATCATCGCCGCTCCGGTCTCGGTCTGCCACCAGGTGTCTACGATCGGACACCGGCGTTTGCCGATGACTGCGTGATACCACATCCAGGCCTCAGGATTGATCGGTTCGCCAACGGTGCCGAGGAGTCTGAGTGACGAAAGATCGTGCTTGAGCGGATATTGCTCTCCCCACTTTATGAAGGCTCGGATCGCCGTCGGGGCGGTGTAGAAGATCGTGACCTTGTGCCGTTCGATTATGTCCCAGAACCGATCAAAGTCCGGATAGTTCGGCGCGCCTTCGTACATAAAGACGGTCGCACCGTTGGCAAGCGGGCCGTAGACAACATACGAATGCCCGGTGACCCAACCGATATCGGCGGTGCACCAGTAGATGTCTTCGTCCTTTAGATCAAAGATCATCTTAGTGGTGTAGGCCGTCTGAGTCAGATAGCCGCCGGTCGTGTGCAGAATGCCCTTCGGTTTCCCAGTCGTGCCTGACGTGTAAAGAATGTAGAGCGGATGTTCGGAATCGAGCTCCTCCGCAGGACAATTTGCACTGACCGTCTTGCTCATCTCGTGCCACCAGTGATCACGGCCCGGTGTCATATTCACCTTTGTTCCGGTCCGCTGAAAGACGACGACGTGCTCGACGCTGGGACACTGGGTAACCGCTTCGTCCACAACAGGTTTTAGCGGCAGTTCCGCGCCTCGACGATAGCCGCCGTCGGCAGTGACGATCAATTTGCACTTGCCGTCGTTGACACGGTCGCGGATAGCGTCCGCTGAGAACCCGCCAAAGATAACCGTGTGTGTCGCGCCGATCCGGGCGCATGCGAGCATCGCGACCGCGAGCGCGGGGATCAGCGGCATATATAACGCGACTCGGTCGCCGCTCGTGACGCCGAGACTCTTCAATACGTTCGCGAACCGACTCACTTCCTGGTGGAGCTGAAGATACGTGATCGTCTTGATCTCGCCCGGTTCTCCCTCCCAAATGATCGCCGCCTTGTTCTTTCGCGAAGTCGTAAGGTGCCGGTCGAGGCAGTTGTACGAGATGTTTAGTTTTCCGCCTACGAACCATTTTGCGAACGGCTCGTTCCATTCGAGCACCGTGTCCCACTTCTTGAACCAATGGAGACTTTCGGCCTGCTTTGCCCAGAACGCATCCGGATCCTTCGCGGCTTCGTCGTAGATTCGCTCGTATTCTTCGAAGCTCTTGATGTGAGCGTTCGCCGCAAACTCAGCCGGCGGCGGAAACACGCGGTCCTCGCTCAATGTAGACTCGATCGCAATTTGTTCGGACATATTCTAAATATACGGGGAAATGGCAGCGAATAAGAAGTGATCACGAGCGCTGGCCTGGCTGTCACCGTGAAATGCGGGCGGTCGACTGCCGGACAACGATCGTCGGTTCGACGCTGACCTCTTGCGGCACGCCACCCTCGAACCCATTCGCCAGCCGCTCCAGCAACGTCTTTGCCGCGATGCTCCCCATCTCAAAAAGCGGCTGCCGAATAGTTGTAAGGGCCGGATTGTGGAAGGCGGCGGCGTAGATGTCGTCGAAACCGAGTACAGAAACATCCTCAGGAACTCGAAGCCCCATCTCGATCAGGGCTCGGATCGCACCGATTGCGGAGATGTCATTAAACGCAAAGACGCCCGTGAAATCCTCTCCGCTTGCGAGCAGAGACTTCACGGCAGAGTATCCTACCTCGGGCGAAGGTGAGTCACCGGCCAACTGCACAGTTAGCTTTGGATCAATTGCGATACCTCGTTTCGCTGCTGCTGTCTGGATCATTTCTAACCGGATCTTTGTGTCTGAGCTAAATTCCTGCCCCTTGATCACCGCGATCCGCCGGTGTCCAAGATTGAAGAGATGACCGATGCCGAGCTCGGCGGCGTGCTGGTGATTGAGGATGACGTTCGTTACTCCGTCGATCTCGTCGTGACCTGAAACATTAACTACGGGAAGCATCGGCTCAAAATGGATTGGCGTGTCGACCGCGATGATCCCTTCTACCTGACGTTCGATGAGGAGCTGTGGCAGCTTTTCGAGTAGATCCGCCCTATGAAGATGGCTTCCCGTCAGATAGAGATACTCCGCGCTCGCCAGTACCGACTCGACCCCGTTCAACACCATCGCCGAGTAACCGTCGCTCAATTCGGGAACGATCACACCGATTGTATTAGTCTTCTGTACCCGAAGGCTTCGAGCCAAGTAATTTGGCCGGTAGTTGAACTTTCTGGCGGCGGTATGAATCCGGTCCTTCGTGTCCTGAGGAATCGAGCTTGCCGCGGGCGCATCATTCAGCACCCAGGATAAGGTGGTCGGCGAGAGCTCAAGATGGATAGCGAGTTCCTTAAGGCTGATCGGATCACCTTTGCGGGCCTTAGCTCGAAGTGTCGGAATTTGGTTTACATTTTTCCGTGGCACAGCGTGAGATAATTGCATACTCACCGAATCCAGTTCAAGGGGACAGGATGTAACAGTTGGTCATACCAATTCTTACTCAGAACCTCGGCTAATTCCGCCTGAAGCCCTGACTTGTTTTCCTTGACAGTTCTCGCGGCCAGGTGCAATATATCCCTACTAAAACGATTTAGTAGCGATTACGGAGATTTTCTCATCGATCGTGAATCGCACCTTATCGGAATCAACATCTCGCGACATTGAGTAAAATTTGGAGGGATCTATGCGGCGAATTCTTTTCGGTGCGGTTAGAGGCATAGTAGCGATGTCAATGCTGCTTGCGTTTGCAATTATGGCGTCCGCCCAGTTTCGAGCCGGTATCCAAGGTGTTGTAAGTGACGCCAATGGTGCCGGTGTACCAGGCGCGACCGTGAAGTTAGTGGACAAGACAACGAACCAGACTCAGTCTACGGTGACCTCTGGGGAAGGATTTTACCGGTTTTCGGCACTCCCGCCCGGAACGTATTCGATTTCAGTTGAAAAAGAAAATTTCAGTAAGACGTTGATCGACGATCTCAATGTTGATGCAGAGGCCGTAAAGGGCCAGGATGTTGTGCTCCAAGCTGGTTCGATCACCGAGGTTGTGACCGTGCAGGCAGAGGCGGCTCCGTTGCAGACCGAGGATGCAAGCATTCGACGAACGGTGACAGCAAGAGAGATTCAGCGTCTCCCACAGATCGGACGTGACCCTTACGAATTGATTCGTCTCTCGCCCGGAGTCGTGGGGCTGGGAGCCCGCAATGGGGATGGTAACTCCGTCGGATTGCCGAACACCTCGGGTCCCGGTGGTTCGAACAGTTCGATCTTCTCGACCGAGAACCAAGTGCCCATCTCGGCAAACGGTCAGCGGGTGAGCTCCAATAATTATCAAGTGGACGGTGTTAGTGTGAACAGTCAGTCTTGGGGTGGGGCTGCGATCATTACCCCCTCTCAAGAGATCGTCAAAGAGATCCAGGTGGTTACCTCAACGTATTCGGCCGAGGATGGCAGGAACGCGGGTGCGAGCGTCAAAACCATCACGCAAAACGGAACTAACGATTGGCACGGAAGTCTTTTTTATAAGCTAAACGATCCGTCGTTGAATGCTTTTAATAAGATGCCCAGTAGGATCAATAACATTGGTGTTGAAGGACCTAAGAAGGTTCAGAGAAAGTTCAACTCCTATGGCGGCAGTATTGGCGGACAGCTTCCATTTTTCAACTTTGGAGAGGGTGGTCCGTTTTTTAATTCTGGGAAGGATCGCAGTTGGTTCTTCTTCGCATATGAAGGAGTTCGAGAAAACTCGAACAACCGGTACTACTCTTGGTATGAGACATCTCAGTTTCGAAACGCAATTTTGACGCAACGGGCGGGCACTGTAACCGCTGCAATTGTCGGAGCATCCGGCGGTGAGCCCAGGGCCGAACAGGTCGCTCCGCGACTCAATGCTCAAAATCGCTGGGCGTGTGGGCCGGACGATTCGGTGCTGCTAAACAATTTTACAGCGAACGCTGTGGGCGGAGGCATTGATTTTGGTTCGCTCCAGGGTTCATACGGGACTTTCGCGGCTAATAATACCGCAGGAAATGGACTCGACGGCATACCTGACGTCAACTGCGGCTACTTCGATAATGAGCGAAGTAATAAGGGAGGTCAGTTTTTCGCAAGGACCGATTTTCAACTTACTGAGAATGCCAAGGTCGCCGTAACCGGTACGATCACGCCGTTCCGGTCGGGCGGGATGAACAGCGATTCGCAGAGCCGTCCGCAGGCCGATTTTTTCTCAGACCGAATGAATTTCGCAACTGCGATAATCTTCAATCAGACGCTCACGCCTACCTTACTTCAGGAGGCCCGCTTTAGTTACAGCGGTTGGGGATTCGATGAGGTTGAATCTAACCCTGAGGCGAATTTCGGGATCCCGCGCATTGAAATTGAGCAGATCTGGGGCGGACGTCTACGCTGGGGCACGCCGCAGCCTGGAACTTTCAAAGACCGACAGTACGATCTTCGATACGCGCTCACAAAGATTGCCGGCAATCACGTGTTGAAATTTGGCGGACAGTATAACCGCGACGTGAATGCCGGAGGAACGATAAGCCGCGCTAGGCCATTGTTCTCATTCGCCCGGCCCTGGAATTTTGCTAACGGCACGCCGGTATTTGAATCGGTCGGTGCGAACCCGACGGGCAAGCCGACGGCTGATGACACGATCTTTCACACAACCGGCCTCGCATTCTTCGCGCAAGACGATTGGAAAGCACGTCGTAACCTAACTCTCAACATGGGACTGCGATGGGAATATTTAGGCCCGATCGTCACGGACCGGAATGTGATGAGCAATCTCAACCTCGGACCGGATGGTGGATTGACTGGTGCGACCCTTGAGATCAGAGATACGCTCACCGACCCCGACTGGAATAACTTCGGCCCGCAGGTTGGCTTTGCATGGTCGCCGGGAGGGTTCAGCGACAAGCTCGTAATCCGTGGCGGAACTGGGATAGCCTATGACAGGCTTCCTAACGCGTTGTTGAACAACGCTCGTCGGAATCCAGGAGGGCCGACGCAACTCTATAATATTTGTTGCGGTGGTCCGAACGGCGGCGATCTGACGACGTTCCAGCGAATGAATTTCGCGGTGAGTGCCGATGGTTCCATTTATGGCTACCCGACCCATCCCAACCTTCCTATCTCAGGAGCCCCGGAAATATATGGTTCACCGAAGGAATTTCCTAACGCAAATGTATGGCGCTACTCCCTTGAGGGCCAATACGAACTTCCGTGGAACACAGTTGCGACTTTGGGCTATACAGGTACGCGGGGCAGAAACTTTACACGCATTGAACCGATCCACATAACTCGACCGGGTGAGCCTAGCGGGGTCGATCGGTTCGGGGCCGTATACTATGCCGTTCCTGATGTGGTAACGAACTACAACGCGATGCTTGCGAGCCTCAGAACCAGGTTCACGAAGGGATTCAGTCTTGTCGCCAATTACACATTTGGAAAGAGTCTGGATACAGTCTCATTCGAGGCTCCCTGTGGGTGTACAAATCAGACGTATCCCATAGACCAGGACGAAGAGTATGGACGATCGGACTTCGATACTCGTCACAATATGAACTTCAGTGCTGTTTGGGATATTCCTTTCTATTCAAATCAAAATTCTTGGAAAGGAAAGATACTCGGCGGCTGGCAGGTGGGTACGATCGTTACTTATAACACCGGTTACCCGTGGACGCCGCGGACCGGCAGCTGTCTTCAGGGCGCAACTTCATCGAGTGCAAATTTCTGCGACCCGCGGCCGATCGGATACGATGGCACGGCACCGCGCGGCAATTCCAACGATGATTTCCTCAGCGGCGGTCCCTTTCCAGGCAGTTATGTCGGAGGCAACTGTGAGGTTGGAGCAGGCTGTAACAATGTCTTTACGACAGCGTTTCCGTTCAATTCGAATGCTCTATCCTACCCTCCAGGCATTGGCCGAAATACGTTTAACGGACCCAAATATTTTGTTACCGATGTTTCGGTGGGCAAGAGATTCGGGCTTTGGAGCGAGTCTGCCGGGCTTGACCTGAAGTTCAACTTCTTTAACGTCTTTAACCAGCTGAACTTTGCCCCGTTCGGGTCAAACAGCA
>JBDSLC010000220.1:0-55742 GCA_039916585.1 Pyrinomonadaceae bacterium | reverse complement strand
GGAATGTCTGCATCGTTTTATACCGAAAAGATGCAGTACGCGATCCACCATATTGGTACGCCGCTATTCGGAATGCTGATAGCAACTACCTCGCTGAGCCTTTTGACCGCTTTTCTTTACCGAAACGACCCTCGTACTTGCTTCATTCTCGCGGGTGCGGGTGCATGTTTTCTCGTTGGCGGACTGATCACCAAGTTCGGCAATATCCCTCTCCTCGATGCGATCGACACTTGGAGCGTAATCACGCCTCCTTCGAATTGGCAGGAGGTGGCCGAGAAATGGTATCTATTTCACTCAGTCCGGATCGCCGTCGATCTGGCGGGTCTTTTTTTGGCGGTGCTTTCTACCTTCACCCGGCGATCCGAATGGTCGGAAGCTTAAGGATAGTGGGCCGCGATGGCTCACTGCTTGGGATCAAGGCCGAGCTACCCAAATAGCTTGCAACTTCCCGTAAATTGTTGTAATATCACAACTTGATAATTCCATCGCTCTTTTGTCGACGGTATTTCGCCCTCAGCGTGAGGCTGCGAAGAGATGGTTCGAGCGGATGGTTGGTTATATAAGCCGGAAGTGGCCCGTTGTTTTGGGCCTTTCAAACGTTGGTTCTTGCGCTGCTACCGTTACGCCTAGATCAAACCCCCGTTAGACACTTCTCAATACAATCCTGATGAACTGTTCGCAGTTCGGTGTCCAACTCTATGTTGGCTGTGCTCAAATTGAGCCCCGAATACTGTGAGCCCGCTAAAAGTGGGTTTTTCGAACCGTTCGCGGTCGATAATAGGAAGATATTTACAAATGAGTTTTAGAGAACTTGGCTTGCAGTCCGCCTTTGCGGATCGCTGCGAGCGTCTGGGTTACACAGAGCCTACACCCATCCAAAAGCAGGCAATTCCGGTGGTTTTACGCGGCGGTGACGTCATCGCTTGTGCCGAGACCGGAACCGGAAAAACGGCTGCGTTCTTGCTTCCCATTCTTAGCCAGCAGGTTAACCACCTTAATAAGAAAGGCCTTCGGGTCCTTATTCTTTCGCCGACGCGTGAGTTGACGACGCAGATCGAAGCGGCTTGCCGCGGATTTCTGCCGAAAGGTATCACGTGCGCCGCCATTATCGGCGGAGCGGGTTACGCAAAACAGATAAAGGCGCTTAAAGACGGCGTTAATATCCTGATCTGTACACCCGGCCGATTGATCGATTTCATGGAGCAGGGCCTGGTTAACTTCAAGCAACTGGAGACTTTGGTGCTCGACGAAGCCGATCGAATGCTCGATATGGGCTTTCTGCCGGCGATCAAGCGCATCGTTAAGGCGGTCCCGGAGAATCGGCAGACCTTGTTCTTCTCGGCCACGATGGCTGGCGAGATCGAGCAGATCGCAATGTCGATCGTTAAAGATCCGACCTGGATCGAGATCTCGAAGCGCGGTGCTGCGGCGATCACGGTCGACCAGAAGGTTTACCCGGTTGCCTACGAGCACAAGGTGCCGCTGCTGCTGGAACTCCTGGGAAAAGAAGACTTTGACCGTGTTTTGGTCTTCACGCGTACCAAGCGTGGAGCGGACAGAATCGCCCACATCCTCGAGAAACGCGACCTCAAATCTAACCGGATCCACGGCGATAGATCGCAATCACAGCGGGAGGCGGCACTGCGAAGCTTCAAGGCGGGCAAGGTCCGCGTGCTCGTCGCAACGGACGTAGCTGCCCGTGGGATCGATATCGATCTGGTGTCACATGTGATAAACTATGATGTTCCGGTCGTGCCTGAGGACTATGTTCACCGAATTGGCCGAACCGGAAGAGCAGGCCACACAGGCCGCGCGATCACGCTGTTGACAACTGCCGAAGAGCATTCAATGCGGGCGATCGAACGGCTGACCGGACAAGCGGTCGAACGTGTCGTTCTGCCAGATTTTGGAGGCACTGCGGCGGCCGCTTTTAGTCCGGCGGTTGTCCGGAAACCGGCAAGACCGGCCCGATCCTTCGGACGGCGACGCCGATAGCTTGAGGAACAACGAATATGGCAGCTACTAAGACAGAGAAATATGCGGTCGGCGATAAACTGCAGATGATGTGTTCTGCGTGTGATACCGACACCGATCATACGGCACAGACGGTTACAAAGCTGGGTAAGATCACGTCGGCAGTATGCGATACGTGCCAAACGGCGAGCACCTTCAAAAGCGGCGTCAAGACCTCGGTTTCGGTAGGCAGCAAGGGCAAGGCCGCCGGTCCTTACGATCGTCACAAGAAGTATCGCAAGGGGCAGGCAATGATGCACGAAAAGTTCGGCCACGGTGAAGTTACGGCCGTGCTTGAACCGCAGAAGATCGATGTTCTGTTCGGTGATACGACCAGACGTCTGATCCATGCTCAGGGAGCGGCAGGCTAAGCTTTCGAAAACTCGACAAAACAAAAGGCGGCCCGATTCAATTCGAGGCCGCCCTTTTTTGCGGATGCCCGACCGTCAGGAAGGGCTTAGCGTCCAACTTGAGCGTCAGCCCTTTCTCACGCAAGGGCTTCTGCACAAACCCTTTACTTCCTTCGAAGCAGGAATCCGATCACGAGGCCGATAGCGGCTGAGATGAGAATAGTCTGACCCGGCTTTTGCCGCGCGTATTCCTTCGCCTCTTCAACGATCTCCTTTGGATCTTTATCCTTGAGTTCATTGAACTTGTCGCCGGCCCATGCGAGTTTTTCCTCGGCGTAAACCTTCGCCTTATCGGCGGCGTCCTGAAACTTTGTCCCGTATTCCTGTGCCTGCATTTTCAGATCTCCCAAAAATTCATCGTCGAGCTTCCCTTCCGGTACGACCGGGACGAGGCTCCGCTCGAGTTCCTTTTCCGCTTTCTTAACTTCTGCTTCAAATTCTGACATCACAATGTTCCTCCCTGGTAGCTGCATCTTATAAAGCGTTCTACGGCTGTGTCTGATGATAGGGTCAGCCAAATAGTTGTAACGAAATCGAAGCGGAAATTGTTCCCGCAATCGGATTTCAGTGATACATCTCCGACCTGCATTACGCGTGAACAAGTTAGGCTTGAAAGATCTAGAGTTGCCTTACATTAATTTTTTGTGAACATTTAAAAAGATGCTTGACAGAGCCGTTGCCGAAATGCAAATCTTTACAATTCGATAAGTGAGTAAGCACTTACTTACACAAGTTTGGAGAATTGATTTGGACACTAAGTTTTTCAATTGCGACCACGAAGGCCACGGGCGGATGTCCGGGGACAAACGTCGCGAACAGATCCTGCAGACGGCGTTCGACTTGTTTTCCCGCAAAGGCTTTAGTGGTACCACGACGAAAGACATTGCAAAGGCCGCGGGCGTCTCGGAAGCCATGGTATTTAAACACTTCTCTACGAAGGACGAATTGTACGGGGCTCTGATCGAGGCGAAAACCTGCAACGAGGGTCTGAGTAAACGTCCGTGGGAAGAGAACGAACCGATGATCGCGGCGATGGAAAAGAAGGACGATTTTAACGTCTTCTACCATTTTGCTCTCAAGGCGCTCAATAAGCAGCAACATGATGTCGCGTTCATGCGGATGATCTTTTACTCGGCACTCGAGGATCACGCTATCGCGGAACGGTTCTTTCAGGACTTCATCGGCGAGATCTACAACTTCCTGGGCGGCTATGTAAAGCAGCGGCAGAAGGACAAAGCATTTAGAAAGATCGATCCGCGAATCGTCGTAAGGTCGATGATGGGGATGATGATCCATCATTCGCTCAACAACATACTTTGGGACAAGAAGCGCACGCTGCTGGATATTCCGAACGAAGAAGCAGCCAAGAATTTTGCAGAGATCATTTTACAAGGTGTAGCCACACAGAAGGGGTAGAAACTTTTTCTCCGCTTGAGCGGGGAGGCAATGTTCACAGATGAAAAAACGCAGGTCATTCTTTTGGATTTCTCTTATCGTTTTAATCCTCGCAGCGGGGCTCATATCGGGCTGTTCCGGCAATTCCGCCGCGGCGACCAACGCGAATGCTCAGCCGGCTATTGTCGACGTTACGACGGAGGCCGCGATCATAAAACCGATCCCGACTTACTTAGAAGCAACGGGCAACCTTGCGAGTGATGCTCAGACCGACGTAGCGCCGAACGTGAGCGGCAAGATAATCGAGGTCAATTTCGATATTGGAAGCTACGTTAGCCAGGGTGACGTTCTCGTCCGGCTCGATCCGCGTGACGGTCAGATCCGTGTGGAACAGGCCCGCGCTCAGGTTGAACAGCAGCGTCAGGCTGTTAATCAAGCGAACGCGAATGCCGATCAGGCGTTAGCCAGCTTGCGTCAGACTCAGGCGAGACTTGGCGTACGCGATGGCGAGGTATTCCAGGTCAAAGATTTCTCCCAGGTGAAATCGATCACGGCTCAGCTCGAACTGGCCGAAAAAGAACTCCGACGCGCTGAGCGCCTTCTCGAAACTGGTGACATTTCCAAGTCGATCTACGATCAGCGAAAGTCGCAGCGAGATGCGTTGATCGGCCAGCTCGATGAGGCACGATCGAATGCCGCGGTAGCGATCAAGGCTATCGACACAGCCCGCGAGGCGTACAACGTTGCAAAGGCGGCGGCCTCAACGGCGAATGCCGCGATCGCGACGCTTCAGGCGCAAGTATCGGCCGCCGAGAAATCGGTCGCAGACACTGTCGTCAGAGCGCCCATAAGCGGATACATCGCCGAAAGGAACTCAGACGTGGGCGAGTATATTTCGCCCAACACTCCTAACTCGAAGCTCGCGACGATCGTCCGTACATCGACGCTCCGAATGCGGATCGACATTCCTGAAGCAACTGTCGGAAAGGTTGCAACCGGTCAGGGCATTTCGCTCCAAACGAGCGCATATCCCGATCGCAATTTCGCAGGAACCATTGTCCGAATCTCGCCAAGCGTGAACACAACGGCTCGAACTTTGACGGTCGAAGCCGAAGTTCAGAACACCGAAGGCTTACTAAAGCCCGGCCAGTTCGCCACCGTGCGGATCACTCAATCAAAACCGGAACCGGCAGTTGTCATACCGGCACGAGCGGTCAAAACCGCCGGCGATATTAACTCGGTCTTCGTTGTTAAAGACGGAGTCGCACGTGAACAGTTTGTCCAACTTGGATTACTCGAAGGCGAGATGATCCAGGTCAAGAACGGCGTGATCGACGGCGACAGAGTGGCTGTTACGAATATTGAACAGCTTCGCGACGGCATTCTAGTCAGGCAGTAAGACTGACCTTCAACATTGAACTAACAATATGCAGTGGTTAGCAGAAGTATGTGTTAAGCGGCCGGTTTTCGCGACGATGATCGTGATGTCGCTGGTCGTTGTCGGGGCTTATTCGTTCTTCAGTCTGGGAGTCGACCTTTTTCCTAAGATCGACTTCCCGACGATCACGATCACGGTCGTAAATCCGGGCGCATCGCCGCAGGAGATCGAGACTGAGATCACCGAGAAGGTCGAAGAAGCGGTCAATACGATCAGCGGTATCGACGAACTGCGCTCGACATCGATCGAGGGTATCTCGCAGGTCTTCGTTGCGTTCGTGTTGGAAAAGGACGTGAACGTGGCGGCTCAGGAAGTCGAGAACCGCGTTCAGACCGTCATTCCAAATCTTCCTGAGACGGCAAAGCAGCCGACGGTTCAGAAACTTGATACTGACGCCGCCCCGGTGCTCCGAATCTCGATCTCAGCGCCGACTTCGCTACGCGAGGTGACCGAGATCGCGAAGACGAAGGTGAAGGAGCGTATCGAGTCGGTAAATGGCGTCGGCCAGATCTCGATCGTCGGTGGGCAAGAGCGCCAGATCAATGTCTGGGTCGACCCTGACAAGATGCGTGCCTACAACGTCAGTGCCGCTGAGGTTTCCGCGGCACTCAGGATCCAGAACATCGAGTTTCCCTCGGGCCGAATCGACGAGGGGCAGAAGGAAACAGCGATCCGCACGATCGGCAAGATAGCAAAGCCGGAAGAGTTCGATGAGGTTGTAGTCGCAACGCGCGGAACATATCAGGTAAAAGTCAAAGATCTTGGCTACACGGAGGACGGCGGTGCCGAGATCCGTTCTGAGGCGCGTCTGAATGGCGAACCCGCCGTAACGCTTATTGTCTCGAAACAGTCGGGACAAAACACGGTCGCCGTCGCCCGCGAGATCAAGTCTAGGTTGAAAGAGATCGAGCCGACGCTGCCTAAGGGATTTCAGATGCGCGTGATCGGTGACAACTCGATCTTCATCGAGAACTCGCTGCACGCGATCGAAGAGCATCTTATTCTTGGATCGATCCTTGCGTCGATCGTCGTGTTCCTGTTCCTTTGGAGTTTCCGTACCACATTCATCGCAGCGCTCGCGATCCCGACGTCGATCATTGCGACCTTCGCGCTTGTTTACGCGATGGGGTACACGCTGAATTCGATCACGATGCTGGCGCTGACGCTGATGGTCGGTATCGTGATCGACGACGCGATCGTTGTGTTGGAGAACATTTATCGATTCGTCGAAGAAAAGGGAATGAACCCCTTCCAGGCGGCGATCGAGGGTACGCGTGAGATCGGCCTCGCCGTGCTAGCGACGACGCTTTCACTGATGGCGGTGTTCGTTCCCATCGGGTTCATGCAGGGCATCGTCGGTAAGTTCATGTCGTCGTTCGGACTGACAGCGTCGTTCGCCGTCGGCGTTTCGCTGATCGTTTCATTCACGCTCACGCCGATGCTCGCTGCCAGACTTATCAAACGGCCGGAGCACACGCCCGAGCCGGAGCGTGAAACATTTGCCGATGAGGACATCGGACCGGAACCCGCTGACGACAGCAAGTACACTGGCTGGTTCCGCCGAGTTGATAGCGTTTATGCGTGGCTGCTGCGATTCTCGATGGCTCACCGGTGGGTGATCATCACTCTCGTGGGGCTCGTCTTTTTGAGCATCATTCCGCTCTTTATGCTCGTCGGTAAGAACTTTCTTCCGGTTGACGATCAATCGCAGTTCGAGATCTCGGTCCGTGCACCGGAGGGCACAAGCCTTACGGCTTCGTCTCAATATCTTGAGCGAATCGCATCGGAGATCCGCAAGATGGAGGGCGTAACCGATACGCTGGCGACCGTGGGCGGGGGACAGCAACAGGTCGTAAATTCGGGAACCATTTATGTGAAGTTGAGCGACGTGCACGCCCGTCCGAAATCGCAGGAAATGATGATGGCGGATACTCGCGAGGTGCTCGCAAAGTTTCCGAGCGAACTTCGCACAAGTGTGCAGATCGTACAGGCTTTCTCGGGCGGCGGATTTCGTAACGCTAACGTCCAATTCCTGATCTCCGGCCCGGATATGAAAGTGCTCGAGGAGACCTCCGAAAAGATCCTCGCTCACATGAAGACTATCCCCGACGCCGTCGACGTCGACACAACGCTGATTGCCGGAAAACCGGAATTGCAGCTTGAGGTCGACCGCGATACGGCCGCGGATCTCGGTGTTCGCGTCGGCGACGTATCGCAGGCGCTCAATACGCTTGTCGCGGGTCAGGAGGCAACCACATTTAATGCAGGCTCTGATCAGTACGACGTTTACGTGCGTGCGATCAATCAATTCCGAACCAGTACAGACGGCCTGAGCAGAATGATCGTGCCCTCGACCAAGCTCGGATGGGTGACGCTCGATCGCGTAGTGAAAACCAAGCCGGGTACCGGCCCGAGTGCGATCGATCGAACGAACAGACAGCGTCAAGTCACGCTGCTAGCGAACACAAAGCCGGGCGGATCTGCGGCGTCTATCACCTCTTCGATCGACAGCTTTGTGAAGGGATTGAAGCTGCCGCCGGGTTATTACACTGGCTACGTTGGCCAGTCGAAGGAAATGGGCAAAGCCGGATTCTACTTCCTGCTCGCCTTTATGCTGTCCTTCATCTTTATGTACATCGTGCTTGCGGCGCAGTTCGAGTCGTTTATCCATCCGATCACGATCTTGTTGACGCTGCCGCTCTCGATACCATTTGGTATCTTCAGCCTGCTGGTGACGGGACAGACGGTGAACATCTTCTCTGGTCTGGGCTTGCTACTGCTGTTCGGTGTTGTTAAGAAGAACGCCATTCTGCAGATCGACCATACGAACAACCTTCGGTCAAAGGGAATGAGCCGTTACGACGCCATCATTCAGGCAAATCGCGACCGCCTTCGTCCGATCCTGATGACGACGATCGCCCTTGTTGCCGGAATGATCCCGCTCGTAGTTTCGAGCGGTGCCGGATCAGGAACGAACCGTTCGATCGGTGTCTTGGTGGTCGGCGGACAGTCACTCTGTTTGTTGCTTACCCTGCTAGCGGTGCCGGTGTTCTATTCGATATTCGATGACCTCGGCGATCTACATATATTCCAGAAGATCGGCCGGGCTTCGGACTGGTTGTTTGGCGGCATTCGTCGTCGGTTTGCAACTGTGACCAATCTATTTGTGAGCAAGGGTTAGGTACATGTCCCCATGGCACATGCCCGAACCGTTAGGAAGGGCGATACCGAAAGTTGAATGTTTCGCCCTTGCTTACGCGTGGGGCTTGTGCACAGGGTTCAGATGCAAGGTATTCATATGTTTTCGCGATCATACGTAATTTTATTCATCGCCTTACTTTTGGCGAGCGGATCTGCTCTTGGGCAGGATCCGACGCCGACGCCCTCGCCGACGCCCTCGCCGACGGCTACGCCGGAGGTGGAAGATAAGCAGCAAGTCGCTCCGGACAAACTCGAAGGTGTGCCTGTAATCGCGCCGAATTATCGGTCGGACGACAGGTCGCTGCCTGATCTCGGCCGAGTCGGCGTCGATATGCTCGACCAGCGTTCGCTCACGCTTAACGACGCGATTCGTCTCGCGCTTGAGAATAACAACGACATAGAAGTAACACGCCACAATGTAAAGATAGCCGAGTTCGATCTGCGTGCGGCTAGGGGCTACTATCAGCCGCGGCTCACTGGAGCGACCTACTATGAACGTGCGACGGTTCCGAACATCAGCTTTTTTGCACCGGATGTGACCAAGATCACGAATGGATCTTTTGTCGGGAATGCGGGTGTACGTGCTTACATACCGAGATTCGGCACCGTTTTCGATGTCACCGCTAACAACACCAGGCTCGGTTCAGATAATCCCGTCTCGATCATTAGTCCACAGTTCAATTCGAATGTGACAGCAAGCGTGACGCAGCCTCTTCTGCGTGGGCGGGGCTTTGATCAGCAGCGCCGCACGATAGAAATAGCGAAACGAAATCTCTCGCTGACTGACGTTCAGTTTCGGCAGAAGACGATCGACACCATCGTAAACGTCCAGCGAGCCTATTGGGATTTGGCGTTCGCACTCCGGAACTTGCAGGTACAGCGTGACAGTGTAAAGGATGCTAAGGACCAGTACGACCACAACAAGCGGTTGGTCGAAGAAGGGCAGCTTGCTCCGATCGACATCGTGGCCAGCGAAACGCAGGTCGCAAACTTCGAACAGGGGGTCTACGAGGCTCTGAACGTTGTAGGTCAGGCCGAGAACGCGTTGAAGAATCTTGTCTCGCCGAACAAGAACGCACAGATCTGGAGCGAGTCCGTAACACCGGTCGACCCAGTCGACATAACGCCTCCGGATACAACTCTGAAGGAAGCGCTGGATGCGGCGCTCACAAACCGGCCCGAACTGGAGCTCAATCAAGTTCAGCGTGACATCAACGCCATCGACCGGAAGTTTTACGCAAATCAGAAGAAACCGCAGATCGATCTCGTAGCCAGCTACACATCCGCTGGAGTAGGCGGTTCACTGAATCCGAACTTCAACAATCCGTTTTGCCGCGGTGAAGGTACGGACCCGGTCGCCTGCGCCGCTGCACTTCAGCCACTCTTGAATAACGTAGGAAGCAGCGGTTCAGCGATTTCGGACGTCTTTGCCAATAAATATCCGACCGTCCGCGTAGGAGTCCAGTTCAATCTTCCGCTGTTCGGTGACAAGACCGCCGGAGCGAACTACGGCAAGTCCCTCGTCGAGGAAAAGAAGATCGAGACTCAGCGCGAACAGCTTGAGCAAACGATACAGGTCGACGTGCGTAATGCGATCCAGTCGGTCCGTACAGCCGAGGCTAAGCTCCGTGCGGCAGCGATCTCTCGTGAAAACTCGGTGAAGCAGTACGAGAGCGAGCAGCGAAAGCTCGATGCCGGACAGTCGGACATCTATAAGGTGCTCGAACGGCAGACGGCACTCACAGTTGCTCGCAGCAACGAACTTCGCGCACAGACCGATCTGAACAAGTCTATCGCCGACCTCCAGCGAGCGACAGGAAATTCGCTCAAGGCGAATAATGTCGTTTCGGTATTGAGAAAGTAGAGTGGAACGCGGACAGTCTAGTCCGCGTTCCGTCTTATGAAAGCCGTCTACATAAACCAATTTGACGGGCCGGAAAATCTGGTGATCAGGGAGATTTCCGATCCGCCGAAACCGCTTGGCCGGAAAGTTCTCGTGCGAGTGCGAGCCGCGGGACTCAACCGCGCCGATCTCTTGCAGCGAAAGGGATCCTACCCGGCACCCGAAGGTTATTCTTCAAACATTCCCGGACTTGAATTCGCGGGCGAAGTGGTCGAGACCGGAACCGATGTAGCCTCTTGGACATCGGGCGACCGAGTGATGGCAATAACCGCTGGCGAGGCCCAGGCCGAACTCGTCTCGATCGACGAGAATCTTCTGTTTAGGATCCCAGATCAACTTACTTTCACAGACGCGGCTGCAATCCCAGAAGCATTCATCACCGCACACGACGCGATCTTTACTCTCGGCGAGTTAAAGTCCGGGCAGACGCTGCTAATTCATGCCGTCGCGTCGGGCGTCGGCATCGCGGCACTCCAAATGGCGAAGCGAGTTGGTGCGACAGTGATCGGGACATCGCGGACATCGGATAAGCTTGATCGCTGCGTTGAGTTAGGACTCGATCACGGAATTGCGACTCCAGACGCGGTATTTGCCGATGAACTCAAAGATCTAACTGACGGCCACGGTGCGAACGTGATTCTCGATCTCGTCGGTGCGAGTTATTTCTCAGAGAATCTCGCGAGTTTGGCGATCAAGGGCAGACTGATCTTGGTCGGGCTTACGGGAGGATCGACCGCCGAGTTCGACCTGCGCGCCGCACTTCAAAAGCGGGCACGGATAATAGGAACGGTGCTTCGGGGACGGTCAGTCGAGGAAAAGACGGAAACGACAAGAGCATTCGTTGCACACTCGATGACGGAGATCGAATCCGGGGCGATCGTTCCCGTTGTTGATAAGGTCTTCCCACTCGATCACGTTGGAGAAGCGCACGAATACCTTGAATCGAATCAGAGTTTCGGCAAGGTTGTTCTTGAGTTTTAGCGGGAACCCGGACGGTTTTCCACAGGTGGAAAACAAAAGATGGACCAACCACGCACGATCCTTGTGACAGGGTTTCCCGGCTTCATCGCCGGGCGGCTTGTCGAGCGTCTCGCGGCTGATGATGTCCGATTCTACTTGCTCGTTCAGTCAGCGTTTGTTGACGCGGCGATGCGGACGATCGAGAGGGTCTCGGAGCAGTCGGGGGTCAGCCTTGAGAATTTCGCGATCGTCGAGGGCGACATCACGAAACCCGATCTCGGCGTTGCATCGGAAGACCTTGGCACCATTCGCGACGAGGTTACGGACGTATTTCATCTCGCCGCCGTCTATGACCTTGCGGTTACTGCAGAACTTGCGCGGGCCGTCAATGTTCTCGGTACTGAGAACGTTAATGAGTTCGTCCGATCGCTGCCTAATCTTCGCCGATATAACTACATTTCGACCTGTTACGTAGCGGGCAAACGCACCGGACACATCCTCGAAACCGAGCTCGAACACCACGCAGGTTTTCGCAATAACTACGAAGAAACCAAGTATCTTGCCGAGCTTTCGGTAGAGCGTTTGAAGGGCGAAATACCCATGACGATCTTTCGGCCGTCGATCGTGGTTGGCGACTCGCGAACAGGCGAAACGGCTAAGTATGACGGCATTTATTCCTTGATCCACTACATTCGAAAGGCACCGAAGCTATTGCGTTTTTTGAACGTTGGCAACAAAAAGGTGCGACTCAATCTCGTGCCGGTCGATTTTGTCGTCGAAGGGATAGCGACCCTCTCCAATGACGAAGCCGCGGTCGGGAAGACGATCGCACTCGCTGACCCGCGTCCCCTCGCGACTTCCGAGATCTTTGATTCGATCTCCAGGAAGTTGAGCGGAAAAGGAAGCGTGATCTCACTTCCCTCGTCCATGACCGAGGCTATGCTGCTGCTGCCGCCGTCGCCCGCGATCTCGGGGCTGCCGCACTCGGGCGTCCCATACTTCTTTCTCCCGCAAACCTATGACACTTCGATTGCGGACGAACTTCTCGTAAAGCATGGAATCGAATGTCCTCGGTTCACCGATTACGTGTCAAATCTTCTCGATTTTGTCGAACGTCACCCGAAACTGTGAGAGGCGAAGCAAATCGAGGGCGTTACTGGGCATCATACCCAATCTGTATGTCGAAATATGCCGTAATTTTGTGCTGTGTGATCGCCGCCGCAACCGTCGTGGATGCTCAAAGCGGCCGTCAGAAGCCTGCACCGACGTCAACGCCGGACGAGGTAAAGATCGCCACCGAAGAAGTGAAATTGAACGTCCTTGCGTTCGATGAAGACGGTAAATTCTTCAAGGACGTGACTGCGAACGACCTCGTCATATCCGAGGACAACGTTCTCCACCAACCGTCAAGCGTTCGCCGCATCCCGGCCAATGTGCTGATCGTCCTCGATACTGGCGGCGAAATGCGAGCGGTCAAGGGTCTGGATCAGACTAAGAAGACCGCCCGCCGTGTAGTCGAATCGCTTCGCGACGGCGACTCGTACGCGATACTTCAGTATTCCGACAAAGCCGAGTTTCTGGCGGAATGGACCGACGATAAGGCTCAGGCGCTCGCGGCGATCAATCGTGCGAAGTTTGGCCGACGGTCGGCCTTCGTCGATGCGATCACGCTGGCTACTGACTTCATGCAAAAGAGCGGCGTGGACAACAAACATCTTGTCCTGATCACCGACGGAACTGATTCCGGCGGCCGAACGTCGGCTCGTTTCGATGCCTTTCAGAGACTTCTCGGCACCGACATCAGCGTTCACGTTATCAGCTATACCAAGCTTGAGTCAGTCGATATAGAACCGCGAACCAAGTCGATCTCTAACACGCCGCCCCCGCCTTCGATGCCGCCTGAGATAGCGGCGACACTTCCCAACGGCGTCCGCGACCGCGCTCAGGCGCCGAAGGTCGGCCCGACGATCATCACCGACCGCAAATATCTCAAGAATATGCGAAATCGGCAGGCTGATCTCGAAGGCGCGGAAGAGCAGCTCGGCAAGCTTGCTGAGAATACTAACGGTGAAATAATGCTCCCGACCTCACTTGAAGAGATGGTGGAACGCTCAGCCGTCGTCGCACGATTGATCGATTCATCCTACGTCGTCACTTATATTCCCAAGGTCCCGTTTGACGAGAGCCCGAAGGATCGCAGCATCAATGTGACGTCGAAACGACACGGGCTAGTCGTTCAGGCGCGCCGGCGCCTCGTCGTACCCAAAGACCGCTAGATCCGAAAACATTTCAGCTCTTGCTCGCGTAAGTCCTACTTTCGCCCTCTTTGCGATCAATTGTGTAACCGTGACGCGGAGTCCGCCGTCCTTTCTAGCGGACCGTCCGAATCACTTCGAAGCGAGGAATGAGCAGTATACGGGAAGCTTTTCAGCCTGAAGGCATACTTGGCTACGCCGGTGACGAAAAAGTCATCAGCGGCGCCGTGCGCGCGGTGAGAACGGATCCCCAATTGATCGAACTTGTTCTCGCCGGCGACGAATATGCCTTCGAGCAGATCTTCGACCGCCACAAAAGAATTGTTGCCAGAACTGCCGCTCGCTACTTCCAACGTCCCGAACAGATAGAAGAGATCATCCAGGTCGCCTTTGCGAAGGCATTTGTTGAGCTGCCCAAGTTCCGCGGCGAACATGAGCTTTCGCTGCCAAGTTGGCTGTGCCGGATCGCGGCAAATGCGTGCCTCGATACACTCCGCTCGCAGAAGCGAAAG
The DNA here is from genome assembly GCA_039916585.1 of Pyrinomonadaceae bacterium. Classification (GTDB taxonomy): domain Bacteria; phylum Acidobacteriota; class Blastocatellia; order Pyrinomonadales; family Pyrinomonadaceae; genus OLB17. The sequence continues at coordinate 41,655 of JBDSLC010000220.1, read as the reverse complement.
CCCGAGGATCTTCAGTGCGAACTAAGCACGGGGGAGGCTGAAACGATCCTTGATCTCACCGCCTCACCGGGCCAAAGTTCCGAGGAATCGCTCATTAGCCGCGACCTTTCTCAGAAGCTTCTGGCTCACCTTCCGCAGGATGATCGAGCATTGCTGCAGATGCTTTATGTAGAGGATATGAGCGTGGCCGAGATAGGCGATCTCTTGGGCTGGTCGGTGTCGAAGGTAAAGATCCGAGCGTGGCGTGCTCGGCACAGCCTACGAAAGGTATTGAAGAAGTACGTGTAACCAAAACGCCCTGGGGGGCGTCCCTTAAATGACGATGCAGAAACGCAAACTCAGTGATAAGGAACTTGACGCGATCGGCACAAGAGTGCTGGCTGCATCGCGTCTAACCGAAGCGGAGATCGACCGCATCGCGACGACTCCGGGATCGTTCGAAGGAGTCCTAAGGCGCGTCAGAGACATAGATGCCGGAGCGCCTAAGGCTGGCATCATCGGACTTCTTTTCGCTCATCGAGCAATTGCGGGAACCTCACTTGCCGCTATCCTTTGCTTTTCCGCCTTCGCGATATCTTTGCAACAAGATCGGTCGGCCGTCGTGTCTAAAACTATTCAGACTCCGGTTGCGAAACTGGGTGAGGCACGGCCCGCCACTCCTCAGGTGGTATATGTAAAGGGGTTTACGTCTGGCCGTGCCGATCTTCAATTGGATGTCCCGCCTGAAGCCCCGACAGTGCAAAATTCGATTCAGAAAGAGGTTCGGCGGCAGCAGCCGCGAGTAGAGCAAGCACGATATTCCCCGGACGACGGGAATCACTTTGTCGCCGTAACTTATATGGGCGATGGCGGCGAATCGGCACGCGGCGGACGAGTGATCCGCGTGGACGTTCCGCGTTCAACGCTATTTGCGATGGGTTTCGACGTGTCGCTTGAGAACGATTCTCCGACAGTAAAGGCAGATCTTCTTGTCGGTCCCGATGGCGTGACAAGAGCCGTTAGACTGGTCGAATAATTTTAGAGGTAATTACAAATGAAAGTCATTTCAGGTTTAGTATTGTTCATCCTGGCCGGCGTGAGCGTTTATGCCCAGCAGGAAGCGAAGGTCGTTGCCGAGATCGCGGCCAGTAACGAAAAGACCATCAAGAATGCTCCGTTTTCTGCCGAAGCGGTGAGCGAAAGTGTTCAGGTTCTTGCCGACGGCAACCGCATCGTCCGCAGCTCGACCAGCAAGCTTTATCGCAACAGCGAAGGCCGTTTTCGGCGGGAGATGTCGGGCGGGTCCGGCGGGGTCTTTAGTACGAACTTCAACTTCGGCTTCGGCACTACCATCCTCGATCCGGTTGTCGGAACCCGGGTAGTGCTTGATTCTTTGAACTCAACCGCCCGGATCGCTACGCTTGGAAGCGGTCAGAACGTCACCATAGTTCGCGGTACTGCGGGAGCCCCGTTGTCCGAAGCCCAGCGTGTGGAGATGGAACGCAAACTCTCGACCGCCAAGACGCTAACTGAGGACCAACGTGCTGAATATGCGGCCAAGGCTAAGGAATACGAGGAAAGGGCGGTCGAACTTAGGGCGGTTTCTCCGGCGATCGCGGTGGCCGGTTCCGGCCAACTGACAGGCACATTCAACGGCGACGGAGGGTTTGCCTTCGCGACGCGTTCGGACACAAAGTACGACAGCAAATCCGAAGAACTAGGCACGCGCGATTTTGAAGGCGTCTCGGCAGAAGGTACTCGCCGCGTAACTACTATCCCCGAAGGTGCGATCGGTAATGAGCGCTCGATCGAGATCGTATACGAAAGCTGGTATTCAAAAGAACTTGGATTGGTTGTCTATTCAAAACACAGCGATCCGCGATTCGGCGAGCAGACCTATCGCGTGACGAACATCGTCCGTGCTGAGCCTGATCCTTCACTGTTCACAGTTCCTCATGGTTATAGGGTCTTGGCTGAGCCGGCAAGTGTTTACAGGCTTAGCACGACGCCGGCTCCGGTGCGTGCGGTGAGTGTCGCTCCGACAGCGGCCGGGACAGTTAGGCCCGCACATGTGGTAAACGTACGGTCACCAAAACCATAGTGTCCTGACATTTGATCAATGTTTTCCTTAGGGCGGGTCTCGAAAGAGGTCCGCCTTTTTGTTGTGCGAGCGAGAAATTCAAGCTATCGAACAATATTCCAAAAGCCAGCTAAATTGTTGTAAATAAGTAAGTTAGCAATACTTTTCCTGAAACATTGCTCTTCTTTGAGGTGTTTATATCAATAGCCAGTTAATTCTGACACCGGTCGTCCAAGGCCGATATTTATTCCCCAGGAGTACTAGCTATGAAGAGAACAGCAATCATTCTCGCTATCTTAGTTTTCTCGACCAATATTTTTTCCCAGTTTTCTCGCGAGGCCGCCGAGTTGACGGCTAAAGGGATCAAGCACTACGAGGCCGGCGACCTCAGCCTCGCCCTTGAGACCCTCACTAAGGCGATCGAGCTGAGTTCGAAACCGAAGGCTCGCAAGCCTGATCGCTCCAACGCTCTTACAGAATCAGCGGACGACGCAGAACTGCGAGATCGCGTTTCTTTTCACGATCCAGTGACCGCAATGGCATTCCTCAACCGAGGGCATGTTCAATTTGCCCGGGCCAAAATGGATCTCGCGATCGCAGACTATTCGGAGTCTATCCGACTTAAGCCCGCCAACGCCGAAGCGCTTTGTTCCCGCAGTACTGCTTATATAGTTGCGGGTAAAGCTTCTCAGGCGCTTGATGATGCCCAGCGGGCGATCAAGATCGAACCGAAATTAGCCCGTGGTCACCTGGCCCTCGGTATGGCTTATCAAGGCCTCGGCCGCGGTGCTGAGGCTTGGGCGTCCGTAAACAAGGCCATCGAACTAGATCCGGAAGACGGAGAGTCGTATTTTCGCCGAGGCGATCTTTATCGGCTGTCACTGCGTTACGACGAGGCGATGGCGGATTATGACCGGGCCAATGCGGTCGACAAGGATCTTGCAAGCCCCTATACCGGACGCGGAGCGATCCGCTTTGAACAGGGCCGATATCAGGAGTCGATCGATTTCTATTCGACCGCGCTCAGACTCGATCCACGGCTTCTTCAGCCGATGCGGTTTCGCGGATACGCCTTACTTGCGATGGGCAAAGATGACGAAGCCGAACGGGATTTTGCACGCGTGCTTGCGATCGCTCCAATGTTTCGAGAAGAGATCGAGAGGGCGAAGTCCCAGATCCTCGGAAAACGAAAGCTATAGTTTGTCTTAGATCTCTATCTGCGTATTAGAATTGTAGGTAATGGAGATCAAACATGTTGAGAAAGGCGGACGCGGCGGATTCATCGTTCGCGGAGACGAGGGGAACCGGGTCGCCGAGATGACCTATACGACCGCGGGCGACAACGGGATCATCATCGACCATACCGAAGTCGATGACTCCCTGCGGGGGCAGGGGGTGGGCGATAAACTGCTGGCCGAGGCGGTAAAGTACGCGAGGGAAAAGGGATTGAAGATCTTCGCGACCTGCCCATTTGCTCTCGCCAAGCTTAAGAAGACGGAAGAGTACGCCGACGTTTTCGGCGGTTGATCGGTTTTGCGTGAAGGTATCGTTTTGCGTGACAATCTTCATGATGCCGACGCCGCGTATCTCCGCTTCAAGCTATTCGAACACCGCTCCGCTGGTTTGGAGTTTTCTATACGGTTCAAATCACGGGAAAGTCGAGATCATTCTCGACAATGCTCCGTCCCGATCCGCCGAACTGCTGATGCAGGATCGGGTGGATGCCGCACTGGTTCCGGTTATCGCGTCGCAGCTTGCTAATGGCGTGCGCCTGGTCCCGGACGTTTGTGTCGGAGCCAAGGAACGCGTACGCAGCGTTTGCCTTGTCACAGACGGGAAAGAGCTGGCTGATGTTCGATCTGTTGCACTCGACACCTCATCACGAACTTCCGTAGTGCTCACCAAGATCATCTTTCGAGAGTTTCTAGGCTTCGAGCCCGAGTGGCGCGACGCGGCTCCGGACATATCCGCGATGTTGGCGGGTTCCGACGCGGCGTTGCTTATCGGCGACCCGGCTCTTGCTTTGTCAGAATCGCCTGTATCAGCGAACGGCCTTCGCACATTCGACCTGGCAGAACTCTGGAATCAATACACCGGGCTCGGATTTGTATTCGCGATGTGGATGACCCGCCGCGACCGAGTCGACATCGACTTTGCTGCCGCTCGCGACGAAGGCCTTTCACATATCGCCCAGATCGCAGCTAACTATCGCACCGACATCGGGCTGTCGAACGACTCCCTCATCAAATACCTTTCCGAAAATATTTCATACTCGATCGACGAACGAATGGCCGCCGGGCTCGAGCTATACCTCGACCTCGCCGCGACCCACGGCCTGATCATGAAACGTTTACCGTTTAATTATCTTAAAAGGGTATGAAAGAGCTATTAATGATGTTGTTGCAGATAATCGGAGCCGTATGCGCGCTCGGATTTGTAGGATGGTTCCTAAACCGTTTCTTCGGATTTTCGATGGGTTCGAAGGCCGGGGTCGTGATACCGACTGAATGGGAGGCGGGTGTTTCGTTTATCGTTGCGGCTGCGGTTTGTTTCGCGATCGTCCACTTCTTTGGCAAAACGAAAGGAGACGTGACGGATAAGAATTCAGAATAAGCTCGACTGAAAAATCAGCCACACCGACACGACAACAAAGACTATTAGCCCAAGATCCGTTGTTCCAAATTTTTCTTCTCTATCTTCCATATCACTCTCATCTCGGCAATCGGCGTTCCAAACAATAAACGCGGTAAAACCGCAGTATGTGTATCACCACGGTTCGCAAATCAGCTCAAAATGGCCGATTTGCGTTCAAATTGAGTGCTTGGTGGTGACTGACCTGCTAGAACATAGGCCGCTTCAGCTCACGCTGAAGCTCCTCGTGAACGATCTTACCGTTGTTTTTCTTTAGATGTTCAACGAAGACGAGTGCGGTGTGAATACGTTTGTCTATGTCTTTTATCTTGCCGATAAACCACATCATTGAGCGTTGTTTGCCGGCCGTGAGAGTGTGAAAGAACTTGTTGCCCTCTCGATCCTGATTCAGCACCTCTTGAAGTTCCTCGGGCATCGGCATTCCGTACTTGCTCTCGTCCTTTTCGAGAACCACGTCGACACTGTCCCCGACGTTCAAGCCAAGCTCGGTCCGCCGCAGCTTGTTCACGATGATGTAGAAAATATCGCCCCACGGCATAAGAGCACATGCGAACGGCTCGGCATTTTTGATCGAGCAACGCACGCGTCTTGATTTGCCCTCGAACCCAAGTTTGTCAACGGTCTTGCGATCGACGACAAGAAAATGCCATCCTCCCCCTTCCTCGGTCGCGTTGGTGAATTTAGCCTTGAATTTTACACGCTTTACCATTCCTCCTTGCTCCGTGTTCCGACCGAGCAGGCCAGGCGCATCGCGTCGTGCAACAAATGGTAATCAAATTTGCCCTCACATTTCTTCAGGATCTCCACGCCCACCAACGAGCGGACGATCCGCTTGTCCTCGGCCTTAACAAAGACGATGAGCTTTAGCATCAGACGCTGGTTACCTGGCGAGAGCGCGCTGAAAAGACGTTCGCCTTCACTGTCCTGCCTGAGCACTTCGGCAAATTCTTCGGGCATGGGCATTCCGAATTCACTCCCGTCCTTTACTAGCTGGACCGACACCGCCTTGCCGATCTTAAGGCCTAGATTATCTCGGAGCTTCTTGCTGACGGTGATGAAATAATCGCCTTTGCTTGGGAAGAGGGCGCAATTGAATGTCTCGGTTTCATTAAGCGTGCAGATGACACGTCGAAGATTCCCCTTGAAACCAAAATCGGCCACCTTAGTTTTCGAAACGCGCAGAATATGCCACGGCGGAGAACTGTCCGTAATTTCGAGTTTCGATTTGAACCTGACCGGATTCCCCATTTTTGTTAGAATTATAGTTAAATGGACAGTAATATCCAGCCTATCTTAGATCGTGTTTTAGACGGAGAGCGGCTTTCCGCCGCAGACTGTACTACCCTGCTCGAATCGAACGACTTTGTTCGCATCGGGCTCGCGGCGGACGAGATCCGAATGCGGAAAAACCTGGCGGATGTCGTCACGTACATAATCGACCGCAATATTAATTACACCAACGTCTGCAACGTCGTCTGCACTTTCTGCGCGTTTTACCGGCGGCCCGGCAAGCCGGAGACTTACGTTCATTCGATCGAAGAGATCGAGAAGCGGATAGACGAAACGATCGCACTCGGCGGAAGCGGAGTTCTGATGCAGGGCGGTTTACATCCAGATTTCAACATCGAGTGGTACGAAAACCTTCTCTCGACGCTTCACGCGAAGTATCCGAACTTTCAGCTTCACTGTTTCTCCCCGCCCGAGATCCACAACATCTCGCTGATCTCAAAACTCGATTACGAAACGATCCTGCGTCGCTTAAAAGCCGCGGGCCTAAACTCGATGCCCGGTGGTGGTGGCGAGATACTTGACGACGAGGTCCGCAAACGTGTTTCTACCAAGTGCAACACGCAGGAATGGCTCGACGTGATGCGGGCGGTTCACAAGGTCGGGCTGATCTCGACCGCGACGATGATGTTCGGCATCGGCGACAAGGTCGAACACCGCGTCCGCCATCTGGAACGCGTGCGGCAAGTCCAGGACGAGGCACTTGCGAGCAAGGCCGCGGACCCAAATTACGGCGAGTTTACCGCGTTCATCCCGTGGACGTTCCAACGGGAGAATACCGCCCTCGGCCGCAAGATCACCGAAGAACCGACCGGCATCGATTACCTCAAGATGCTCGCGGTCTCGCGGCTTTTCCTGGACAACGTCCAGCACATCCAAGCCTCATGGCTCACCCAAGGGATCCGCCTCGGCCAGTCTGCCCTGCGATTCGGCGCCGACGACATGGGCTCGATCATGATCGAAGAAAACGTCGTCTCCGCCGCCGGTGCCAACAACGAAGCCAACGAACGCGACCTCCGCTACCAAATATCCGAAGCCGGCTTCAAACCTCAACAGCGAGACATCCTCTACAACTACATCGACCGTGACGAGTCGTCTGACCTCGATAAGCGCCAGTCGATGCCTTTGAAGCAGTTGAGCGTGGCTTTTGCGGACTAGAGGGCGAAATGATGACATGGTTCAGAGTAAAGGCACTTGCAGTGGCCGTCATTAGCGGGACTTTCTTCGGCTTCCTATTCGGTTACTGGGTAGTGGTTCGAGATCCTTCGGGCGCCGGCGCGAGCATCCTCGCCTTTCCGGCAATTCTTGCCGTGATGATTGCGACCATTCTGCTTTGGCCCGTCTCTTTTGCCCTATGGGCGAGGTCGAGAAGATCTGCGCCGTACTTGTTTGCTTCCTCGCTTATTTTGCCCATCGCATTTGTCATTTCTCCCTCTCTAATTCGGACATTGATGTAACAGTTCTTGTCAACTTGTTAAGAAAAACTGTTAGAATATAAATATGAAAAGCCTGCCGGTCGGCGAACTCAAAGCTCATTTTTCCGAGGTTCTCGAAGACGTTCAAAACGGCGAGACGATTGAGATCGTTTATGGCAAAAAGAAGACGCCCGTAGCGCTCATCGTACCGGTCACGGCCGCGAAAAAGAAAGGTAAACGCAAGCTTGGCATCTGGGAGGGGAAAGTGAAATATATTTTCGCGGATAATTTCAAGATGACGGACGAGGAACTGCTTGATATTCGATGAAACTTCTTCTCGATACACATGCTTTTATTTGGTCGTTGTCGAATCCTAAAAAGTTACCGATTTCTGCGAGCGACGCAATAACTAATACCGAAAACGAAGTTTTTGTTAGTTCCGTCAGCTTTTGGGAAATCTCGATCAAAGTTCGAAATAATAGACTGGCCTTGATCGGACACGAACCGTCAACACTTGTGGTCGCAGCGGAATCTATGGGCTTCATTCCTGTACCGATCACGCCGATCGACGCTGCTTCTCAAGGTACTCTGCTTGAAAGTACCCACTTCGATCCATTCGACCGTATGCTGATCTGGCAGGCGATCTCTCGCAAAATGACCCTCGTCAGCGGTGACACTGAGTTCACGCGTTTCAAGAAAGACGGTCTCAAGCTGCTTTGGAGGTAGAGCGAGGTCTAACCTATTTTCTGTCCTATCCAGAGATCGCACGATCAGAAAATCTCTGAATCCATTTCCCTCGACATTACGAAAATCAGTTCTTCGTCAGTAAAAACAAAATCTTTGAACTAAGGGAGGCTATTTAGTATGAAGTCGATCTCTATGCTTTTTGTGTTAGCGATCGTTTTGGCTTTTGGAAGTTTTGCGGCCGAGGCGAATACGAAACCGGGCGATAATCTTGTCGAGGTCGCGATCGCGGTCAATACAAGCGGACCATTTGCTGGTCAGTTCGATACGCTCATCGCCGCCGTCATTGCCGCCGATCCGGTGGTAATCAATACACTTTCAGGCCGGGGACAGTTCACCGTCTTCGCCCCGACCGACGATGCGTTTGCAGCGTTGGGGCTGACACCTGACAATGTCGGAACGCTTGATCAAGAGACGCTTACTCAGATCCTGCTCTATCATGTAGTCCGCGGCCGTCGCGATGCTGGTGCAGTAACTACTTCCGACCAGATCCGCAGCCTGCAAGGCACGTTCTTTTTCCCCAACAGCAGTGCGACCATCACGGACGTCCTCGGACGCGAGGCTAATATCATCGTGACCGATGTACCCGCGTCCAATGGGATCATCCATGCGATCGACGCTGTGATACTTCCGTTCGCACCATAAGCCATCAGCACGCAGACGATAAGGGCCGAAGTATTCCTGCTTCGGCCTTTTCATCACTAAGCGGGAAGGTGTGAAAAGAAGCTTTTAGCGTGAGCTTTTACGCAACTATTACAACAATTCGCTCCCATCCCTGCTAACCTTGTCCAGAGACCCAGGGAAGTTATTCATGCAAAACATGCTCACGTTCCAGAACATCGCTCGGACGGTAAATTGGAGAAACGCCGCAATGGTAGTGTTTTTCCACCTGTTAGCAATACCCGCCTTCTTCACATTTAGCTGGCAAAACTTGGCGGCCTTGCTTATAGGCAATTGGATCGTAGGCAGCCTCGGAGTGGGACTCGGCTGGCATCGGCTGCTCACACATAGAAGTTTCAAAGCCCCGAAGTGGTTGGAGTATCTGCTCACAACACTGGGTACGTTGTCCATGCAGAACGCTCCCGACCGGTGGGTTGCCACGCATCGTATTCATCACAAATTTACCGAGCAGGAAGGCGATCCGCACTCGACGCGTTCGGGATTCTGGTGGGCTCAGATCGGATGGGTCGTTTGGGGAACAGCACAGGATCATGACGAAGCGACCATGAAACGATATGTTCCCGATCTCTTGAAAGACCGCGGGCACGTCCTCATCTCGCGTTTCTATCTCGTACCGATCATCCTGTCGGCTGTGCTTCTCTTCGGACTCGGCGGGTGGCCGATGGTGGTTTGGGGTGTTTTCGCCCGTGTCGTTGTCGGTTGGCACACGACGTGGTTCGTCAATTCGCTTTCGCACATCTACGGGTCGCGTCCGCATTCGACCAACGACGCCTCGACCAACAACTGGTTCGTCGCGATCCTGACCTTCGGCGAAGGCTGGCACAACAACCATCACGCCTTTCCGACCTCCGCACGCCACGGCACCGAATGGTATCAGTTCGATATGAACTGGATCACCATCCGCATCTTCGAACGCCTTGGATGGGCAACCAAAATTAGGTTAAACGCCGCACCAGAACCTGCAGAGGTATGACAAACGGCTGGCGACTCGAGCTATAATCCTAAGCCAATGGCTCCGAAGGTAATCGCATTCCTCGCAACGCTAATTCTTAACATCGCGATCGGCATCGCGGTGTTTTTCTTTATGCTGCTCGCGATGAACGGCTTCAGCGAATCGGACGCTAACTACGGCTTCGTAGCGTATATTGTTCTCGCGATCCTCGTCTCGTTGTTGATGGCTTCACTTGCGGCCGCCGCCGTGCATCTATTGACGAAGCGAAGATTCAAAACCGGCACCGCGTCATTGATCGGGATCATATCGTTTACTATTGTCGGCCTTGTTCTAAAGGTGGTTTGCTGTATAATCGGCGTGCTTGTGGCAGACTTCGTCCGAACGAACAATTGATGATCTCCAACTATAACGACTTCTGGGATTTTTACGTGCGTGAACACAGCCAGCCGTTGACCCGCACCCTGCATTTCATAGGCACGTCGCTCGGCATCGTCCTGCTCATTTGGTTTATCCTGCGCGGCACCTGGTACTACTTTCCGCTCTGCTTCGTCTGCGGATACGCCTTTGCCTGGTTCGCCCATTTCGTCGTCGAAAAGAATAAGCCCGCGACATTTCAGTATCCGGTTTGGTCGTTCATCTCCGATTACAAAATGATGTGGTACATGGCAACCGGACGTATGGGAAGAGAAGTCGAGCGGGTCTCCGATACGTAGTAGAATCTAGCTCATGGCAGCAGACCTCGTTAGCGGTGCAAGCAATCTAAATAGCGTCATCGAATTTCTGACCGCGATGATCACGCCTGCGTTGTTGATCTCAGCAACTGGTTCGCTCGTGCTTTCGACCTCAACCCGACTTGGCCGGGTTGTGGACCGCGTTCGTGCTCTTGAGGTACGTGTAGGCGAACTGATATATGCCGAGGATAAAGACTCGATTCCGCTTTACGAAAAACGTGTCGAGGTCGTCGTGGATCTTATCGATAAAGTAACGAGTCGGTCGCGCCTCCTTCAAAAAGCGATGACGATGTTCTACTACGGGTTGATGCTGTTCATCCTAACGAGCGTCGCGATCGCCGTCGTCGGCATCTTTAACGTCTATCGCTGGATGCCTATCCCGATCGGCATCATCGGCATTATGTTCCTCTTTGTCGGCAGCCTGTTGATGCTGAAAGAAACTCGGATGGCGACCGCGACGATCAACGAAGAAATGGACTTCGTATGGGAACTCGCCCGCAAGGTCGCGCCTGAGGATGTAGCCGTAAAGTACGACAAAAAGGGACGCAAGAAAGGCTACAATGGACCCAAAGTATCTAACACTCTTGGCGGCGAATGAGCTTGAGCAGCGGGTTGAAAAGCTCGAAGCTCTGCTCGCATCCTGTACCGTCTGTCCGAAAGATTGCGGCAACGATCGGGTGAAGGATGAGATCGCAGCATGCTACTCCGGTCGGCTCCCGATCGTCTCAAGCTACACCGCGCACTTCGGCGAAGAGCCAGTCCTCTCGGGAACGCAGGGTGCCGGCAACATCTTCTTTGGCAACTGCAATCTCCGCTGCGTTTACTGTCAGAACTATCAAATCTCGCAAACTTGGAAGCAGCAGCGTAAGAACGAGGTCACACACGAACGCCTCGCCGAAATAATGCTCGAGCTGCAGGACCGCGGCTGTCACAATATTGGGTTCGTATCGCCGACGCATTTCGCGCCGCAGATGGCTCGGGCGATTCTCATCGCCGCCCAACGCGGACTCCGCCTGCCGATCGTCTACAACACGAACGCCTACGATTCGGTCGAGGTGCTCAAGCTGCTCGACGGCATAGTCGACATCTACCTACCCGATCTCAAATACGCCGATTCCGATGCCGGGATGCAGTATTCAAAGGTCCGCGACTACGCCATCCACGCCCGAGCCGCGATAAAAGAAATGCACAGCCAAATGGGCTCGACGTTACAGTTTGGCGAAGACGGTCTCTTAAGACGCGGGCTACTGATCCGCCTGCTCGTCCTGCCTAACGACATCGCCGGACTCGAAGATAACCTCCGCTGGATCCGCGCCGAACTCGGCCCGCAAACCGCCGTCTCGCTGATGGCCCAATACTACGCCACTAACAAAGCCGCCGCCGACGACCGCTACATCCTCCTCTCCCGCCGCATCTCCGAACGAGAATGGCTCGAAGCCGTCTCGCTCCTCGAAGACCTCGGCATCGAAGAAGGCTTTATGCAAGAATACGAATCCGCGTCCTACTACTACCGACCGGATTTCACCGACGCGAAAAAGCCGTTTAAGGACATCAGGGATTTTCAAGAATGACCACCCAGTTTTTGCAGGCTGCTGCAGCTATCTCTCTGATTTTGATCGGAGCGGCTCCGGCCCTTTCTCAGTCAAAACGATCTGAGTCGGAGGCTCGGGCATTAGTCAGACGAGTGCTAAAAAGCTCGCCTATCATCGATGGACACAATGACCTGTTCGCGTGGTATCACGGGTGCAACTACAAGAAACTCACAAAGTGTCCTCAGGACATTTCGGATTATCCGATCGATAAAATTCAAAAGGGTCATACGGACATTCCACGTTGGCGAAAAGGTGGTGTCGGAGGGGTTCAGGTAAATGTTTACAGCGAAACGCTCTCGACCTTTCTGGACGCATACGATCTGCTTTATCGTCTTGAGAAGCGGTACTCAAAAGACCTAAAGGTAGTGGGAAGTTCCTTGGAAATGCACAAAGCGATGGTGTCCGGCAAGATCGCTCTGCTTCCAATGCTTGAGGGCTCCGATCGTCTCGAAGGTAAGCCGTCGCTCCTTCGCACCTACTACAGACTTGGACTTCGTACCGTTACATTTACGTACACAAGCGGAGAACTTGGAGATGGAAGCGACGACGCGCCCAAAAACAATGGCGTCTCGGCTCTTGGTAAGGCGATGATCAAAGAGATGAACGATCTTGGGATGATCGTTGATATTTCGCACGCCTCTACCAAGACGATGAACGACGTCCTTGATCAGACGTCAGTTCCGGTCATCTTCAGCCATTCCAACGCCCGGGCAATGTGCGATGTTGAACGAAATGTTCCGGATGATGTACTGCTCAGGCTCAAGAAAAATGGCGGCATGATCATGGTCGACATGGCCCCCGAGCACACGTCGAACGTGTTTGCGAGATGGATGAGAGAGGGCGACAATCTGTATTTCAGTGTTAAAAAGCAAAGCCCCAATGATTCGAAACTCCTTGCCGACACAATGAAGTCGTGGGAACGGGCAAACCCACAACCACGCGTGACAATCGCAGAGGTCGCCGACCATTTCGATCACGTGAAAAGATTGATCGGAGTAGACCACATCGGGATCAGCGGAGACTATGATGGGATCGAGTACACAACCGACGGACTCGAGGACGTTTCTAAGTTTCCTGATTTGCTTCTTGAACTCGCACGACGTGGCTGGAGAAAGACAGAACTCGAGAAGATAACCGGCCAAAACTTCTTGAGAGTTTTTGAACGGGTCGAAATCAATCGGAAAGGATGAGAGGCCATGAAAGTTAACAACGACGCTCCAGATTTCACGCTTAAGGACGGCAACGGGGATGATTGGACACTGAGCGACCATCGCGGAAAGACGGTCGTGTTGTTGTTCTATCCGGGTGACAACACGCCCGTTTGTACCGCGCAGCTGTGCTCGGTGCGTGATCACTGGTCAGAGTATCAGGCGACGGGTGCGGAGGTCGTCGGCATATCGACTGACTCGGTCGAATCCCACAAGGGCTTCGCGGAAAAGAACGAGCTTCCGCTTCGGCTTCTCTCCGACACCGATCGAAAAGTTTCGACGGCCTACGATATGAAATCTTGGCTTCCCGGCCGCTCGGCTCGCGGCGTTGTCGTGATCGACAAAGGAGGCAAGGTCGCATATCACAAAGCGCAGTCGCTAAGTCTGTTCCGTCCGGCCGACGACGACGTTCTCGAAGCGATCCGCGCCGCCGGGTAGCTCAACTGGTGTGGTAAAATGGTGTCTATGGCTTTATTTGGAGATAAATTTAAATGCGGACGCTGCGGCAAGAAGACTGAGCCGATCGGCTACGCACCGGTCCCGACCGAGTTGGGCGCCAAGATCGGCGAAGAGATGTGTAAAGATTGCTGGGCTGAATGGCAAAAGAAGCAGATGCAGCTCATCAATCACTTCGGCCTTGACGTCTCGAAACCCGAATCGCACGAATATCTTTTCGATAATATGCGGATATTCTTCTACGACGATGGCAGCGGGCTCGCGACGATCGACACGTCTAAGGAAGGCAGCGTCAATTGGTAGTCGGCCGCCTTGGACTTAACGACCTTGGACCCACCTAGCGATGCTGCTCGACAACTTTCGCCTCATCAACGAAGAGTTCTACGCGGACAAGCTGCTGCCCGAGCAGATGGATTCCCTTTGGGCGAACGGTTGGCGGCATTTTGGAACGCATTTCTTTCGTTACAACGTCGGCTTTCTAATCGACGATCTTAGGTTCGTCCTGCCGCTGCGGATCCGCCTCGCTGATCTCACATTCTCAAAAAGCCAACGCCGGGTGTTACGCCGTAACGAAGATCTCGATGTATCGATTGGCCCGATCGAGATCGACACACGAGTCCAGGCATTGTTCGGCCGCCACAAAACTCGCTTCACCCACGGCGTGCCGGAATCGATCTACAACTTCATCTCGCGTAACCCGGACGATTCTCCGTGCGATGCAAAAGAACTACGCGTAACCCATAACAACGAGCTCCTCGCCGTCAGCTATTTCGACCTCGGAAGTAACGCAACCTCCGGCATCTATGGAATGTTCGAGCCGACAATAGTTGATCGAAGCCTCGGCATCTTCACGATGCTGAAAGAGATCGAGTACACGATCGAAACCGGCCGGGAGTTCTATTACCAGGGTTACGCCTACCAGGGCCCGTCCTTCTACGACTACAAAAAACGCTTCCGCGGTACGGAAGCGTTCGATTGGCGTCACGATTGGATTAACTATGACGGGTCCGATGATCCTGCCTAGCCGATCAAGTTCAACTCTGCCGGAAGCGTCGGGATCTGAGGCCGAACGGGATGCGACTCTTTGAGCGCCTCCTCGAAGGCCACTTCCATAAACGCCGGATCGGTGATCTCGACATATCGCTGCGTCTGCTCCGGCGTCATCACCTCGAGCATGAACGAATTCTCGACCCAGACCTCGACAAGCTGAAACAGTCCGCCTGCGCGGTTGCATACAAGCACTCGCCAGCCTTCGCGGTTTGCTATCTCGCGGATCTCGTCGATGCTCTTCTGCGTGTTGATGTTCAGATGCGTCGCGACATAGCGCGGCACGAACTCTGATCTGATGAACTGTGCCTCGTGCACTTCAGTCGACGCTTCAAGATCGTTCTCGTCGGGCAGACCTTCCCCCGGCACAAGGATCGTCCCCGCTGGCGTAACCTCGACCGCCGTCCCCTTGTCGTCGTCCGCTATGACAAAATATCCACCCTGTACCGGTGGAAACGGGTACACACGCCCGTCCCAGATCTCTGCCAAGAAATTCGCAACCCGCTCAGGCTCGTTAACTGCGATGGAAATATGATTGATCATTGCAATAGTGCTCCTCACGTATAAAGTGGAGAAACTGTCTCCACCCTCACACGCGAAAGCGCTACGAAATGCGTATCACCCGCCTTGGCCGGAAAGAAGCGGCCGGAACGCAGGCGCCCTCGCCTGCATGAGTGCGAAGCGCGAAAGTTCCTGCTACCATCCAAAAATGTTCGCCCCACGCGAAAACGCCGGACGCAGAAAACACTCCCGCGGCTACCTTCCACACTTCGATGTTTACGCATCAACCCAGTTCGTCTCCTTCCGACTCGCCGACTCAATGCCGCAGGACGTACTCAAGAAATGGAAAGCCGAACTTGCGAGCGGCGAAATAACTGGTATCGAGCTCCGAAAAAAGATTGAGCGATATCTAGACAGCGGCTACGGATCGTGTGCGCTTCGTGATCCTCGAATTGCCAACCTTTTGCGCGAAACCTTTCTCAAGTGGGACGGCGAGCGGTATGAATTGATCGCCTGGGTGATAATGCCGAACCACGTTCACATCCTGATCCGGTTACTCGGAAAGAATTTGCTGTCCGGGATAATGCATTCGATCAAGTCATACACTGCACACGAAGCTAATAAGATGCTCAAATGCTCCGGTCGCTTCTGGTCGGTTGAATCGTTTGACCGTTACATTCGGAACGCTGATCACTTTCGCAATACTTTGAACTACATCGAAGAGAATCCGGTGAAGGCTGGGTTGTGCAAAGTAGCGGCGGACTGGGAGTTTAGCAGTGCCTTCGGTTGCGGTAACGATGGATAGAGTTTGAGCGCGTTTACACCGCGGAAGCCGCGGTGTTGCAGGCGAGGGCGCCTGCGTTCCGGCCTACAGCCCCTTTGTCCACGCTATATACTTTTTCGAATCAAACTTCTTTCCCGTGCTGCCGCTTGTCATATAGCGGATCTGCCCAAACACGTCGCGTTCCATCCACGGGCGGTCGTGCTTGCCGAAGCACCAAAGGATGCCGGCGTATGAGTTCGGGTTGCGGCCGTCAAGGCAGTATTTGTTGTTAAGGTGTACGAGCGTCTCGAACGCGACCTCATGCGACGGCGACCACGCGATCACGTTCTTTCCCCACAGCATCCGCACATAATTGTGCATCTCGCCCGTCTCGACCATCTCGCGTTGAGCGGCGTTCCACAATTCGTCGTGCGTCTCCCCGGCTTCGAGTTCTTCGAGCGTGTAATTAAATTGACGCTCGTCATCCGCATGTTCGCGCATCGTCTTGTGAACCCACGAAGGCAACGCATCGAGCGAATCGTATTTCGGATTGTGCCGCGTCATGTTGTAAGAAAGCTCGCGGCGGACGATGAGTTCTTCGAGATACGCATCCTTCGATTCTTGAGGAGCGTCCGCGTCCTGTACCGAAAGAGCGATCTCAAGGGATGAGAGAAATCCGAAGTGCAGATACGAAGAAAGCCGCGATGAACCGTCGCGTTCCGGTTTGCTGCGTGCCTTGTCGTAATCGGGCAAGATCTCTCCGACAAAATTCGCTAGGCGCTCTCGCCCGTTGGCCGTCCCGCCGTGGTAGACCTCCGACGGTTTTACCGAATGATCGATGTCGCATTCGGAAACTAAGTTGCGGATAGTTGCAGAAGTTACAGGAGTTTCCGGGCAGTCGACCTCAAGCCCGACCGAACTGATCTCGATTGATTCTTCAACAAACGGCTTCAGATAGTTCGGCAACAACCTATTGATCTTCGGCCTGATCGTATATGCCGCGTACTCTTCCTTTTCAAACTTCGACATCGGTACGATCCCGTTTGAATCAACGGCGTGAACCGGAATGTCAGCCCGCTCGGCGATCCGCCGGTTGTGGCCGGGAATGATGAAGCATGGAAAATCGTCCGTGACGATCAACGCTGCATCTTTCGCGAGCCCGGCGACAGTATTCTTCGGCGAGCTTTCATTCTTCTGCAGATAAAAAATGTAACGGATCCCAAGCCGCTCGAATCCCCTACGCTTCTCCTCAACGCCCTCAAGAATAAATGTATGCAGCCGGTCGCTCGCCCACGGGTAGTAATATTTCAACCCCTCATAAACCACGAGCGGCAGCTTAAGTTCGTTTGCCTTCCTTGTCGCCCATGTCAACGCATGGTTATGCGACGTCCGCTTGAACATCTGCATCCAATACAAAACGTACCGCCCGTTCGTGTTCGTTTCTTTGTCGTTCAACTGAACGACTCTTTCGTTGATCCGCATCTCGTCTTAATATATAGCCACAGAGGTCACAGAGAGCACCGATGTCAGAACCGTGAGCGATAGCGACCGGATTCCCATCAGAACCGCCCGCGCTAGAGGGCGGCCAATTCGCAAAAGGCCCAGACACTCACTAGGACAATGAAATACTTTACCAATACAAGATTCGCCGAAAGCCGCCATTTGGTTTTAACTCTCTGTGTCCTCTGTGCTCTCTGTGGCTATTCTTTCGGTCAAGACTTCAAACAAGTCCACCCCGGCGTCGAGCACGCTCAAGTCACGAAAGAGATATCGGGCCTCAACGTAAAGATCAACCTCCTCCGCCTCGACCTAGCGAAGGTCCGCCTCGACGTTCACCACGCCCTCGACAAAGCCATCGGCCTCGAAACAACATCATCCATCGCCACCCGCAAAGGCGCCGTCGCCGCTATTAACTCGGGCTTCTTTCGGCTTGATAAGAGCATTTGGGCTGGCGAAAACGTGGGACTGTTACAGGTCGACTATCGACTAGTCAGCGAACCCTCTCAGAACCGAACGTCTCTCCTGATCTCAAACTTACCAAATATAACGCTTACCGGTTTCGGACAGCCGGACGGAGGACTCATTTTCAACGAGAGTCAATTTGCCCTAAGCGTTAACCGCGAGCTCAAGAAGAGCGACCTTGTTGTTTACACTCCGGAATTTGGTGAGTCGACCCTAACCCCACGAGGGACAACTGAAATTGTCTTAAACAATTGTCGAAAATTTTGCCGTTCTATTGAACGCAAGGAGAATGCTGGGAACAGTATGATTCCTGCGGGAGGTTATGTAATTGCAATAGGGAGCGAACCAACCCCGGATCAGATTCGCTTCATAGGAACGCTCGTGAATTGGAATTCATTCTTGCCGCGAAATCTCTTGAAGGGCATCCAGGATTCGCTTCCACATGCCGGAAAGAAGTACGCGCCCGAAGATGCCGTTGCCGGCGTTCCCCAACTCATCAAAAACGGCAAGATCGACATCACCTGGGAGCAGGAGAAGGCGAGCAAGTCGTTCGTCGAAACCCGCCATCCGCGGACTGCGGTCGCGAACCTCAAGGACGGGAAGTTCCTGATGGTCACCGTCGATGGCCGCAGCGAATCGAGCGGCGGAATATCCTTGCAGGATCTTGCCCAATATCTCCTCTCACTCGGTGCGGTCGAGGCGATGAACCTCGACGGCGGCGGTTCGACAACGATGTTCCTCGACGGCAGGGTCGTCAACACGCCATCCGACAAAGAAGGCGAACGAAAAGTAGGCGACGCCATCGTCGTCACCCTCAGGAATAGGAAGAAATAGCTTCTTAAGCCGTGTCTTATATACGAAATAGTGTATTGACACTGATTCGTGTCCGTGGAATACTGTTCGGCCCGGGTTTCGCGCGGGCCGGTCTTTGAAAACCCCCCGCGTTTAGAGGAGCGTTCACTTTTCATAACTGCAGTGTCTTGTTCCAAATGGAACAACATCACACCCCACCAAATGGAACGGAACAAGATTCGCTCCGCCTTGTCTGCCCGTTGAAACTTGCTAAGTCACTGCTGTTGAGAGAGTTAACTGAACCGAATGATGGCGAAAAGGTTGGCCAAAGATCTGAGGTTGTTCCGTTGTAACGCGGTTTTGTGTTAACTTTCGCTTACACTTCTTCAAACCCAACACTATGAAACGGATATTGATCGTATTCCTCGCGGTTGTTGCTCTCTTAAGTGCGGTGAGCGCCCAGCATAAGTCCATTTCGTCGGTCGTAGACAAGATGCAGAAGATCGACGGATACATGCCGGTTTATTTCAACCCGGAAGACGGCAAGATCTATCTTGAGATCTCCCGGCTGAATACTGAGTTTCTTTATCTCATAAGCCTGCCAACCGGGGTCGGATCGAACCCGATCGGGCTTGACCGTTCGCAGCTTGGGCCGACGCGTGTCGTGTTCTTTGAACGCTCGGGAAACAAGCTCCTGCTGGTTCAGCCCAACTACGATTTCCGTGCGACGGGCGACGCGAAGCAAAAGAAGTCGGTCGAAGAATCGTTCGCCCGCTCGGTGATCTGGGGATTTAAGATCGAAGCCTATGACGGTGATAGGTTTTTAGTCGATGCGACGAACTTTATTATCCGCGACGCTCATGGCGTGGGCGATCGGTTGAACGCTGCCCGCCAGGGAAATTTCACCTTCGATGAAAGCCGAAGCGCGATCTACCTGTCTAACACCAAAGGCTTTCCAAAGAATACCGAGGTCGAAGCAACCGTTACCCTCACTTCCAGCTCCGAGCCGGGCAATCTTATAGGAGCGGTAAGCCCGACCGGAAAGCACGTGACGGTTAGACAGCGGCATTCATTCGTCGAACTGCCCGACGACGGCTACAAACCGCGCAAGTTCGACCCGCGTACCGGTGCGATCCCGATCCGATTTTACGATTACGGAACCGACATTAACGAAGACCTCGAAAAGCGTTGGATCATCCGTCATCGCCTGCAGAAAAAGGATCCGAACGCCGCCGTGAGCGAACCTATCAAACCGATCATTTATTACGTCGACAACGGCGCGCCGAAGGCGATCCAGGACGCGTTGATCGAGGGTGCATCATGGTGGAATCAGGCTTACGAGGAGGCCGGGTTTCGTAATGCGTTCCAGGTTAGACTGCTGCCGCCGGATGCCGACCCAATGGACATTCGATATAACGTCATCAACTGGGTACATCGAGCGACACGCGGATGGTCGATCGGCGACAGCATCGTTGATCCGCGAACGGGTGAGATCTTGAAAGGCGATGTCACGCTGGATTCGCAGCGTGCACGCCAAGACTTTCTGCTCGGTGCGGGAATGTCCCCGCAATATAACAACAGCTTCGCGTGCGAATTCGGTATGATGCCCGACGTCGAGCACCTGGCTCCCGACGCGGCCGAGATGACCGCAATGTCATACGCTCGCATCCGTCAGCTCTCTGCCCACGAAGTCGGCCACACGCTCGGCTTCTCCCATAACTTCGCGGCCAGTACTTATGACCGCGGATCGGTAATGGATTATCCCGCCCCGATGGTCGAGATCAAAAACGGCAAGCTCGACTTTTCGAATGCCTACGCGGTGGGCATCGGCGCATTCGACAAGTTCGCGACCACCTATTCCTATGCTCAGTTCCCGGCGGGTGCGAACGAAAATGCTGAGCTTGAAAAGATAGTTCGCGATGGACTTGCCGCCGGAATGCTTTATATCTCCGATAGCGATTCTCGTCCGGCAGGTGCGGCACATCCACTCGCGAATCTTTGGGACAACGGACCGGACCCGGTAGCGATGCTCAAGCACGAAATGCAGGTCCGTCGAATCGGATTTGACCAGTTCGGCATCCGCAACATCGCCGAAGGCACGCCCATGTCCGAACTCGAGCGAACCTTCCTTCCGCTTTACATGCATCACCGATATCAGCTCACCGCCGCGACGAAAGTTATCGGCGGAGTAAACTATACATATTCGGTGCGTGGAGCGAACGGTCCGAATCCGGCGACGGTCGCGGAACCTGTTCCCGCCGCACGTCAACGTGAGGCGCTTGCTGCAATTCTCTTAACGCTCGATCCCAAGGAGCTTTCTATTCCCGAGAATATCCTCCGCATGATCCCGCCCATGGCATACGGATACGGCTCGGGCCGCTCGGAGAATTTCGCAAAGCGTACGACACCGATGTTCGATCCAGTCGGGGCAGCCGAGATCGCGGCCGATTTCACCATCAGCGGATTGTTGGAGCCCAGCAGGGCTGCTCGTACGATCAACCAGAATGCTCGTAACCGTACGAGTCCGCATTTCCGTGAGGTGGTAGACGCGCTGATAGGCGTCACGTGGCGATCACCCGTGTCCGGGGATGCGAACACCGCGCTGATCCAACGTACCGTTCAAAGCGTAGTTGTTTCCGACCTGATGGATCTGGCGGCGAACGCGAATGCGAGTTTTGAAGTGCGGACCGTTGCTAATGAAGCGTTGCGGTCGCTTGCTGCATCGCTCAAGCGCGCGGTAGTCATCGGCGATACGCTGCCGCACTATCGCTCGACCATCGACGAGATCGAGCGGTTTCTCGCGCGACCCGGGGAGCCGCGAAAACCGTCAACCCCGCTCGCAACGCCACCGGGCGACCCGATCGGGAACTAAGCGAACTTTGCTAAGTATTTCTCGACCAGATGCGCCGAGAAGTCGTCTGAGATAAGGCCGATGTAATTATCAGGCCGGAGAATGACGAAGAATGTATGGCTGGACCCGAACGCATTTATTACAGCCTCATTGAGAGAATAGAAATGCGAATCAATGCGGCCGTTCCATTTCTTCATAAGCTCGCCCGGCAGCAGTGGTATTTCGCCTTTGCCGTCGGAGTAGGTAAGAAGATGAAACATCGGAGTATGAAGGTCGTCGTACACGCTTCGCTCCCCGATCTTAAACCATGGCATCCGGTCACCGGCTACTACTTGAAAGCTACCCACCGTTGCGCTCAGCGAACTCTCGCGATAGCTGATCCCGATTTGCGATACAACCGGAAAGACAAACTCCCGCACCCATTTCATGCCAATCGCAAAATTGGCCACGCGCGGAAAGACGTGTTTCCTTAGAAAGGATGTAAGCCAATCGTCGCTCGCCGCGAAGTCGAATAGGCGATCGGTCGTACGGAGCAGGCGCCTAGCGTTCGGAAGCCGCTCATCGCTGTATGTATCCAAGAGCGACCCGGGAGATCCGTGTTTTATCACTTCAGCCAACTTCCAGGCGAGGTTATAGCCATCCTGAATGCCCGTATTCATTCCTTGAGCTCCCGCAGGCGTGTGGATGTGAGCCGAATCGCCGGCGAGAAAACACCGACCGGAAGAAAACCTTTCGACAGCTCGCGAGTGCACCTTGTAAACCGAGAACCAGTGAACGTTGGTAATGTCGAATTTAAGTGACGTGTCCTGCGCGACCTGCCGCTCGATCTCGTCGAAAAGAATATCACCTTCATCTTTATCGTGTCCTTCCGGAAACGTCCCGACGATGCGCCACCGCCGATCGCCGCCCTTCATCGGAAAGAATGCCGTTAGAGTATCTTCGCCAAGATTTCCGTAGAAGGATTCGTGAGTGAACTCCCATTCGATATCGACATCGGCGACGTAGAACAAACGCTCGAATGTGGAACCTTCAAACTTCAGTCCCAGAGTTTTGCGCACCAGGCTGTGTGCACCGTCGCAGCCGACAAGATACTTTGCCGTTACCGTTTCTTCGCCCCCGGCACAGACGATCTTCGCCGTGACGCCGGTTTCGTCCTGCTCAAATTCGGACATGTTGGTCAGCCATCGCACGCGTGAGCCCGCACCCAGGAGATCGTCATAGACAATTCGTTCGTGAACGCCCTGTTCGACAACCAACAGAAACGGGAATTGGCTCATCCCGGAACCGAACGCGCCGAAGTCGATCTCGGCCTTGACCGCGCCGCCACTGATGAGCCGGGCCTTATCAGCGATCCGGCCCGCGTCAATAAGTTTCTGCGCGATGCCGATCTGGTCGTAGATCTCCAGTGTTCGGGCCTGTACGCCGATCGCTTTCGAATGCGGAGTTGTTGCCTCATGTGTGTCGACTGTCACGTGATCGACTCCAAAGCGCGTCAACTGACGGGAAAGTGATAGGCCGGTCGGTCCGGCTCCAACGATCAAGACATCTGTTTGCATAGAGGAATAGTATTCCTATACTTTGAATCTGAAAACTCTGCTCTCTACGCAATTTCTTATGAATCCAGTACATCGTTCAATACTTTTGTCTTCCTTCGTTATCTTGGTCGCGGTATCAGTGGTTCGCGCCGACGCCCTGGATGACAAGATTCGCTCGATCATGGCCGAGCGTCACATACCCGGGGCCGCTATTGCTGTGGTTCAGAACGGCAAGGTCGTGAGAATGAAGGGATACGGCGTCGCGACGCTTGAGTTCAGTGTTCCGGTGACGACCGAGACGGTGTTCGAGATCGGGTCCGTATCGAAGCAAATGACTGCGGCCGGAATAATGGTGCTGGTGCAGGACGGGAAAGTTTCACTCGACGAAAGGATATCGAAGTATTTGCCGAACACTCCCGATGCGTGGAGCAATGTGACCGTGCGTCATTTGCTTACACACACGTCGGGCGTAAAGAGCTACTCATCACTCGACGGTTTCGCACTCTCCGAGCGCATGACGATCAGCGACTTCATCAAAAAACTTTCGCCCTATCCGCTCGAGTTCACGCCCGGAGAAAAGAATATTTATTCGAACAGCGGCTTCAGTCTTCTCGCCTACATCATCGAAACGCAGAGCGGAAAAAAGTATATGGATTTTATGCGAGAGCGAATTTTTACTCCGCTGGGAATGACGAAGACCGGCGACCGCGATCCGCAATTTGTGATCCCGTTGCGCGCGAACGGATATGAATGGAGACAAGATCGTTACATCGGACGCGACGGAAATCTTACAGACTTGATCGGGGCAGGGTCGATCGTATCGACGGTCAACGACATGACGAAGTGGGAAGCGGCGCTTCGCGGTGATAGACTTTTGAACGCGCAAAGTAAGAAAGAGATCTGGACGCAGTTCACATTCAACAACGGAAGGTTGTCGCCATACGGTCTCGGTTGGCGCCTCTCTGATGTGCGTGGAAACAAGTTGATCGCGCATTCGGGACAGACTGCAGGATTCGGTGCGGCGATCCATCGCTACGTCGACAGCGATGTTTCGGTTATCGCTTTGACGAACCTCGGCGAGATCGGAATGGGGACAATGATCGCAACTGCCGCTGCTAAACATTACATCCCACAACTCTCATTAAAGGCAGTAAATACAGGCATTTCAGCGGATCAGGCGTTGCTATCAAATATTGAGAAAGCGCTTCGCGGAAGATACGACTCAATCTTCGATGCGGGCCTCCTGACATCCGCTGCCGCTCGGTCGATGGCGTCGCAACGCGCGAAGAATTTGAATGAACGCATCGCGAAATTTGCGCCGATCACGAGTGTAAGATTTTTCAAGCGAGAGGCCGCTGACGGTCGCGACACATTCAGCGCGATCGTCGAAACCGCGCGAAGGATCTTTCTCTGGCGAGTGGTCGTTGACGACAATGGAAAGATCGCGGAGATGAATCTCGACGAAGAAGAGTGATCTGCGATCGTAGTGAAATTTCGAAAGAAAATTTTCTCAAATAATATTTCTCAACTCTTCACTTTTTTGTTAACAACTGTTTGTGTATTTATGCTAAGTTTAGTGCGGTAGTTTATAACCACCACAACATATACGGAGGATACTAATGGCAGCAACCACTAAGAAACCAGCAGCAAAGAAACCGGCGGCAAAGAAAGCCGCTCCGGCAAAGAAGGCAGCAGCACCGGCAAAGAAAGCCGCTCCTGCTAAGAAAGCAGCTCCGGCGAAAAAAGCCGCTTCTACGAAGAAGGCCGCTCCGGCTAAAAAGGCAGCACCGGCAAAGAAAGCCGCTCCTGCTAAGAAAGCCGCTGCACCGAAGAAAGCCGCTCCGGCTAAGAAGGCAGCTCCGGCAAAGAAAGCCCCTGCAAAGAAAGCGGCACCAAAGAAAAAGTAGTTAATACCTACTCTCTTTCTAAGGAAAAACAAAAGCCCGCCGTCGAAAGACGCCGGGCTTTTACATCGATAAATACTGGTTAAAAACGCAATGTCAGTTCGTTCTCTACCGCGTCGACTTCCACGCTTCCGCCGACTGTAAGCTTCCCAAATAGTATCTCGTTCGCAAGCGGCTGCTTGATCTTTTCGTGGATCAATCGAGCCATCGGACGAGCGCCGTAGCGTGCGTCGAAACCATTTTTCGCAAGCCATTCTCGAGCGTCGTCTGTGAGTTTTACGAGCACGCGTTTCTCAGCAAGCTGTCCGTTTAGTTCACCCACAAACTTATCGACGATCGACTTGATGATCTCAATGTCGAGGGCCTTGAATGGCACCCATGCATCAAGACGATTTCGAAACTCAGGCGTGAACGTGCGCTCGATCGCTCCTTTCGCATTTCCTTTTGTGTCGGAAGAATTTCTGAATCCAACTCCACCCGAAGATAATTCGCGCGCACCTGCGTTCGTCGTCATGATCAAAATGACATTTCTGAAATCTGCTTTCTTGCCATTGTTGTCGGTGAGCGTGGCATTATCCATCACCTGTAGCAACAAATTGAAAAGGTTCGGATGCGCCTTTTCTATCTCGTCGAGCACGAGCACCGCATGCGGAGTTCGCATGATTGCCTCTGTCAATAACCCACCTTGATCGAATCCGACGTATCCGGGCGGAGCGCCGATGAGACGTGACACTGTGTGAGGTTCGGCGTACTCGCTCATATCAAATCGAATGAACTCGACGCCAAGAATTTCCGCGAGCTGTTTGGATACTTCCGTTTTGCCGACGCCTGTCGGACCTGAGAAGAGAAATGATCCAACGGGTTTCGTTTGATGGCCGAGACCCGCACGCGAGATCTGGATGGCATCAACAACTCGATCGACAGCTTCGTCCTGGCCGAAAATTACTTTCTTAAGATCGCCTCGCAGCGAAGCTAAGCGATGCCTCTCGTCCGCGACGACAGTCTTAGGCGGGATCTTCGCCATCCGGGCTACCGTCTTTTCTACCATCTGAACCGAAACGGTCTTCGGACGCTTGCTTGCTGGCATCAGCTTTACCGACGCACCGACCTCGTCGATTACATCTATAGCTTTATCAGGCAAAAACCGATCGTTAATGTACTTTCCGGCAAGTTCTGCGGCGGTCCGCAGACTCTCCGTTGAATACTTTACGCCGTGGTGCGTTTCATAGAATCGCTTCAGTCCTTTCAGGATCTGGAACGTCTCATCGATGGTCGGTTCGCCGATCTCTATCTTCTGGAATCGCCGAGCAAGTGCTCGATCGCGTTCGAAAGCAGCTTTGTATTCCGCGAAGGTCGTTGACCCGATGCAGCGAAGCTCGCCCGCCGCCAGCGCCGGCTTCAAGATGTTCGAGGCATCCATTGATCCGCCCTGTACCGATCCGGCACCGACGATCGTGTGAATCTCGTCTATAAAAAGTATCGCGTTCTCTTCCTTCTTCAGGTCGGTAATGATCGCCTTGAACCGCTGTTCGAAATCGCCGCGATAGCGCGTGCCCGCGAGCACGGCTCCCATGTCGAGCGCAAAAACTTTCGCGTCCTTCAAAACTTCGGGCACGTCGCCGTCACTTATCTTAAGAGCGAGTCCTTCAGCCAACGCGGTCTTACCGACACCGGGTTCACCAACATAAAGTGGATTGTTCTTCTTTCGACGGCACAGAACTTGGATCGTCCTTTCGATCTCCGCCGACCGTCCGACGATCGGATCGATCCTGCCTTCCTTAGCTTGTGCGACGAGCTCGGTCGTAAAACTCTCAAGAGGTTTCTGTTTCGGAGCACTATGCGAACCGAGCGGGAAACCTTCTTCGTCGAATTCTTCGGGAAGAAAATCTCCCGAGTCAACTTTCGAAATTCCGTGGGAGATGAAGTTAAGAATGTCGAGCCGCGTCACGCCCTGCTGCAAGAGAAGGTAAACTGCAAAGCTCTGTTCAGCTTGATAGAAGGCCGCCAGAATATTTCCACCATCGACCGACGGCTGTCCGCTTCCTTCGGCCTGAAGAACTGCGTATTGGATCGTCGACTGAAACGTCGCCGTCAGTTCGGGCATGTGCTTCGCCTCGGGCGGCATCTTCTCCAACGTGTTCTGGAAATACTCTTCCAGTGCACGAGCGATCTCTTCGAGATTCGCTCCGCAGTGGAACAAAATATTCCGCGCGGACGCATCTTCAAGCAATGCGAAAAGCAGATGCTCCAGCGTTACGTACTCATGCTTATACTTCACGGCTTGGTCGACCGCGTAACTCAATGTCTCTTCTAACTCTCGCGTTAACATGTAGGTTAATTCTATCAGGTTTGTGAAATGCACTTACACTGTAGTGTTATCCCACTATTTTCACGCCGTCGGTCGTGATTTCGCTGACATATATATTGAATTCGATCGAAGTCTGTGCGTAAACGGAATCCATTGCGGACCCCACAGATTCGGCGATTAGTGACGAATCGCTCAGCATAAACATCGACGGCCCAGAGCCCGAAATTCCGCCGCCGAGAGCACCGGCTGCGATGGATGCTTCCTTCACCTCGTTAAACTTCGGGATCAACCTCTTGCGAACCGGCTCGACAATTAAGTCTTCCATGGACCGAGCGAGCAGATCCAGATCGCCTTTCGACAACGCCGCGACAAGCGAAGCAAGATTGCTCCATTGCTTGATCGCGTCTGCAAGTGCAATCTGCTTCGGCAGGACTGCACGTGCATCGGCGGTCTTGATCTCTATCTGAGGATGAATGACCGTGGCTAAAAGCGGTGGGAAATCGATAGAGACGATGTCGAGCGGAAGGGTCGAGCGTACGAGCGTAAAACCTCCGAATATGCACGGAGCGACGTTGTCAGCGTGGCGGGCTCCTGAGGCTAGCTTTTCACCCTCCATTGCAAACTCTGCGAGCTCGAGCTTCGAGAAGCGTTCGCCCAGAAGATGATTGGCCGCGACAACCGCTCCACACGAGCTCGCCGAACTCGACCCGATGCCGCTGCCCGGTTTGATGTATTTAGTTATCTCAACTTCAAATCCGAAATCCGCATCGATCACGTCGAGCATCGCCCGCAGGGCAACACCAACGACGTTCTTCGACGGTTCAGTCGGCAATCCAAAATTATCGTTGTGCGAAATACGAATCACCGGCTCGACGCACCTGCGAACCGTGATCTCGTCATACGGTGCAGACAACGAAAAACCGAGACAGTCGAACCCGCAGACGACATTCGAAACGGTTGCGGGAGCATGAACGCGAACACTATCCATATTTCTAATAATTAGTGCGGGCGTTATAACATAGCGTTAAGGCGACGCCCGCCCGTAAGATGCGCTACTTTAGCACAAACCGCAGATCGCCTTCCGTCGGCTTTCGCGAAGCTACGCTTCTCGGTCAGCCCGACGACAAGGGTCTGTTCTTTCCGGAAAGTATTCCTCGGATTTCCAGTGATCTTCTCGAACTTTCAAACGCCGAGATCGCGTTCGAGGTGATCAAGCCGTACGTGGGCGATGCGATCGATGAAGAAAGCCTTCGAGGCATCTGCGCAGAAACTGTCGATTTCGAATTTCCTCTTGTAAAGATCAACGACAATATTTCAGTACTTGAACTTTTTCACGGCCCGACGCTCGCTTTCAAGGATGTAGGTGCGCGATTCATGAGCCGCTGTCTCCGCCACTTCGGATCGGACCGAAACACGGTCGTGCTTGTCGCAACTTCCGGCGACACCGGCGGAGCTGTCGCGGCGGGCTTTCACAGAGTCGAAGGCATCGAAGTTGTCATTCTTTATCCGAAGGGCAAGGTCAGCCGCGTACAGGAATTGCAGCTTACGACGCTTGGCGGCAACGTCACGGCGATCGAGGTCGACGGCGTGTTCGATGATTGCCAGGCGATGGCGAAGAGTGCTCTTGCAGATAGGGATATACAAGACAAAGTCTTTCTCACTTCGGCAAACTCGATAAACATCGCCCGCTGGCTGCCGCAGCAGTTCTACTATTTTTTCGCGCTGAAACAATGGCACGGTGACGCTCCGTTCTTCTGCGTCCCGAGCGGAAATTTCGGCAACATCTGTGCCGGGCTGCTTGCACATGCTTCAGGATTGCCGACGTCCGGATTTATCGCCGCCTGTAATGCGAATGCGGTCGTTCCCGAATTTCTCAAGACAGGCAACTACAAACCGCAGCCACCCGTCGCGACGCTTTCAAATGCGATGGACGTCGGCAACCCGAGTAATTTTGTTCGAATACTTGAGCTTTTCGGCCGCGAGTTCGATGAGCTAAAGCAAAACCTCTCAGCCGTCAGCATCACCGACGAACAAACTGCGGCGACAATGCGTGATGTTTACGATCGGTACGGCTACGTACTCGACCCGCACGGAGCGGTCGCATTTCGCGCGCTCGAAGACTCAGGCAACCGCGGGGTCATTCTCGAGACTGCCCATCCTATCAAGTTCGAATCGGTCGCGGACATTCTCGGCGTTGCGCCCGAAGTACCGGAAAGCATCTCTGATCTTTTCGATCGCCCCAGCGAGAAGATAGAAATAGCGGTCGATCAACAAAAATTAAAAGAGGTCATTCTTAGCATGATATGAAGGTTCTGAAATTCGGTGGTTCGTCAGTCGCGAGTGCCGAGAACATAAAGAAGGTTGTCGATGTCATCCGCAAGATCGAGGGCGAAGCGATCGTCGTGCTCTCCGCGATGCAGGGCACGACCGACAAGCTCATCGACGCCGGCCGAATGGCGGAGCGGGGAGACGAGGGTTACAAGCAAAAACTCGATGGGATTCGCGGACTCCACATGAGAACGGTTACGGAACTCTTTCCATCACAATCCATTGCTCCTATCCAAATGGCGATTGAGGAGGACCTTCGAGAGCTGGAACGAATAGTTCAAGGAGTCTCTCTAGTCGGCGAATGCAGCTTAAGGACGCTCGACAATATTCTTAGTTTTGGGGAGCTTCTATCGAGTAGCCTTGTCTCGATGTATCTGAATGCGGTAGGAGTCGAAACTGGTTCGCTCGACAGTCGATGTCTGATTCGCACAGACTCAAATTTCGGTTCGGCGTCCGTCGACTTCAAGGAAACCAATTCGTTCATCGAACAGTACTTCATTAAGAGCGATTTCGGAGGCCGGAAATCAAAGCTCACCGTCGTTCCAGGCTTCATCGCCTCCGACACCAGCGGCCACACGACAACCCTAGGTCGTGGCGGATCAGATTATACCGCCGCGATCTTTGCCGCCGCGCTTGACGCCGACGTGCTTGAAATATGGACCGACGTCAGCGGCATGATGACGGCCGATCCGCGTTTCGTGCGAAACGTCCGTGAAATACCGCGCATCACCTATCGCGAGGCAATGGAGCTTTCACACTTCGGCGCAAAGGTCATCTATCCGCCGACGATCCAGCCGGTCATGGCGAAGCGGATTCCGGTTTGTGTGAAGAACACCTTCTCTCCTGACGATTTCGGCACGCTGATCGAAGCCGAAACATCAGACGCCAAAATGATCCGCGGCATAACCAGCATCGACAAAATCGCCGTGCTCAATCTCGAAGGCAGCGGCATGGTCGGCGTGCCAGGGTTTTCGAAGCGCCTTTTCGATGCGCTCTCGCGTTCGCAGATCAACGTCATTCTGATCACACAGAGTTCGTCAGAACATTCGATCTGTGTAGCGATCGAAGAGAAGGCAAATGATCGGGCGAAGGCGGCAGTTGATCGCGAATTCGAATATGAGATCGCGGTTGGAAAAATCGACCCGCTGCGGGTAGAAACCGGCCTATCGATCCTCGCACTGGTTGGCGATCGGATGCGGTTTCACACCGGCGTGAGCGGCCGAATGTTCTCGACCCTCGGCCACAACGGAGTTAATATTCGCGCGATCGCTCAAGGCTCGTCCGAAAGAAACATCTCCGCGATCATCGAATCGGCAGACGTCCGCAAGGCCGTCAACACGCTTCACGAGGAATTCTTCTCCGACGGCAACAAACAGATAAACATCTTCGTCGCAGGCGTCGGAACCGTCGGCTCGCGTCTGCTCGGACAGATCGAACAGCAGTTTCAGCACGTATCCGATGAGCTGCGATTGAACCTACGAGTCGTCGGAGTAGCGACAAGCAAAAAGGCGGCTTTCGCCGACGAGGGTGTCGAGTTGGGGACTATAAAGGATGTGATCGCAGAAGCAGAAGCCTCGGACATCGCGGCTTTCACTGACTCGATCATCGAGCGAAACCTTCGCAATTCGATCTTTGTCGACGTAACCGCATCACCAGACGTAGTCGAAACTTATCCGAAGCTGTTGCAAAGGAGCGTCTCGGTGATCGCGTGCAATAAGATCGCTGCATCGAGCGAGCTTAAAAAGTATCAAGCTCTGAAAGACCTCGCTCGCGAGTTCAACTCTAACTTCCTCTTCGAAACGAACGTCGGGGCGGGGCTGCCCGTGATCAAGACCCTCGAAGATCTGATCCGCAGCGGCGACAAGGTCAACCGCATCGAAGCGGTCCTGAGCGGCACGCTTAACTTCGTCTTCAATAGTTATGACGGCACGCGAAGTTTCTCGGATGTCGTCCGACAAGCGCAACAGGAAGGCTACACCGAACCCGACCCGCGGCTTGACCTTTCGGGGACGGATGTCGCACGCAAGATCCTTATCCTCGCGCGCGAAGCCGGTTACGCGATCGAGATGGCCGACATCACAAACGTCGCGTTCCTGCCCGAATCGTGTCTCGCCGGAACGGTCGAAGATTTCTATGCCGAGATGACAAGGCAGGAACCGCATTTCCGCAAGCTGCTCGACGACGCAACCGCTCAAGGGTTGAAGCTGAAGTACATCGCTTCACTCGACGCGGGTAAGGCGAGCGTTGGACTACAATCGATCGGACCCGATCACAACTTCGCGAATCTATCCGGCAAGGACAACGCCGTCCTCTTCTACACCAATCGATACGCCGATCAGCCGCTTGTGATCAAAGGTGCCGGAGCCGGAGCCGACGTCACCGCCGCCGGCGTCTTCGCCGATATCATCCGAGCCGCAAGATAATGTCAGTACAACCTGCGGTAGCGGGTGGTTAAACTCATCATCGATACAATGAAAAGATCAGTAAGCAGTCTAGCCCTCATCATACTCATCACCGGATTTGTTCTTGCCCAACGCGACTACACGCCTCCCGTCGGCGCATGGGAACGCCGCACGCCCGAGCAATCGAAGCTCGATCCGGCTAAGCTCAAAGAAGCCGTCGACTTCGCCATCGCCAGTGAATCGAAGGCTCCGCGAGATCTGCAGCTTGCGCATTTCCAAACCTTCGGACGCGAACCGTATGGCGAGCCGATCGGGCAGTTCAAAGATCGTGGAGACGCGACCGGGCTCATCATTCGCAATGGATATATCGTCGCCGAATGGGGTGACCCGAGCCGTGTCGATATGACTTTCAGCGTAACGAAGAGCTTTCTCTCGACGACCGTCGGTCTCGCCTTCGACCGCAAACTCATTCGCAGCCTGCAGCACAAAGCCGCCGACTACGCCGCGCCGATCCAGCCTTACAACGTCGGCACGAAGTTCGACGCACCTGACAATCTCGGCCGCTCTCCGTTCATCGACCTCTTCGCGACCGAACACAACAGGAAGATCACGTGGGAACATCTGCTTCGCCAGACGAGCGATTGGGAAGGAACGCTCTGGGGTAAACCTGAATGGGCTGACCGTCCCGATCGGGACACTTCGACGTGGCTCACGCGTGCCCGCAAAGATCCCGGCACCGCGTACGAATACAACGACGTCCGCGTCAACGTACTCGCTCTGGCCACACTGAACGTTTGGCGAAAACCATTGCCGCAGGTGCTCAAAGAGAATTTGATGGACGAGATCGGCGCGTCAAACACATGGCGTTGGTACGGCTATGAGAATTCGCTTGTTGTCATTGACGGGCAGATCGTTCAATCCGTCAGCGGCGGAGGTCATTGGGGCGGCGGGATGTTCATCAACGCCCTCGACATGGCTCGATTTGGCCTGCTCACCTCGCGAAATGGAAAGTGGGGCAATAAGCAACTTCTATCGACGGAATTCATCCGCCAAGCGATAACGCCCACCGCCCCCGAGCCGACCTACGGCTTTATGAACTGGTATCTCAACACCGCCCGAAAGCTCTACCCCAACGCTCCTGCGAACGCCTTCGCCCACGTCGGCAACGGTACGAACGTCATCTATATCGACCCCGACAACGACCTCGTCATCGTCGTTCGCTGGATCGAGAACGGCAAGATCAATAATTTTATTGGCAAGGTGATCGCGAGTCTACAAAAGTGAACTAGCGCTTATATCTGGCCGCCAGAAGGTCGTTCTGACGTGGAAAATGGAATAGCGTAGCAGCGATGCCGAGGATGAACCAGGCGAAGAAATATTGATAATCGAACGCGAAGGCGAGGCACATCCCGATGAGTGATGAGGCTTCGCAGAAAGCAATCGCGATGGTCTGCCCAGTCTGAACGAGCTTCGGCTCCTGCTGTTCGACAGCCCGATCGAGGAACCGTCTTTTGAACGCAAACGAGAAGCCAACACATGTGATCGCGACGACGGCAAAGCCTAGGATCATCGCTCCGCTCTGGCCCTCGATCGGCTGGGTGAACCCAAACTTAAACAGCTCCTTTTTTGTGAAGAACAGCACAAGGATCAGCATGAGTTGCGACATCAGGATCGCCGCCCACAGCACGATAAG
Source organism: Pyrinomonadaceae bacterium (assembly GCA_039916585.1). Lineage (GTDB taxonomy): Bacteria > Acidobacteriota > Blastocatellia > Pyrinomonadales > Pyrinomonadaceae > OLB17. The sequence continues at coordinate 7,792 of JBDSLC010000220.1, read as the reverse complement.
CGTCTGATATTGCGCGACAAGATTTGTTTTCGGTTCGTTCATTTCTTACTCCGTCGCGTCGAGTTCGTCTTCCAGTCGCTGGCGTTCATAAAGGTCGGCGTACTCGCCGTCGAGGCGCAGCAGTTCATCGTGAGTTCCGCGTTCGATAATGCGGCCGTCCGCCATCACGCATATCAGGTCGGCATCGCGGATCGTGGAAATCCGGTGCGAGACGATCAGCGTCGTCCTGTCCTTCCTAACACTGCGGAGATTTTTGAGGATGAGTTCCTCTGTATATGTGTCGACCGCACTCAGTGAGTCGTCAAGGATCAATATCCGGGGATCCCGTATCAACGCACGGGCGATCGCTGTCCGCTGCTTCTGTCCGCCGGATAGCGTGATGCCGCGTTCACCGACAAGCTGTTCATACTTGTTCGGGAATTCGTCGATATCATCCGCAAGGCCCGCGATCTCGGCAGCTCGCTGTACGCGCGGTCCAATGTCCAATGTCGAGGGTTCACGGTCGCTGATGCCGATCAGACCTTGGACTTCCGATCCAGTACCTTGGACATCACCAACGCCGAACGCGATGTTCGACGCCAATGTGTCACTAAAAAGAAACGTCTCCTGCGGAACGACGCCGATGGCCCCGCGAAGCTGTTGGATCTTATATTCGTGAACTGGCCGCCCGTCGATGAGCACTTTTGCGGATGGAGCGTCCAACAGCCGCGGGACAAGACTCACGAGTGTTGACTTCCCGCTTCCGGTCTTCCCGACAAACGCAACAGTCTGGCCGCGCTCGATCTTGAGGTCAATGTCCCTCAGTACTGGCTTACCGTTATAGGCGAATGTAAGATCTTTGAACTCAATATCGCCTTTGATCGGCGGATGTTCGACGGCCCTTGGATCGTCCGTGAGCGAGGGTTCCATTTCGAGTATGGCGTTGAAACGTTTGAGACTTGCCGTGCCGCGTTGCCAAAGATTAACGACATACCCCAGCGCGATCAGATACCAGATCATCCGCTGCAGATAAAGGATAAACGAAGTGAAATTACCGGGCGTGATCTCACCGCGAACCGCCATGGGAACGCCCACCGCGACGATCACGACGAACCCAAGGCCAATAAAGAAAAACAGCATCGGCCGCATTGCCGCGGCGAATTTCACGAGCTGCAAATTCTTCGCTGCGTATTCTCGGTTCAACACCTGAAACCGCTCGATCTCCGCATCCTCCTGTGCATATGCCCGCACTACACGCACGCCGGAAAGGTTCTCTTGAGCACGAGCCGTAATGTCGGAGAAAAACTCCTGGATCTTCTCGAACCGCTTATGTATCTGCTCGCCCAGAAATTTCACCGTCAAGGAAACAAGCGGCAGGGGAATCAGCATCAGAAGCGTGAGCTTGACCGAGATGTTGAGCAAGATCGGTAGAACGATCAGCAGGGCGAAGATCGCCTGAAAACTGTACAAGATCATCGGACCAACGATCTGCCGAACCGCGGCGAGGTCATTCGTGGCACGAGCCATCAGATCGCCGATGCGATTGTTGTGAAAAAATTCGAGTGGCTGGTGGACGAGCCTCCCGTAAAACGTCTCCCGCATGTCGTATTCGATATGCCGCGAAGCGTTAATAAGTAATCGTCGCTGGAAAAAGAGAAAAATGCCGCTACAAAAATTCGCGGCGAGGATCACGAGCGGATAATATACGATCTTTTGCCAGGTTATCGCACCCGCCAGATCGTCGACGGCCATTCCGACGAGATAAGGAACCAGCAGGCCAAAGCACATCGAGACAAGAATGCACGCCACGCCAAGGCCTATCGACCACCCATAAGGGCCGAAATATCGGGCGAATTGTTTCAGTACCTCTTTCAACTCTCTAGGCGTGTATAGGTTGATAGCCCGGTCGCTATCAGTTTTCCTTCCTCGTTATGAACATCCGCAGACACGGTGAAGATGCGCTTGCCGGGACGCACAACGCGAGCTGTGCATATCGCTCGGCCTTCGAAGTGCGGACGAAGATAGTGGACCGTCAGATCGATCGTCGCGGTTGGTTCGGTGTCGGTTAGATACGTTCGCACCGCGAATGCCATCGCCGTGTCTATCAGCGTGGCGGTCACCCCGCCGTGCAGAACGCCGCTGGGCTGCCGCAGGTCGTCCCGCATCTCAAGCTGGACCACCGCTTCGTTCGGACGCATCGCGGTCAACCGCATTCCCATCAGTTGCGCGAACGGAAGGTTGTTAAGCCGCTCCTTAGCTAAGCTGGCCTTTTCATCGGAGAAATCCATCGTCATTGCTGCTCAAACGCGGACCAGGCGACCTTACGATAGGCTGCCGGGATCCGAAAGGTCGAATCTTCAACCTCAAGATTAAAGTTCCGCATGGCGAATGCAAAACCGCCGTCAAACTCGTGCCGAACTACCATCTTTATCGAAGGATCGTAAGTGATGATCGATGTGCTATTCGATCCATCGATCGTCACCTTATAGACGTCGAGCCCGTCGGTGTTCTCGACCGTGACTTTTTCGAATTTCGCAGGATGCTTTCCGTTGAGCAAAGTATCTGTCAGGTCATTCAGGAACGGCGGCTGCGGATCGGAAGCCTTAGAGACTGGTTCGGAGTATATCTTTCGCCGATGATCAACGTAGATCATCGAGTCGCCGCGAATAATGGAACGCGATAGGTCAGTACCCGCGAACGAATCGAATCGCCACTTCCCCAGCTTCCGTGAAAAATGATTCGTTGTCTCGGTGTTGCCGACCGAATTTACGAAGTCCGCCTGATAAGTCTCCGGTTCCTTCGTTTCGAACGGAATGCTAGTGTCAGGCGGCTCGACAGGAGCAGATGTTTGAGCCGGGGGCTCCGGTATACGGAGCCAACCGCATCCTGAACCAACTAAGATCGCTAATGAAACTGCGATACCGGCAGCGTGTCGATTTGACAAAAACATCGAAAGAAATGGAAGTTTATCATAACGACGTTTATCCCGACATGAGCTTGAACAAGTGGCAATCCAGATACATTCTTGGCGGAGTTGCGATTCTGCCAATTGCGCCGTTCCTGTACCTTCAGGGCCAGATAACACGATGGAAGGTCGGCCTTTTACCCGAGGCGGAAGATCCGTCCGGAGTTGCTGGAGAGGGCTCGGACGAGGTTAGCCTCCTGGTCATCGGCGAATCCACCGTAGCCGGCCTAGGGGCGCGAACGCACAAACTCGCACTCGGCGGGCAATTCGCGAAAGGCTTGAGCGAACGTGTTGGCAAACAGGTTCGCTGGACCGTGATCGGAAAGAATGGAGTCACGGCTCGCCGCACGATCGACGAACTCTGGCCGCTGGTGCCAAAGAAGGGATTTGATTACGTCCTGCTCGGTATCGGCGGCAACGACGTGATGAAGCTAAGCAGTCCAAAGAAATGGCGCCGCGATATGCTCGAACTGATCGGCATAGTTAGAGCCGCGAATCCCGATGCCATGATCTTCATTTCGAACTGCCCGATGATCGGTTACTCGCCGATACTCCCGCAGCCGATCAAAGGGATACTCTGGAATCTTTCGCAGATGCATAACGCGAACATAGTTGAATTCACCCACGGGATGGATCGCGTCTACTATTATCCCCAGCCGGTGGATATAGACTTCAACGGGTTTTGGGCGGATGGAATTCATCCTTCTGAGCAGGGCTATCGCGATTGGGCGGCCGCGATGCTGAAACATTTCGACAAGCACCATCAATGGTAGAAGCTCTCGCGGAACTGTTAGCGACGCACTTCGAATGGCTCGCGATCTATTCGGAAGGTCGTGCATTCCCGCTGCGAGCCGACGAGATCCTGCTCGAAACGTCCGCCGAAAAGACACTCATTGGCTTACACGGCGAGAGCGGATTTCGTACTTGGCGAGTTCATGAGATCTCCCGGGAGGATAGCGGGATCAACCTATCGTTGTCTCGAAATCTTGGTATCGAACGGCAAACCGTTCGGCTCATCCCGCGGACCCCCGCCGCAGAACTCGCGCGAGAGGTCGAATTCGCCCGCCTCGTTCGAGCAAACGATATCGCAAAGCTTGTCGAACAAAACTTCCCAGCCATCCGTGTTGCAAGAGTCGCCCTCAACGAACCGAACGGCCGGATGGCAAACATCGTTGTCGAATCTCCGAACAAGGAACAAACCGCAGTCCTTGCGGATGTAACTAACGCCCTGACCGCTGAGAATCTGATAGCCTCCGGCTTCCTCTGGCTGGAGCGCGTGAACGCTCGGCGAAAGAAACCGGTCCAAAGCATCTGGATCATCGCCGAACGAAAACAGGCACGTGCACTGCGAAGAATGCACACACTTCTCCGACGCGGCGCGGGGTCGCGGATCACCATCTTTGAGATCGATGAAGAAAAGCTGAGACCGCTCGACGAGTGGACACTATCCGCGCTGTGGCGCGAGAAGCCGCGGAGTCTGTCGATCCCGTCCGAGATTCGAGTGTCGAAAACATTGGGCCAGATCGTCGCCATCAAGCCTGACGCTATCGACACGATCCGATCGAACCAGGGTGAAACCGTGCGTTTTAATGGCTTACCGTTCGCTCGCATTAGAACGCTAATGGGCCTTGAGCGATCCTGGTTCGGCGTCGGGAAACAGCGGCGTCCTTTGCTTCCGGACAACGTCGAGGAACTCGCCGGCGTCGTTGACGAACTCGCCCGGTTCCGGAGATTCGACTCCCCCAATCCTCGGCATCAATACTATCGGTCGTCGCCTGAGCTTTGGCTCGAATCGATACTAAGACGTGATATCAGACGGCTCGACGCGAACCTCATCCTCACGCCGATATACAATCAGTTTCGTTCTTCGACGGACAAGATCGACTTGCTGGCGTTACGACGTGATGGACGATTGGTGTTGATAGAACTCAAGACGTCGCCGGATCGTGAAGCGGTTTTTCAGGCGGCGGATTATTGGCGAAAGATCGAGTTGCAGAGGCGTCGCGGAGTTCTGGCAAAAGCGAGATTATTCGGCAGCCTCGAGATCAAGAACGAACCGACACTGGTCTATGTTGTCGCGCCCGCCCTCAGCTTTCATCACAAATTCGAATATTTTGCTGAAATGTTGGCACCTGAGATCGAACTGTGGCGGTTCGATCTCCACGAAGCTTGGCGGCGAGAGATCAAGGTGATCGCCCGTCACGAATACCGATAGATCATCCGCGGACGAATCGATAGCCGACGCCGCGAACTGTCTTCAAGATCTGAGGACTGTTCGGCTCGTCTTCAAGATACCGTCGGAGCCGCACAATGAAGTTGTCGATAGCCCGTGTGTCTGTGTCTTCCTGCAAGCCCCAAACTTCCTCGAGGATCTCCTTCCGCGAAACCGCACGACCTTCATTGGTGATCAAAAAGCGAAGCAGATTGCACTCCATTAGCGTCAGACGAATGATCTCATCGGGCGTCCGCAGTTCAAGATTTGCTAAGTCGATCGTTCGCCCGTTGATGTCGAAAGTCTCGCCGGAGATTCTTTCGCGTTGCCAGTTGCTCCTTCGCAGAAGGGCTTTCAGCCGGGCTAGGAACACGTCCAGATCGAATGGCTTCGGAAGATAATCGTCAGCTCCTGCCTCAAATCCTTGAATAACGTCTTCGGGACGGCCGAGGGCGGTCAGCATGAGGATCGGCGTAAATTTCCCGCTATCGCGAAACTGCCTTGCTACGTCAAAGCCGCTTATCCCCGGCAGCATCACGTCAAGGATCAAGGCGTCCCAGCTATCATCACTCAGATCGAGACCTTCCTCGCCTGTTTCAACTGCGGCCACCTCAAAACCTTCGGCCTCAAGATTGAACTTTAGGCCATCGGCGATGTGTTTCTCGTCTTCAACGATCAGGATCTTCATCTAGACTTTCGGCAGTTGAACGATAAAGATCGATCCGCGGCACTCTCCTTTGCTGTCCGCGCGGATTGATCCGCCATGCTTCTTAATTATGGAGTTGACGATGAACAGTCCAAGGCCGGTACCTTTTACCTTCCGCCCCGACGTTTGCGGGACGCGATAGAACCGCCGGAAGACCTTCTTAAGATCTGCACTCTGCATTCCGACGCCGTTGTCTCGAATAAGAATGTCGACGCGGTTTCTGATCGAAGATGGCTTAACGCGGATGGATATCTTCATCTCATCCTTTGAATACTTTACGGCGTTGTCCAAAAGATTTACGAAGGCGGTTTGAAGCTCCTCCGCATCTCCCAGGATCTTGGCGTCATCCGCGACCTCAGCTAGACGGATGGATCCCGGTTCCAGGTTGTAGCGGCTTCTCACGACGCCGATACTTTCCTCCAGCAGCGGACCAAGTTCGATCTCTTCGACATCGTAGCGCTTCCGCGTATCTCCGGTTTTGCTGGCGGAAAGTACCTGCTCGACAGTCGCAAGTAGGCGGTTGCTGTCGGCCAACATCACGTCATAAAACTCCCGTTGTTTTTCCGGAGTAACCTCGCGAGTCTTTAGAGTCTCGAGGTAGAGTTTGATCGACGCGATCGGCGTTTTCAGTTCATGAGTTACCGCATTGAGAAACGCATCATGCTGTTCGCTCTTTCTGATCTCGCGAAGAAGGAAAATGGTGTTGAGGACAATACCTGTGATGATCAAAGCGAAGAAGATCATCCCAAGAACAAGCGCTGCAACTTGAGTAAGGTTCAGCAATATCCATCCAACGTTCAGTGCGACGGCAAGAGCACTGAGGCTGATGCCGAAGATCAGAAAGAATATTGCTGTCTTTCGTCGACGCATTGATACCTAGCAAACGATAGAAACAAAAAGGGCAAAAGTAAAAGTTACCTTCTACTTTCGCCCTTTTCTGATCAGCTCATAAGGACTAAATTGATTCGTGGATCGGTTCGAGACTCGTTAGTTCGGTCTTCTCCTTGACGGACTTTTTCTCGCTGTATGCGTAAACGTCCTTCGCCAGCCCGAGCTTTTGCATCACCCAGATCTCCATCCAGTTGATGTCGAATTCATACCAAGCCATACCGTGCTTTGCCGACCGCGGGTAAGCGTGATGGTTGTTGTGCCAGCCTTCGCCCCAAGTGATCGCCGCGATCAAGCCGTTGTTTCGCGAATCGTCACGCGTCTCGAATCGTCGCGTTCCCCAGAGGTGCGTTGCCGAATTTACCAGCCAGGTGAAGTGCCAACCGATGACCGTCCTCAAGAATACAGCCCACAGGACCATCGAAAATCCGCCGACGGCAAACAAGCCCGCTGCGAGGATTATGGTCGGGACGTAGTAATATTTATTGAGAATTTGGTGGAAACGGTCATTTGCAAAATCGGGGCAGTAACGCTGCATCGTCGCCCACGATTGATTCTGCGAGGTGCCGCGGAATATCCAGCCCATATGTGCCCAGTAGGTTCCGAACCTCGGGCTATGCGGATCCTTTTCGCTCTCTGTAAACGCGTGGTGGATGCGGTGCGTAGTGACCCAGCTCAACGGTCCGGACTGGATCGCAAGCGTACCGATAATGCTAAACACATATTCGACCCATTTTGGGGTTTTGAACCCCCGATGAGTCAACAAACGGTGATAGCCGATGCCAACTCCCAAGCTTCCTGCGAACCACCACATGATCAGTCCCGCAATAAGGTTCGACCAGCTAAAGGTGAATAAAGCGGCAAAAGCCAAAATGTGGAATATCGTGACCCCGATCACTGTGTGCCAGTTTAGTCCTGCTGCTTGTTCGTCGGTTAATGTTAAATCACTCATTTTTGCAGATCTCCCCTTGAAGTAATTCGGACTTCGCCCTTGTTTAAACCCTAACAAAAAAATCCGGGGCGGATTGTAACAGTTGTGTAA
>JBDSLC010000219.1:0-4086 GCA_039916585.1 Pyrinomonadaceae bacterium | reverse complement strand
CGAGAACGATGCCAACTCGGCGGCGGTAGGTGAACGTTGGAAGGGTGCTGCTAAAGGTGTCCGAAACTCCATCCACGTTACGTTAGGTACCGGTGTGGGTGGCGGTATTATCATCGACGGGACTCTTGTGCGCGGGATTGATGGTACGGCAGGAGAGATCGGCCACATCGCGGTCGAGCCGGAGGGCTATCCGTGCGGGTGCGGTAGTCGCGGTTGCGTCGAGCAGTACGCTTCGGCAACTGCGATCGTAAGGATCGCAAAGGAACTGATGCCGAAGTATCCGGAAACGGAACTTCGCTCTAATCTCGAGCTGACCCCGCTTGATGTGTTCGAATCGGGCATTGCGGGCGATCGATTGTCGCTTGAGGTGTTTAGGGTGGCTGGCACCTATCTTGGTATTGCCTTAGGCGGCCTTGTGAATGTGCTGAACCCCGAAGCGATCGTGATCGGTGGTGGGGTTGCGGCGGGATGGGATCTTTTTATCGAGCCGCTTCAGTCCGAGATACTAAGAAGAGCATTCCAGCAACCGGGAGAACGTGTTAAGCTAATGCGCTCCGAACTTGGGGATGATGCAGGGATACTAGGGGCTGCGTTCTTAGCCTCTCAGAAGATTACGTCTTGATTCGCGTCTTGATTCGATAACAGGATATGAACGTATTCCATAAGGTCTTGGTAAAGATCTTTGAACTCACCGGCGGCAAGGACTCCGTTGAGGTGGATCTCGCTGAATTGCTAAAAAAAGAAGGATTTTTCCCGAGTATCGACAGCATCTCCGCTCAGCTTCTCGGGGAGAGTTGGATAACCGATGGCAGTCGCAAGCATACTTGTAAGATAACTCATTGGGGGGTCGCTGAAGCCAAGCGGGTGCTGTCGAACGCTCCCGAGACCGCCAACGAGATCGGAAAAGTGTCGACACGATTTCTTGCTGAATCACGCGAACTGTCCTACATGCTCGAAGAATTCGCGTCGGACCCTGATTCTAAGAAACTTGACCGTATTGAAAAGAAACTCTCCGAGCTTTCCGAACGCTCCAAGTCGATCCGACAATATCTTTAGGTAAAATATGCTTGCGAATCACGCGATTCTTTTGTAAACTAGCTGTTTGCCACGATACGTGCGGTGTCGAGTGGGTTTCGTGCCCACTTTTTATTTTGCGTTTTGAGTTAAATGGAATCGCGTTCGATCGAAGGAAAGATCAGGGAAATCGCAGTGAAAGCAACTGCGCACTGCGGAGTCGACTTTGTCCATCTTGAACTCGGCGGAACGAAGCGTAACCAGATCGTCAGGATATTCGCTGATAAGGAAGGCGGTATTTCGATCGAGGATTGCTCGAACGTCTCGAAAGCAGTTGAAGCGGCAATGGATGCGGATGATTTTATGCCCGCAGCTTATATCCTTGAGGTTTCGTCGCCCGGCCTGGATCGGGAACTGTACAGTTTGTCGGATTTTGAGAAGTTCACTGGCAAACTCGCGAAGATCAAGATGAAGCCGGGTTTCGAAGGTCCCAAAGCTTTGAACGGACGGATCATAAAGGTGGAAGGATCCGCGATAACGTTTGACGACAGAACGGCAAGCGAGTTGGTGTTCTCGTTCGAATCGGTTGCCAAGGCGAATTTGAAGATTGACATTGAGCAGGAGCTGAATCGGCGTTAGGCCGCGATCCTGCATTACAAGAAAGACAGAAGTGTTTTTATGACATCATCGATTCAACAGAGTATCGACATGCTTTGCAGCGAACAGGGCCTCGACCGCGACATGGTCATCGAGGCGATGAAAGAAGCTGTCAAGGCGGCGGCACGCAAACAGTTCAAAGCGCAGGACAAGACGGGCGACAGCATTCAGGTTGAATGGAATCCTGAAGAGGGCGAGGTCGAGGTGTCCGTGCAGAAGACGGTGGTCGAGACGGTAGAGAATGCTTCTGCCGAGCTTTCGCTCGAGGAAGCCGTCGAACTCGCGGGCGATGACGTCGAACTCGGCGATATCCTTCAAATTCCGCTGAACCGCGAAGAAATGGGCCGTATCGCTGCTCAGACCGCCAAGCAGATCCTCGTACAGAAGGTCCGTGAGGCGATTCGCGAAAAGGTTTATGACGAATACATCGACCGCAAGGGCGAGCTTGTCAATGGTACCGTCAAGCGTTTTGAACGCGGCGACGTGATCGTCGATCTCGGCAACAATCTCGAAGGTGTGATCATTCGCAAGGAACAGTCGCGCGGCGAGATCTGGAATCAGGGCGAACGTATACGCGTCGTGATCGTTGATGTAACTAAGGATCAGAAAGGACAGCAGATCAAGCTCTCGCGTGCTTCGTCGGAGCTCGTCAAGCGCCTGTTCGAGATGGAAGTTCCAGAGATCTACGACGAAACTGTTGTGATCAAATCGGCAGTTCGCGAGCCGGGCGACCGTGCGAAGATCGCCGTCACCTCGAACGAGCGGGACGTCGATCCGGTCGGGGCCTGCGTTGGTATGAAGGGTTCGCGTGTCCAATCGATCATCAAGGAACTGCGGGGCGAGAAGATCGACATTATTGAGTGGTCGGACGAGCCTTCGGTGTTCGCTGCGAATGCACTTTCGCCTGCAAAGGTTTCGCAGGTTCGCATCACCGACATCGAAAAGCGCAAGATGCACGTCATTGTCGGCGAAGATCAGCTAAGCCTTGCGATCGGTAAAAAAGGCCAGAACGTACGTCTCGCGACTCGCTTGGTCGGTTGGGATATCGACATCGTGAGCGAGGAAGTGTTGAAGAAAGAGATCGCTCAGCAGATGGGCAAGATGATGGCGTCGGGTGAGGCCGTGCCGATCACTGCTCTCGAAGGCGTGAATTCAAATCAGGCGGAGATCCTTGCCGGAAAGGGCGTGGACGATGTTGAGAAACTCGCCGCGATGACCATCGATGACCTCGTTGAAGCGCTCGACGTCACGTTTGATGATGCCGACCGCATTCTATCGGCAGCTCGAGAGGTAGTTGCCGCGAAGGAGACTCCTGCGGAATCGGAGTCGAACGAAGGCGAAGAGATCGAACCGGTCACCGATGGCGGCGAATCCAGTGAGATCGCTGAGGTAACTGTCGGCGAAGGGGAAACGGTCGAAGCGTCTGAAGAGGCTACGGTCGCGGAAAGTAGTGAGGTTGAGCAAGTTGCGACTGACGTCGAAGTAGCGGTTGCCGAGTCCGTGGAGTCCCCCTCTGATGAGGCGGTGGCTGAGGACGTGGAAGAGACCGATGCTGACGAGACAACAGAGAAACACGAAGAGGCTCAGTCTTAACCGTGCGGATCGTTGTACACAGTTTCAGATTTTCTCCCTAACAAAGGCCGTAGCGTAAATTTGAGCCCTGGCCAGGCGAGACGAATGCAGAGTTATTATGGCAGCAGCTAAGAAAGTCAGGGTTTATGATCTCGCGAAGGATTTGAAGCAGGACGCCAAGCGTGTTATCGAGGACCTGCGTCGCGAGGGTGCCGATGTCAGCGTCCCTTCCAATTCCGTAAGCGTTGAGATCGCCGAGAAAGTACGCCTGAAGTACTTTCCAAAGACAGAGATTGCTCCGAAGCGAGCGATCAAGGTCATCAAAAAGAAGGCCGATTCGGAAGTCTCGGACGATATACACGAAACTGCTCCGCCGGCCGAAGTTTCTGAAATTTCCCACAATATTCCGGAAATTGCTGAATCTCAGGACGTCGTCGAGCCTGAGTCGTCGACTCCGTCAGTTCGAAAGGTCCTGAAGAAGAAACCTGTCGAAGTTGTGGAGATCGATCAGCCAGTAGAGGAAACCGTTGTTGAAGAAGCTGACGTCGAGGTCGAGGTGGAGCTTCCCGAAGAGGCTCCGGAAGCCGAAGTCAATGTCGACCACCCGGAGTCACGGACCGTAACGAAAGTTTTGGCCAAAAAAGTGGTCAAGCCGGTTGGCACGCAGATCAAGACCCTCACGCTGACGAAAGAGTCGCTTCAAAAGGGGATCAAGCCGGGTGAACGCGTGGTTTCGGAAGCTCCGACAAAGGCCGGAAAACTGGCAACCGACATTATCGCCGCCCGAAATCAGGGGCGCCCTGGCCAGTTTCGAGGAACGCCGGGTGAGACGGCCTCGCCGCA
>JBDSLC010000218.1:0-2598 GCA_039916585.1 Pyrinomonadaceae bacterium | reverse complement strand
CCCTAGGTCACCATACAAATAGGATCCCGTCGCTGAAGGTGACGAATGATTGTTGAGCACCTGATAGACACCGATCTCGACGGGTCAGCATTTCGAAAGTGCTACCGGACTTGTATGGGACACTTTGATAAATTTATGCTTAAAAAGAAACGGCGCTTCAAATTCAGAAGAGGGCTCTAAACGCTATCGTCGAGCTTAGCTCGGTCGTGTTGGACATTCAGGATGATTGTCCAGAGGAGTATCTCATTTTGATCAGAAACGGTGTGGGATCCTCAATAGGAATAATCCAGATGGAAATCCTGGAGGTTATCAATATTCAATATCCAGAAATTGATGATCTAAGAGAGTAGTTGACAGGTTGAAAAGTGGACGGCGTCTATCCGCTTGGTTGAAGCGCACGAAATTATATGTTGACACGGGTGTTGCATAATGTCAATCTATTCTCCCGAGTTGTTCTCGGGCAGGTGTTTGAAAATCAGGAGTTGAGAGGATGTCTGGGTCCGTGTTTCATTTGGTGTTTCATTTCACCGGGACTTTGCGGGACTAAAATGAGACGCTGGAGGATAAGTTCAAATGACACATAGATTAGAGCTCTGTTCCACAGTTGTTTCATGTGCCCTTTCGTTTCGTGTTTCCATTTGGCTCGCAAAATCAGACGAAATAACGTGACCCGTAAGTTGTTAAAAGTTCGTGTAGGTCTTAGATCTTGTTCCAAATGGAACAAAAACACGGACGCAGAATGGAACGGAACAAACAACCTACGGGATAGCTGGTCCTGTTGCCACAAATTTGGATTGTTGCATTTTCGGGAATTAGAAGAACTGGTTATAATTTGAACTTTGCGGTTTAACCAAGTATCAGGAGCTATCTAAATGAAGATCGGATTACCGAAAGAGATAAAAGATAACGAGTATCGCGTTGGATTAACACCTGCGGGCGTGCAGGCGTTGGAGAATGCGGGGCACGAAGTTTTCGTGCAGAAGACGGCGGGAGAAGGTTCTGGGTTTTCGGACGAGCAGTATGTGAAGGCCGGTGCAGACCTGCTGGACACGGCGGACGAAGTTTGGGAGACAGGCGACATGATCGTCAAGGTCAAGGAGCCGGTTTCACCCGAATACACTCGGATGCGCGAGAACCAGCTTCTCTTCACCTATCTTCATCTTGCTCCGGAGCTTGAGCTGACCAAGGTGATGATGGAAAGAAAGGTCACCGGCGTTGCGTACGAGACGATCACCGACAAGCTTGGCCGACTTCCGCTGCTGACGCCGATGTCCGAAGTTGCAGGTCGTATGTCGGTTCAGGTGGGAGCGACGTATCTCGAAAAAATGAACGGTGGTCGCGGCATTTTGCTCGGCGGTGTTCCCGGAGTTCCGGCTGCTAACGTCGTCATTATCGGCGGCGGTATCGTCGGAACCGAGGCAGCAAAGATGGCGGTCGGGCTCGGAGCAAAGGTCACGATCATCGACCGTAACCTCGACCGTCTTCGGCAGCTCGACGACATCTTCCTCTCGAAGGTCCAAACGCTTGCATCATCGAAATACGCGATCGAGGAAGCGATCTCGCACGCCGACCTCGTGATCGGTGCGGTGCTGGTGGTCGGTGCTGCTGCACCGAAACTCGTCACCCGCGACATGCTTCACCTTATCCCCAACGGAGCTGTCCTCGTCGACGTCGCTGTCGACCAGGGCGGATGCTTTGAAACGACGCACGCAACCACCCACTCGAACCCGACCTACTACGAGGAAGGCGTTCTACACTATTGCGTAGCCAACATGCCTGGAGCGGTTCCCCGTACGTCGACCTTCGCACTGACGAACGCTACGCTTCCGTATGCGTTGGATCTCGCGAATAAGGGATTTGAGAAGGCGATCCAGGACGACGCCGGTTTGCGTGAAGGTGTGAACACATTCGCGGGCAAGCTGACGTACGAAGCAGTTGCCGAATCGCAGGGGCTGGAGTACACAGCACTTGATTCGCTGCTCGACATCAAAGCCGCATCGGCGGTTTAGTGCAGAGGCCGGCATGTTGGTAAGGGCTTAATGCTCGACTCGGATGTTACGCCCTTGCTTACGCGCAGGCCTCCCCATTTAGAGAAGTTTGTCGAGAGCTGCGAGCAGTTCGGGCTTGAGATCGGCGTTCTTGGAAATGAAGACGTCGAATAATTCGGAAGCGGGTTTATCGTCAGATGCGGTAAGCCCACTTATCAATATGCGGGGAATGCTCCGCTTTTCTGGGTCGGTATTCAGGATCTTGAAAACTTCACTGCCGGTCAGATTCGGCATCTCCTGATCGGCGATGATGGCGTCTATCTCGTTGTCGAATGCCAAGTTAAGGGCCTCACGCCCGTCCTCAGCGATCAATATCGCGTGACCCTCAGTCTTGAGGATCATTTCAAGAAGCTTGCGCATTGAGGCGCTGTCATCTGCTATTAGGATGGTCTTCATTTGACCGATCGGTAGCCAGCACTTTTGGGGTAAGAGTGGGAAGTGCTTGCCAACCTTTCCGAGGAAAATCTACACTAAGAAGCTTATCACGATGTACGAATTTGCCGTAACACCAGCCATAACGCAGCTTCGCCGCCCAGGCGTGACGATCACG
>JBDSLC010000217.1:0-2420 GCA_039916585.1 Pyrinomonadaceae bacterium | reverse complement strand
GTTTGCTAGGCGTTATCGCGTTCGGCCTGCTGGCGGACGAGATGGGCGAGGGCGATACTGCGCGGTTCGATGCGTTCGTTCGGGAGGGTGTTCATTCGTTCGCGACCCCGGTCCTGACGAAGTTGATGATCGCGTTCTCGTTCATCGGGTCTGGCTTGTCCTTAACGCTCTTAGGCCTCGCGATCTTTGGCTATCTGCTCTACATCAAATGGAAACGAGAGGCGATCATCTTTCTGATAACAAACATCGGCGAACTGATCCTCAACATCAGCCTCAAGCTCATATATCAGCGTGCCCGTCCTCAGCCTTTGTTCGATTACGCGCTTCCAAGCTCCTACAGCTTTCCCAGCGGCCATGCTCTGGGTTCGTTCTGCTTCTTCGGTATCCTCGCCTGGATCCTCGCGACGAATGTTAAGAAATCTGCCAGCAGCTGCGCGATCTACACTACAGCCGGGCTCCTCATATTCTTCATCGGCCTATCCCGTATCTACCTCGGGGTCCACTACCCGAGCGATGTGCTCGCGGGCTATCTGGCGGCCTCCGTCTGGACACTGACGGTTATTTTCGCGGATCGGTCGCTGCAGAGGAACCGCCGGAAGATTCAGACAGGATATACAGGATGAACAGGATGTGGCGATCAGATCGGCCATCCGCGTATCTTGTCTGCCCTCTGTGTTCTATGGAGCGGTCGTTTTTAATCTTGACCAAAAAGTAATGATTTGCGATAATCGTACGTAAACCCTTTGTAGTTGTTTGGCTTATGAAGATCTCAGCTCAGGAAGAATACGGTCTACGATGCTTGGTGCAGCTTGCGAACCTGCACGTCGGCGAGACGCTTACACTGCCGCAGATCGCCGAGCGCGAGGGCATCTCGACGGCGAATGCGGGCAAATTGATGTGGCTGCTGAACAAGGCGGGGTTCGTTAATTCGACCCGCGGTACGAAGGGCGGGTATTTCCTGGCTCGGCCCGCAGGCGATATCTATCTGAATGAGATCATCAGGGTGCTCGATGAAGACGTATTGAGTTCGCATTGTGAGAGCTACACCGGCGTGCTTGAAAAGTGTATTCACACGGGTGATTGCGGCATTCGGCCTGTAATTGTGGGAATTCACGAGATAGTTGAGAACGCACTGTCACGGATCACGCTGGCGGCGGTGGTGGGCGATGAAAAGTCGGTGGATGCGATGTTTCATCAGATCCAGGGCATTCACAGGACGATCGAACCGCAGAGGATCGCATGAAGACCGCCATCGAAACCAGCGGACTTGAGACGACGAAGGTCATTATCAGGATGCCGAAAGGCTGCGACCGCGACGGTTTGAGTGTCAAGGCTCTCGATTCGGTAACGCGAGATCTCGCATATCAGACGCTGATCACGGTTGAAGGGAAGATATTGCCGTGTACCGGATTTAAGGTGAAGAACGGCGGTCTCACGTTGGAAGTGCAGGAAGGATTTTTCGAGGTGGTCGAAAAAGCATAGTTTATGTCGACAGCAGCAGAGTTACTTACAAATCGGGAATACAAATACGGGTTCGTTACGGACATTGAGACGGAGACGATCGCCAAGGGCCTGTCTGAAGACACCGTTCGACTGATCTCTTCGAAAAAGAACGAGCCCGAGTGGCTCCTTGAGTTTCGGCTGAAGGCTTATCGCCACTGGCTGAAGATGACCGCGCCGGACAATTGGGCCAATTTTGATTATCCCGCTATCGATTTCCAGAACATTTCTTACTATTCGGCCCCGAAACAGAAACCTTCAAAGGCGAGTTTGGACGAGGTAGATCCGGAATTGTTGAGGACGTTTGAGAAGCTTGGGATTCCCATAACCGAGCAAAAAATGCTGGCGAATGTCGCCGTGGATGCTGTGTTTGATTCGGTCTCGGTTGCGACGACTTATAAGAAAAAGCTGCTTGAGGCGGGCGTGATATTTTGCTCGTTTACTGAGGCAGTAGCCGATTATCCGGAGCTGATCCAGAAATATCTCGGCTCGGTCGTGCCGGTCGGCGATAACTATTACGCGGCATTGAACTCGGCGGTGTTCTCGGACGGCTCGTTCGTTTTTATCCCGAAAGGCGTTCGCTGCCCGATGGAACTCTCGACCTATTTCCGCATCAACACGCAGGAATCGGGACAGTTCGAGCGGACGTTGATCGTGGCCGAAGAAGGCGGGTACGTCGCCTACAACGAGGGCTGCACGGCGCCGCAGTTCGACACGAATCAACTTCATGCGGCCGTCGTTGAACTTGTGGCTCTGGACGATGCAGAGATCAAATATTCAACCGTTCAGAACTGGTACGCGGGTGACGAATCGGGCAAGGGCGGGATCTACAATTTCGTGACCAAGCGCGGAGCTTGCCGCGGTGTGAATTCGAAGATCTCGTGGACGCAGGTCGAGACGGGATCGGCGATCACGTGGAA
>JBDSLC010000216.1:0-14501 GCA_039916585.1 Pyrinomonadaceae bacterium | reverse complement strand
CTACGGGGCACCCGCGGTTTACCGTGCACTCGAACCCAAAGACAAGAATAACGACCGAGTATCTCTTGTTATTGGGCCATGGCGCCATTCTGGGTTTAATCACACCGGTTACGACCTCGGATCGATCATATTCACGGGCGACACAGCACGCGAATGGCGTGTGAAATATGCTAAACCGTTCCTCGACCACTGGCTAAACGGCGGTCCCGATCCCAAAACTCCGCCAGTGCTGACTTACGAAACTGGAGCGAATAAGTGGAACGTCTCAACGCGATGGCCGGTGGGCACCGCGAAGTCTATTTATCTGGCTGCCGACAGCATGGCGACGTTCGACAAACCAAAGAAGTCGGGAAGCGATGAGTACATCAGCGACCCAGCCAAGCCGGTTCCGTTTATTCCGCGACCGGTCGATTCCGGCGACCCGACGCAATGGAAACCGTGGCTTGTTCACGATCAGCGTTTCGTCTCGGGCCGCCCGGACGTTGCTGAATGGACAAGCGCCCCGCTAGAGAAGGGGATCCACATTATGGGAGCACCTCAGGTCGAACTTTTCGCCGCGACAAGCGGAACCGACAGCGACTGGGTTGTGAAACTGATCGATGTTTATCCAAACGACATTCCCGAACCCGCTTCGCAAGGTGGGAAACCGTCACTTGCCGGCTTTGAACTGCCGATCGGAATCGAGATCTTCCGCGGCCGCTACCTTAAGAGCTTTGCCCAGCCGACGGCCCTCACGCCCGGCAAGGTCGAGCACTACTCGTGGAACCTTCCAAATGTGGACCACGTTTTCCTGCCTGGGCACCGGATAATGGTCCAGATCCAATCGACTCTATTCCCGCTCTATGATCGCAATCCCCAAACATTTGTCGAAAATATAATGTTTGCCAAGAAAAACGACTACAAAAAAGCAACGCAAAGCATATGGTTCGGCGCCGCGAACGCCAGTTCCGTCGTATTACCGGTAGTACCGTAATGCCTTAAGAGTTGCAGCTCGTGCGGGGCTCACACTTGTGTTCAAAGCCCCGGCACTCCGAGCAATTTTGCTTTTTGGGGGACTAAATGTTCTGATAAAAATACGAAAAATATATGTCCGAAACGTTAAAATTACCGCCTTTAGAGGTCGCTGAATACACGCTCGATAATGGTCTGCGTGTTGTTTTAAATCGCGATATGGCGGTCCCTGTGGTATCGATCGCGGTCTATTATGATGTCGGTTCCCGAAACGAAAGGGAAGACCGTACCGGCTTCGCTCACCTGTTCGAGCATATGATGTTTCAAGGTTCCGATAACATCCCTAAGGCCGGGCATTTTCAGCACATAATGAAGGCCGGAGGGACGATGAACGGCACGACATCGAGCGAGCGGACGAATTACTACGAGACGTTGCCGGCAAATCAGCTCCCGCTCGGATTGTGGCTTGAATCAGACCGAATGAGGTCGCTCGCCGTTACGCAAGAGAATCTTGACAATCAGCGTGAAGCAGTCAAGGAAGAGAAACGCCTCCGCTATGACAATCAACCGTATGGCCAGATCTTCGACCTGATCAACGAGATGGTCTACAAAAACTTCGCGAATGCGCATTCAACGATTGGATCCATGGACCATCTCGACGCTGCGTCGGTCGAAGATGTACAGGAGTTTTTCCGCGTGTTTTACGCTCCAAACAACGC
Organism: Pyrinomonadaceae bacterium; assembly: GCA_039916585.1. Taxonomy (GTDB): domain Bacteria; phylum Acidobacteriota; class Blastocatellia; order Pyrinomonadales; family Pyrinomonadaceae; genus OLB17. Next base: position 12,831 of record JBDSLC010000216.1, on the reverse strand, counting down.
GGTTCTTGTTATCTCTGGTGCGTTCGATCCCGACGAAGCTAAAGGACTGGTCGAAACTTATTTCGGTGACGTCCCCTCGCAGCCACTGCCAACGCCCTTGGACGTGTCGGAGCCTACAGAAGTGGCGAATAATTACCGTGAGTGGGAAGATAAACTCGCTCCGTTTCCTGCGTTTCTCCTCGGATGGAAGATCCCGCAGCGGCGTACACCCGAATCGCACGCTCTTTACTTGGCAGGTAAACTGCTTTACGACGGCGACAGCTCCCGGCTTTATCAGAAGCTGGTGAAAGGTGAGGAATCGGTGATCCAGCTATTCGGTTTTACGGACGAACGCCGCGGTCCGTCGAGCATTTTTGTAGGAGCGATCCCTAAGCCCGAAAAAGATCTGAGCAAGATCCGCGAGACCATCATGCATGAGATCCACGATCTCGCTACCCACGGCCCGACGCCGGACGAGATGCAGAAGCTGCACAATCAGCTGTATAACGACTCGGTCCGAATGCGGCAGTCGTCGATGTCGCGGGCGCAGCAGATCGCAGAGTTTGCTCTTTACGACGGAGATCCGGCGCTCATCAACAAGGAACTTGAGGAGCTGTTGGCGATCACGCCCGATTCGATACGCAAAACGGTAGCTGAATATCTCGATACTGAGAATCGAGCTCTTCTCGACATTGTTCCCGCCGGGAAAGGCTAGGACAGAATTTTACGATGCCAATTCAAACGACGGCACCGGCTCCGCTTTCGCCGGTACCCTTTCAAATTCCCGCTGCATTCGAAACGACGCTTCCCAACGGGCTCCGTGTCGTTATCTTTGACGAAGACCGACTTCCTTTGGTGAGTTATCGACTGGCGTTCTTTTCAGGGGACGCGCACGATCCTAAGGAACATAACGGGCTTACGGCTGCGATGGTTTCGATGATGACTGAGGGGACGGAAGACTATTCGAGCAGGGAACTCGCCGAAAAAATCGAACGTCTCGGTGCCGGACTGAACGTTTCCGCATCCGACGATTTTACCATCGTGTCCGCATCTACTCTTTCAATGTACAGTGCCGACATTCTCGACCTTATTGCCGAGGTGGTCTTTCGGCCGACCTTTCCGGAGCAGGAACTGGATCTTTATCGCCGAAATACTGTCGAGAACTTAAAGTATCAGCGCTCACAGCCGAACTTCCTCGCGAACGAACAGACCTCGCGCCTCCTTTATGGTTCGCACCCCTACGCGACGATCGCTCCGAAGGCCGCTGATGTCGAAAAACTAGAGCGCGAAGATCTGGTAAGCCTGCATCGATCCCGACTTATTCCGAACAACGCGGTGCTGGTTGTCGTTGGCAACGTGGATCGCGATGAGCTGCTCCAGAAGTTTGAGGGGCACTTCGCAGATTGGCCTAGGGGTGAGCTTCCGTCGGTTGACGAACCAAACTTACCTGAAAGATCTGCCCGGACGATCACGATCGTCGATCGCCCAGGCTCGGCGCAGTCGAATATTGTTCTTGCGAATCTTGGAGTAAAGCGCACTCATCCGGACTACTTTCCGCTCCTTGTGATGAATCAGGTGCTGGGTGCGGGCGCATCATCCCGAGTTTTTATGAACCTTCGCGAAGAGAAGGGATACACATACGGGGCCTACACGCGAATGGATATGAAGCGGTTAGCGGGTGATATAGAAGCTACCGCCGAAGTCCGCACCTCGGTTACCGGAGATTCACTCAAGGAGTTCTTCTATGAGCTAAATCGGATCCGCGACGAGCGGGCTCCGAACGAGGAACTCAACGACGCGAAAAACTACCTTACCGGTGTCTTTCCACTTCGAGCCGAAACGCAAGAAGGGATGACCGGACTGATCCTAAATCAACAGCTATATGGTCTGCCTGGTGATTACCTTCAGTCTTATCGCGACAACGTGGCTGCTGTAACCGCCGACGATGTTCAGCGAGTTGCTTGCGCGCATCTCCATCCTGAAAGCCTTGCGATAGTGATCGTCGGGGATGCGGGAGATGTTCTTCCGCAGATTCGCGAATATGCGTCTGACGTCGAGATCTTCGATACCGAAGCACAGCCCAAAGACGTTAGCGATTACGAACTAAGTACTGACGATGCTGATGCAAATATCTCAGGGACGTGGCAGCTGTCTCTCGACTTTCAGGGCCAGCCGGTTGCGGTAACGTTGACCGTTGTTCAGGACGGGACGTCGATCACCGGTACGCTCGTAACTATGCTCGGCGAGGGAGAGATCAAGGCCGGCTCCGTTAGCGGAATCAAATTCTCGGCTACTGCGGTTACGGATCTTCAAGGACAGACACTTGAGCTTTCGATCAATGGGAAAGTTACCGGCGATTCAATGAGCGGGTCAATAACTGCCCCGATCGTTCCGGATCCGCTTACGTTCTCCGGATCAAGATCTTAGGCACGATCAGTCGGTAAGCTCTGATGCGTGAGAAGCGGCGATGCGCCAGGTGGCGCCGGCCCTTACAAACATCACCGAAAATACGATGGGCGGCGCCGGCGCCGTCTCGCCAGCTTTCGGAAATGACCGAATGCGGAACAGATACATCGCAGCCGGCCCGAAGTTAAGAAATACCTCGTCGTCGCGATATCGGTCTCGATTCCGCATTGTTGGAATCTTCAAAGCACTTAACAGCCCCGATCTGTCACTTGATACCGAAGCGTTCGTCGCCGTATACGAGTATTCGGGCACAAATGCATCTGCGTTCGTGTCATTTCGAAGACCTGAGTCATTCAACTTTGTGATGAGTTCGCGAAGTTCGGTTTCAGTAGTGACCGATATGAATTTGACGGGTTTTGAGACGGACCTGATCTCCGCGACTGCCGGGTGAGGCGGCTGCCAGGGCATTTGCTCACATTGGATGGTCGACATATGACCCGCTGCGATCTTCCAAGAGCCTTCCGTCTTTATCCAGAGTTCCGTTGTCTGATACTGCGTTAGACATCGATCTTCGCGATATCGCCATAGGTTCTTCTTAAGAACGTTTACGATCGCCGCATCACCGAATATCTGTATTGAGGGCAGTTCGCTGTCGTACGATAAGGTTTCGAAATCGAGCTTTTTGCCGGATCGCATGGCTGCCGCGTCCCATTTGACCATCCCAGTCAGCTGATCGCGATAGTTATAAACAGGCTTTTCCCGAATATTCACATATCCGTCGAGGTATAGCCGGTCGAATGGGGCGGGATCGCGAGAGACAAATGCCTTTCCAACCTCGGCGATCGCTCTCGAGATCTCCTGCGAGTCGGGATTCGACTGGGAGTAGGCGGTCTGAGTGAATTGGGCGTAGACCGAGAGCGAGAGGGGAAGGATCAGAACCAGGGTTTTAAAGGCAAACCTTACTTTCACGATTCAACTTTCAAGTCCGTGTCATGTTCATCTCGACCGCGACCGATTCTTCTCCCTCCGGAGTGACATTGAACATCTTGTATTCAAAACCGGTGTCGGCGGGAATGATCTCGCTTCGCCATCCCCAGTCAGGATGGCCTTCCACCTTGTAAGTTCCTTTTACTGAAACAGCGCCATCCGCGGACTGTGTTCCTTGACACATCATTACGTTATGAGCCATGTGCCATGAATCCGTCCAGAATGCGTTAACCTTATCGGTCTTATTATCGCCACCCAGTATCATCACGCCTTCTTGCGGCTTCCCGTCGTATTCCCATTTGTAAGCGATCTCAAGAAACTGTCCGCCTATTCGCTCGCGTACTGTAGCCGTACCAACAGATTCATAAAGTGGGGTAGGTCCCCAGTCTCCCAAATGAAGCCTGTTGCTGCCTTTCCAATCGCCCACCAGCTGCTGAAATTCTACGGGAATACTCATTATTTGTAGTTGCTCAATCCTCTGTAAATCTTTCGTTCGTCCGATTTGCGCGAATGGTCGAAATTATAACCTGAAATTCACGTCTCGGACGTAGAAATCCGTTTGTTTTTGCTTTATTAGGTCCAGGGAGGGGAGTTTTGAGTTGTGAGTGGGAGATCTGCAGGCCGAGACAACTCGACCGCGACGGGTATCACAACTCAAAACTTCGCTTGGTGAGCCTGATTAACTGACCTTTCGAAGTGGAAGTTCCTGCGGCTTCAGCTCGCGAAGGTGATCTATAAAGGCCGAAGCGGCACGCCGCGACAGTTCGGAGACGCGGCAGTTCAGCATCTCGACGCACTCTTTGTCCGCATCGATCGCAACTTCACGAGCTACTGCCCGGATCATTCCGAGCTGCTTGGTAGTGACCATCTCAGCCAGCGTCTGGGCAATGGGATCGACAGGAAAGGTGGATCGGGGTTCATCCGTTTCTACCGCATCAGCACTCTTCTTATAAAGATCGCGAGCGATGCCGAACTTTACTGCCGCTCTTTTAAGGGCGTCGTGCTCCGCCTTCTTGATTCCTGTCTCGCTGCGAGCCGTTCCCGTTCCGATGCCTTCACGCGTGACCCCGTCGATAGTGATCGCGACAGTTACGACCGCGAAATCTCCGATCGAGCGAATGTCCTTTACCGAATGTGCCCAGTTAGGAGCGGTCCGGTCGAGCACGTCGGCGACCGTGTGCCATTCGACATAGTCCACGGTTCGTGTATTTCCGTTCCTCGATGCTTCCCGGTGACGGATCAGTTCTGGGTCGACGTTCTTCCGAAGTTCCTTAAGGGTCGATGAAAAATCGAGAACATTTGTGTTCTCAGCCAAGAATTCTTCCGATAGTACCTGCTGTGCTTTGGCTTCGTTCAACGCGTTCATATTAATATCTCCTTGTTTCATTCCGGCTGTTGCGGTTGGTTCGATAGTGTTTGTGCCGTCCCTGAACCCTCGACATCGGATCAACCGCTTGGCCCTGTTCGCAGCCTTTCAGGCAGGCTGCTCAGTGATCAGATGGTTGCGTGTATCCCATCTGTGCAACAGTGTACTGCATAAATATCTTTGTTGCAAGTATGAAATTAGGTGTTGCATTTAAAAATATCGTGTGCTATGTTTTACTCATGCAATAGTAAGTGCAGTATGACACTTAGCTAAATCGGAGGATAAAATGGCATTTAAGAACGACAACTACGTCAAAACACAGGAACTGGGATCGGCTATCAAGCGCCGCCGTGAAGAGCTCGGATTAAGTTTGCGAGATGTTGCAGACGTGACCAATGTGTCGGCATCGACCCTTTCGAGGATCGAGAACGGAACCGGAAAGCCGGACGCAGACAACATTGCCCGACTGACCGGCTGGCTGGATATGCCGATGGACCGGATCATGAATAAGCAGACGTCGTCGACGTCCAATGTCGAACCCGTGATCTACTATCCGCACGAGGCGACGCCTGAGATCGTCGAAGCACATCTTCGCGCCGATAAGAATCTTTCGCCCGAGACGGCGAACGCTCTTTCAGAACTGTTCCGCGTTGCTTATAAGCAGTTCAGCGGCAGCACCCCGAAGAAGCGTAAATAGTTCGAACTTCTCTTAACACGAGGTCTTAAGATGCAAAACATCAGCACTCAGGCGATATTCGCCGAGCAGCCCCTACTTGTCTCGAAAAACGAATCTGCGAGCGAGGTCGCCGGTCAATTTACGCTCGACACGACGTTTGTGTTGTTCTTTCTAGCGATGGATCTTGGTCTGGTGGGCTTGAATTTGGGCCTTGCTACCGGGCTGCAGTTTTTGACCGTTGTGGTATTCCTCGTTGTTCCTTATTTCCTTCCTTTTACGGGGGATCAGCAGGGATTTTCGAAGTGGCTGATTGGGCGGATCGTGGTGGGTGCAGTCGGGCTGACCTTCGGGTTGATGCTCGGCCAGGCGATCGGAACAGTACTTCCCGACGCATTCAGATTTGTCCCTATGACGCTGTTAATTGTTGCAGCAATTGTATGTTGCAACGTCCAGATCTATGGTACACTGAAGTATCGTTTGGCGAGATAGGCAAAAGGCGTCGAACGTAATACGAGATCCGCGGTCGTTTCGGGAACGATCGCGGATCTTTCATTTTAGGCACTTTCCTCAGAAATTTCGCCAACCTCTTCAGCGGGCATCTTAAGCGCCTCGTGCAGACTCGCGAGCTGCGAATTAAGCCTTACGTATTGTTCGGGAGTAAGAGCCTGGGCCCCGTCACACAGAGCCTCCTGCGGACAGGGGTGAACTTCGATGATCAGCCCGTCGGCACCAACAGCGACGCCCGCCCGTGCGAGCGGCTCGACCATATAGTTGTGGCCGGATGCGTGCGAAGGGTCGATAATTACTGGCAGATGGGACAGCCGCCGGATGGCAGGGACGATCGAGATGTCGAGCGTATTACGTGCATGATCGGCAAACGTGCGGATTCCGCGTTCACACAGGATCACGTCGTAGTTTCCCTCGGACATTATGTACTCAGCAGCAAGCAGGAGTTCGTCGAGGGTAGCTGACAGTCCGCGTTTGAGCAGCACCGGTGTTCGAGTCTGTCCGGCGTACTTGAGGAGCGAAAAATTCTGCATATTGCGGGCGCCGATCTGGATACAATCCCCGTATTTCACGACGAGATCGATGCCGCGTTCGTCCATTGCTTCGGTGATAATATTCAGGCCAAACTGCTCGCGAACCTCAGCAAGGATCTTCAACCCGTCTTCTCCCTTACCCTGAAAAGCATATGGCGATGTTCGCGGCTTGAAGGCGCCGCCTCGGAAAAACTTTGCACCACTCGCTGCCACGATCTCGGCGACCTTAAAGACCTGATCCGCTGACTCGACAGCACACGGCCCGGCGATCATCGCGAGCGATCCGTCACCGATGAACGCATTACCAACCTTGATCGACGAGCGACCCGGTTTGAGGTCGTTCGAGATGAGCTTGTATGGTTTGGTGACGCGGATAGCGTCTGCTACGCCGGGAAGATTCTCAAAGTGGGTCGGATCGACAGAACCTTTGTTTCCTGTAACCCCGATCGCGGTACGACTCTCGCCAGGCATTGCGTGCCCTCGGAAGCCAAGATGTTCGATGATTCCGATGACCCGGTCGATGTCGGCCTGAGTCGCGTCGGATTTCATTACGATAAGCATAAATATTAAGGTTTCGACAAAATTAGGACTCTAAAATTCCAAACTACGGCAAAAGACCTCTCACAAACTTGGTTACTCGTTCAACAGTGTTCGCATCCGAAAGCGATCGCTCGATCTCCGCGACTATTGCCGATCCTACTACGGCGGCGTCGGCATACGCCCAAACGTCTTCGATCTGCTGGCGAGTTGAGATGCCGAATCCTACAGCGATCGGCAGGTCTGTGAATTTTCTCGCTCGCTCGACCAAGCCTTTGGCTGTCGAACTAGTTTCACTCTGGGCGCCGGTCACACCCGCACGCGATACCGCATATATAAATCCCGACGCATTCGCCGCGATCCGCTCAAGGCGTTCATCGCTTGTCGTCGGAGCGATCAGCGAGATGAGATCGAGGTTATGGCTTTGTAGGACAGAGGAAATTACGAAAGCGACCTCGTCAACGGCGTCGGTAACGAGAACACCATCGACACCGGCCTCGGCAGCATCAGCCGCAAGCTTTTCGAAACCATATCGGTACAGCGGATTCAGATAGCTGAAGAGCACGATGGGCGTATCGATCTCGCGACGTAGATCGCGCACCATCTGAAGAATATCTGCAAGTGTTGTTCCGTTCTCCAATGCTCTTTGGGACGAGGCCTGGATCGTTGGCCCGTCCGCCATCGGGTCCGTAAACGGAACTCCGAGTTCGATGATGTCGGCGCCGTTTCGAGCTAGTGCCAGGACGATCTCTTTGGATGTTGCGAGATCCGGGTCACCGGCGGAGACGAACGGTATAAACCCGCCACGCCCCGACTTATTAAGGTATTCAAATGTCGCCGCGATCCTGCTCATGCTTTACTCCTCAGCAACTCGGCCACCGCGTGTACGTCCTTATCGCCCCTGCCCGAAAGATTCACGACAATCACTGAATCGCCAGGCATTTCCGGGGCGGTCTTCACAACCTGCGCGATCGCGTGTGCCGTCTCGAGCGCCGGGATAATGCCCTCGGTTTCTGATAGAAGTTGAAAAGCGTCGAGCGCTTCATCATCGCTGACCGATGTATATTGAACGCGCTTGTGATCGTGCAGGAAAGCGTGTTCGGGGCCGACTGATGCATAATCGAGTCCGGCCGAAACCGAATGCGTTGCACCGATCTGCCCGTGCTCGTCTTGAAGCAGATAGCTTTTGGTTCCTTGTAAGATTCCGACCGCCGAATCGTCGGTAAATCGAGCAGCGTGTTCGCCGAGTGCCATACTGCGTCCGCCAGCTTCGACGCCGATCATCTTTACCAAAGCATCATTCAGAAAATCGTGAAACAGCCCGATCGCGTTCGAACCGCCGCCGACACAGGCGACCAACAAATCAGGAAGCCGTCCTTCTTTTTCCATGATCTGCTCGCGAGTCTCGCGGCCGATGATCGATTGGAAATCCCGAACCATGAGCGGATACGGATGCGGGCCGAGAGCGGAACCGAGCAGGTAATAAGTCGAGTCGACATTTGTGACCCAGTCGCGCAGAGCCTCATTGATCGCATCTTTTAGGGTCTTAGACCCAGACTCAACTCCGCGAACTTCGGCACCCATCAGACGCATGCGGAAGACGTTCAACTCCTGCCGCCGCATATCCTCGGTTCCCATGTAAACCACGCATTCGAGTCCGAAGTGGGCACAGACAGTTGCGGTGGCGACGCCGTGCTGACCGGCACCGGTCTCCGCGATGATTCGTTCCTTACCCATCCGACGTGCCAGCAATATCTGCCCGACGCAGTTGTTGATCTTGTGAGCACCGGTGTGATTCAGATCTTCACGCTTCACATAGATCTTCGCCCCGCCGAGTTTTTGAGTGAGGCGTTCTGCGAAATACAGCGGGCTCGGACGTCCGACAAAATCTTTCAGCAACCCATCGATCTCCGCTCGAAATCCCGCGTCATCTCGATATCCGAAATACGCCGACGTCAATTCATCGATCGGCGCGACCAGCGTCTCCGGCACATACCGCCCGCCGTAGTCGCCCCAATATCCCTGCTCGTTTGGTTCGTAACTAATCATGCATTCTTCGCGTTCTTTACGAACGCTTCCATTTTCTTCGGATCTTTCTTTCCCGGCGATGATTCGACTCCACTGGCGACGTCGACCGCGTAAGGTCGAACGATTCTAATGGCCTCGGCAACGTTCTCAGGAGTGAGGCCGCCGGCAAGGAACAATTGATCGACCTTTTCACGGCCTTCCTGAGCGATCTGCCAATCGAAGGTCTCACCGGTTCCGCCGAAATCGCTCGCTGAATAGCTATCCATCAGGACCGCGTCAGCTCCAAAATCACCCAGAGAAGAAATATCGGAGACGGATCGGATCTGAATTGCCTTTATTATCTTGGTCTCCACTCGTTCCCGTAGTCCAGTAATAAACTTCGATGATTCACTTCCGTGGAGTTGAACGCCGTCGAGAAGTGCCAGTTTCTTCGCGAAAAGAATGTCATCTACCGAGGCGTTTACGAAAACACCTATTTTCGTCACACTTTCATTTAAGCTCTCTACAAACGACGCGACACGTTCAGCCGAAACGTAGCGCTTGCTACCCGGATAGAAGTTGAACCCGATCATATCGGCTCCAAGTTCAGCCGCAAGTAGTGCGTCTTCAAGGGTTGTAATGCCGCAGATCTTAACCTTGGCCACGCAGCCTCCTAAGTTCAACGGCAGGATCGCCGGTTCTCATCAGCGTTTCGCCGATCAAGAATCCCGAATACCCGATAGCCTTTAATTCTCTCAGATCGCTGCTGGTTTGCAGTCCGCTTTCAGTAACGGTGACCACGCCCGCCGGCATATGCCTTATCAGTTCGCGGGAAACATCGAGTGAGACGTCGAATGTCTTGAGGTCTCGGTTATTGACGCCGATCAATCGTGGGCCCAGATTCGAAACGCGTTCGAGTTCCGCGAGAGTATGCACCTCGATCAAGGCATCAAGACCGAATTCGTCCGCAGCCACGGCCGCCAACTCCTGGATCTGCGAATCGTCCAACATCGCTGCGATCAATAAGATCGCGTCCGCACCGGCGGCGGCTGCTTCGTAGATCTGAAAAGGGTCGAAGATAAAATCTTTGCGAAGGATCGGAATACTTACCTCCTCGCGAACGGCTCGAAGGTCGTCAAGAGAGCCCTTGAAATGATCCTCTTCGGTCAGCACGGATATCGCCGCCGCTCCGCCCTCCTTGTACTGTTTCGCTATCTCGCCCGGATCGTCGCCGTCATTGATCACGCCTTTCGATGGTGAGGCCCTCTTGAACTCGGCGATGATGTTGATCTGAGATCGGTCGGACAATGCCTCCCGAAGAGTGTGCGAACGTCGCGATGATCGCGCGCCTATTGCCCCCTCTCTCAGAGCAATGAGGTCGGATTCGCGCTTCGCGGCTTCAACGCGGATACGTTTGTCGCTGAAGATCTTGTCGAGGATCGTACCTGTCATGCTGGTATGGCTGTCGCCAGTTCCTCCAGTTTTCGTCGGGCACTTCCGCTTCGAATGCTCTCGCGTGCCGCTTCGACGGCTTCGAACCTAGTCTTCGTCGGATCGGCGAGACTGATAGTGGCGGCGGCATTCAAAACGACAATATTCTCGACCGCTGTTCCCACGGCTTCTCCAATGAGCACCTTCCTAATCATCGCCGAACTCATGACTGAATCACTGCATCGAATCTCTGCTATCTGGCATGGTTCAATTCCAAAGTCTTTCGGTCCGATCTCCCCGAACGTGACGGTCTCCTCGACTATCTTCGCGACCGTCGTCGAACCTTCAAGCGAGATCTCGTCCAGGCCATTTCCGTGAACGATCCATGACCTGGTTGTCCCCAAGCGAGCTAATGCGTTCGCCACCTTTGGTACGAGCTCTTGATCCCAAACTCCGATCAGTTGATGCGGTGCGGACGCCGGATTGCAGAGCGGCCCGACACAGTTGAAGATGGTTGGAAACCCGAGCCCGCGGCGGACGTTGCCGAGCGTTGGCGACAGTCTGTGATGATTCGGAGCGAACATAAAGCAGATGCCGATCTCGTTCAAACACTTCTCGGCGACTGGCGGATCAAGCGCCGGATCGATACCAAGTTCGGCCAAGACATCTGCACTTCCCGAATTGCTCGTCGCGGCCTTGTTGCCGTGCTTTGCGACGCGAATCCCAGTCCCCGCGATCAAAAACGCAGCCGCCGTTGATACATTGAACGTCTTCGATTTGCTTCCGCCGGTTCCAACAATATCGACAAACGTTTCGTGTTGCGAATTCACCCGCAACATTCTTGAACGCAGGGTCCGAGCAAATTCGTAGATCTCATTTTCCTCGATCCCTTTAGCGGTCCACGCAGTCAACAAGCTCGCGATCAAGACCTCGTCCGTTTCGGTGATCAACGCATCAAGTAGACCTTCGCCCAATTCGCGCGACAACTCTTTTCCTGAGCGAAAGTCTTCCAATACTTTTTGAATGATCGACACGGACATATCTTGAATTTCAAATCTGAGATCTCAGATCGAATTCTCCTCCGCTATCTCGATCGCCCTGATCATCGCTCGCGCTTTGTTCACCGTTTCTTGAAACTCCGCTTCGGGAACCGAATCCGCCACAATTCCGGCTCCCGCCTGGACCTTCGCCACGCCGTTTTCGAGCGATAGTGTGCGAATCGCTATGCAGGTATCCATATTTCCCGCGTAATCGAAGTATCCGACCGCTCCGGCGTAGACGCCCCGAGGGGTCGGTTCAAGCGACCGGATGATCTCGATCGCTCGAACTTTCGGTGCTCCCGAAACCGTTCCGGCAGGGAAGCAGGACGCGAGAGCATCGAATTGATCCAGGCCTTCGCGAAGCTTTGCCGACAGTCGGCTGACTAAATGCTGTACGTGCGAATATTTCTCTACATGCATCAGACTATCGACCGTCACACTTCCGTATTCGGCGATCCGACCCAAATCGTTTCTTCCCAGGTCGACGAGCATGAGGTGTTCAGCGACCTCCTTCCGATCTGCTCGCATCTCTTCCGCCAGCCGTGCATCTTCTTCAGCCGTCTTGCCGCGCGGACGCGTTCCGGCGATCGGACGGTATTCCAGGTCTCGTTCACGCACTCGCACCAGCATTTCAGGCGAAGCGCCGATCACGGAATGCTCCGAAAACTTGATAAGGAACATATAAGGCGACGGATTAAGCGAACGAATAGCTCGATAGATCGCGACCGGAGTTGCTGGCGTAGGTTTGCTGAAACACTGCGAGATCACGACCTGATACGCTTCGCCCGCGTTGATCAATTCTTTGATCTCGTCGACGGCTGTCTCGAACGAAGCCTTTTCCCAGTTTGACGTCGCCGAGGCCGATCGAATATTTGATTCAGGAGCCGGAAGCCGAATGTCGCCCGTCTCGAGCCGTCGGCGAATATTCTTGTTCGTAGTCTGAGCGGCCTCAAAAAGGTCTTGAAGGTTCGTTTCGCTGCCTTCGGCTTCATCGGTGAAGACAAGCGAAATAATAATGATAACCTGCTTGGCGTGGTCGAACGCGACGATCGAACGAAAGAACATTAGCGAACTTACATCGTCTGTCTCTACGTCTTTTTTCAAGCTCGGTTCAAACCATGACGAGCAGTCGAAGTTCATTGATCCGATCGCTCCGCCGATAAAGCTCGGAAGCGATTCATCTTGATGGACGCGGTTCTTTTGGAAATGGCCGCGAAGAAATTCGATGAGTCCGGTCTCGATCACCTCGCGTCCGGAGGCCGACGCTACTGTGACCCGCGAATCGTTCCCGGTAACGATTAACTCCGGATCGACCCCGACGAACGAATATCGCGCCAGAGTTTCGCCGCCCTCGACCGATTC
>JBDSLC010000215.1:0-18551 GCA_039916585.1 Pyrinomonadaceae bacterium | reverse complement strand
CCGTGACAGCCCGCCTAGCCATCGAAGCCGGCGTCTCACTCGGCTGGGCCAAATACGTAGGCGACGCCGGAGACACGCTCACAGTCGATAAGTTCGGCGCATCCGCCCCCGCTGAAGACGTGTTCCGAGATTACGGATTCACGGTTGAGAATGTGATCAGGAAGGCAAAGAAATTTTTCTAACGTACGAACCTCATCTTGAAGGCCTCTTCCTTCAGACTGCCGTCGCGTTGTCTGAGTGCTAAGTAAATGTTGAGCTCGCTCTTTGAGGCTTGTTCGAACGTGAGGCCTGAGAAGTATAGGCGCTTGTCGTCTTTCCTCACGAATTTGAAATCGACGGACTTGTCTTTCTCTTCCCAACCGGTGAGGTCGGGGTTGAAGTGTTTTAGGCGGAGTATGAGGGTGCCTTCCGTTTCGAGCAGCCACATCATTTCGTAGAAGACGGGCTTGCCGTCTTTTACAAGGCGATAGGTGCCGACCATCACCCCGGCTTCCGGCTGGCTCCAGGTTTCCTCAGAAAATCCGCCGAGTCCCGTTCCTCGCCAATTCCCTGCGAGCCACGCAGCATCGGCGATCGTCGCCTTTTCGCTCGCCTGACCTTCGGCGAGTTTGAGCGTGTTCTCAGTGTTCTTGACCTGTGCGAAATTCGGGACGCAGAGGATAAAAAGTGATACGACGGCGGATAAAAGATATTTCATTGAAAGCCTCCGTCGTATTGACGAACGACGCCAGTGGAAATGGACAACCTATCGCATTGGCCGCGGATATACCACCGGACTTCGATTTCCGGCCTTGTCGACCGCCCGAACGCCGAAGAAGAAATTGTCTTTCGACATTTTTTCCGCCGTATAGGTCGTGACATTCCCGACGAATTTCGCATTCGTCCAATCTGCGGCAGTCGTGTCACGCCACACTACTTCGTAGCCGGCTAGATCGCCGTCCGTGCTCGCGTCCCATTTCAGGTCGGTATCGTTCGTCAGCTTGCCGGTGACGATGCCCACGTTTTTCGGCTTAGCGGGTGAGATGGCAATACTCGCGAGCGTGATCATGTTCAGGCGAGTCGCGTTGGCCACATACTCGAAATCGACGAACTCCGGTGTGTCACCGTAAAAGACACCGTTCTCCGTGCGAATGTTCTGATGCTGATGCGTGTAATCTTCGTCCGACTCGGTAAACCGGAGTGCCGCAAACCCGCGTTCCAGAAACGGAATGTGATCGCCGCCGCGGCCGTAACGATCGCGTCGATAGATCACCCACGCCGAGAAGGCTTTCAGATATCGAGACGTCTGTTCTTTAACGTAACGGCCAAGCTGCCGCGATGGCGAATCGTTCTCGCCGCCGACGCTCCGACGCGTCCCTGCCTGCTGGGTTGTTTCATCCGACGGAACGCCCTCAGCAAACACGCGTAGTCGATTCCTAAACTGTGAGTTCTTATGCGTCGTCACACCCCCGATGATGTCGTTCGTGATCATCGCCTCGATGTTCATCGCTTTCTTCTTCGCTTCCTCGGCGAAGTAGGTCGCACCCAGCAAGCCCTGCTCCTCGCCCGGAACCGCCATAAACACGATCGTCGCGTCGAACTTTCGCTTCGACATCACGCGGGCGAGCTCGATCACAGCCGCCGTGCCCGATGCGTCGTCGTTCGCCCCGGGAGCGTCGCATTTTGCGTCGGTCGGCGACGTACACATCGAATCGTAGTGGCCGGAAACAACATAGATCCGGCTCGGATCGGAGGTTCCCTTGAGGGTAGCGACCACGTTCGTCAACACCGTCGGCTCAGGAACGCGGGCAGCCTTTTCCTGTGTAAAGCTCTGCTTCTCGACCGTCATACATCCGCCGCATTCGGCATTGAATCGCTGAAACTCCAAATAGATCCAATCGCGTGCGGCCCCTATACCGCGGGTCGGATTATCCTGCTCCGAGAGCGTGTTCCGAGTGCCGAACGATACGAGCTTCCTGATCGAAGCCTCGACGTTCTTCGCGGAGATCTCGCGGAGCATCTTTTGTATCTCCGGGTCAGGCCGCTGAGCAGGCGCGGAATTCTGGCCAAAAGTGAAAACGCAGAAAAGCATTAAGGTGCAGAAACTGAACAAGATTTTCATGGTTTAAATTGGAACTGAGATGCTATAAATGTAACGCCAAAGCAGCCATCAGCCAAAGGCGGGTGCGGGTTGACACGAGCTTCTGAGGCGAATAGTATGCGGGTTGCGAATGTGGCTCTCGCACCTTGTCCGCTTTTCACCGTGGCATCCGTCCAGATAGATAGAATATGAAACGAACGACACTAGTTTTGGTCGTCCTGCTTGCTGCATCCGCCGTCCCGGCACAGCACGGTCACGGCTCACATACCGCTTCGGAAAAGAAGGCCGTCTGGCTCGATGATGGTCTAGGCGGCATTGACCATTCGGTAACGACTAAGAACGCTGACGCGCAGAAATTCTTCAATCAGGGTCTGATGTACCTCTACGCATTCAACCACGCCGAGGCGATCAACTCGTTCCGACACGCAGCCGAACTCGACCCGGATATGGCGATGGCGTATTGGGGCGTCGCACTCGGCCTCGGGTCGAACTACAACATCACCGCAGACAAGGCCCAGCTTACCGAAGCCTACTCGACGCTGCAGAAAGCCATGTCGCTCGGAGGAAAAACGAGTGAGGCGGAACGAGACTACATCGCCGCACTTTCGAAACGATATTCAGCCGACGCCGCATCCGATCGAGAGAAACTCGGAAACGATTACACGGAGGCAATGAAGTCTCTGGTCGGAAAGTATCCCGACGACCTCGACGCGGCAACTCTGTACGCGGAGAGCATGATGAACCTACGCCCGTGGCAGCTTTGGTCGCTCGACGGTAAGCCGGCCGAGGGAACGCTCGAGATCCTCGCGGCGCTCGAGGGCGTATTGAAGCGCAATCCGAAACATACCGGGGCAAACCATTACTATATCCACGCTATCGAAGCCTCACCTAGCCCGGAGAAAGGTCTGGCGGCTGCCAGTCGGCTCCTTGGACTGGCACCTAACGCCGGTCACCTGGTACACATGCCGTCGCACATCTATCTTCGAACTGGCGACAATGACGTCGCGGTCAAGAGCAACGATCTCGCCATCGTCGCCGACCGCAAATACATTGAGCGGAGCGGCTCGAACGGCGTCTACCCGCTTATGTACTACAACCACAACATCCATATGCTGGCAGCTTCGCACGCCGGAGCCGGAAACTTTGCGGGCGCGATCAAGGCGGCGAAGGAACTTGAAGCAAACGTCGGCCCGAACGTGATCGGGATGCCGATGCTCGAAATGTTCATGCCGTATCCGCTGATAACCCTGGCTAGATTTCAGAGGTGGGACGACATCCTCGCTTATCCACAACCGGCGGTCGAGATGAAGGTAACGACCACGATATGGCGATTTGCACGTGGACTCGCATTCAGCCAGAAGGGCAAACTTCGCGAGGCCGAGGCCGAACGGAACAATCTTCGCGCCGCTATCGCCGCGATCCGGGCAGATGCCGTCTTCGGTAACAATTCTGCGCACGCGGTCCTGAAAATTGCGGATGAAATGCTTGCTGGCGAGATCGCGTGGGCCAAGGGAGACAAGGAGGCGGGGATCGATGCCTTGCGTCGCTCGGTTGCCGCCGAAGATCTTCTCAACTACAACGAGCCACCCGACTGGCACCTGCCCGCCCGCGAATGGCTCGGGCGTGCCTTAATGCGTGCGGGGGAATACGCCGAGGCCGAAGGTGTATTTAGGAAGGAGATCGATAAGAATCCGAAAAATGGCCGGGCCTTGTTTGGCTTGGCGGCTGCACTGGACAAACAGGGCAAATCGACCTCCGCCACGATGGTTCGAAAAGAGTTTGAGGCTGCGTGGAAGGATGCTGATATAAAGCTGTCGGCTGAAATATTTGTAACAAAGGCGAGAGCGGCTTCGAAATAAGCCCAACTTTATTGGATTCGGTAAGCCTTTCCGGTCCAGATTACGACGACCACGCCCTTAAGGCTTTCGGCGATCGATCGGAGACCGCTGTCGAGTTTTCCGAATTCATCTGTGCCCCGCCGAACGTTAACTGTAGACTGCCCGCGGTACGAGTTGTCGTACCATACGTTATTCCGACGCTGAAAACCTTTGCCGCTTATACGCTTTTCTTCGTAGAGTTCGTTCGTATTATCGGCACGATTCGGAAAAGTCTGAGCGTTGTCGCGACTCGGCCCTGGCGTTGATTTTGCGATCCCGCCAGCCTGTGTTCGCGGAAGATTTTGGATTTGCCGGGAGTTGATCGGAAGGTCTTCTACCTTTCGCGAACTGATAGACGCGTCGGCTTTTCCGGCCTCGGAACTTTTCTTTTTTTCAAGGTTACGCGCCTTCATGTCATCGTCCTTCAACTCCGCCGCGACCGCATTCGACTCCGCATCTTCTCGCTTCGTTGCTGCGATCGCGGGTGGCGGAGGAGCAGCTGCGGGGGCGCCGGCCACAGGCTTTGCGGCGTCGACGCCGTCCAGCGTGAGGCCGGATTGGTCGGCAGAGGACGTTTCTTTTCGCAGCTTGTCGGACGCCGATCCGACAGGCATCGAATTGCTCGCGGTGTTTGTAGTATTTGCCGAGGCGTTTGCGGCTTGAGCCGTCGCAGGCTTGTTCGCAACTGCCGAAGCAGCGTTCGAGTTTGCCATCTGATCAGTCACCGCCTGAGGATCTTCGAACATCGGCCCTCGAGCCGCCGGTGCCTCGCTCGCCACCTGCGATAGCGACTCACGGTTCTGATCGGACTGGAAAACTGTGAAAGCGATAAGCCCGCCGAAAACGAGCACGAGCCCGCCCATCCCATATGCAAGATTCGGCAGCAACAATCCCCGATACCATGGCTCGATCGCCGCCGGCGAAATCACGGGCGCGATGATGCGTTCTTCCACCGGCTCTGCATCTGCATTCAGCATCATGAGGCCCGACAAGATCCGGCGGCAGCGATCGCAGTCGGCGAGATGCGACATATACAACGCCCTCGATCCCTCGGGCATCGCATTCTCAGCAAACGCAGATAGTTGATCGGCATCAAGATGAACTTTCGGCTTCTCGTCCGGCCCGTCGCCCGCGAGTACGCCTCTGCTTGCTTCGCCAGATCTGCGAAGAAGCGAGTCCATATCCTTGTCGAATTCCAGTTCCATTGCCAAAGTTGAATAGGTGGAAAGTGAAAAGGTGAAAAAGTTAAGAGCAGAAACGGCCGACGGCCTTTTCCACTTTTTCACTTTTTACCATTTTCACTTTCCCTCCCATAGGTTTTCGCTACCCAATACTAGAACGCCTCAAAACCAATAATCTTGCACCACAGCCAACGCAATCAGTGTGGCGAACAGCTTCTCAAGGCTAAGCCCAAGTTTCGCAGCGGTTTCCGCGAGATGACGCTTTACCTCCGTCTCGCTCCATCCGTGCGTTTTTCGCAGTTCTTTTTCGACCGATCTACGAATGTCGTTCTGAATCCGCACGAGCTTTCGGCTCGCAGTAGCTTCGTGATAACCGAATGTTGCAGCGATATCCTTGAGCTTCAAATCGTCAAAATAGTACAGTTTCACCATCAGGCGGTCCTCATCCTCCAGGCATGCAACCGCGGCACTCAAGGCCTTGGTGACGTCAGCCGACGTGCGCTTCTCGGTCAGCAGATCTTCCGGGCTTGCGGTGTGGTGGAGCACGTGATCGTTCCCCGTATGGTTTGACGATTCTTCCGCCAGGTTCTCGAACTCGCGGTCTTCTTCGATCTGAACGAACTTCGACTGCTTTCGAAACTGGTCTATCGCAAGCTGTGAACACACCGCCCGCAGCCATCCCGCCAAGCTGCCGCGGCCCGAATAATAGGCCAATTTGCTCTTCTTATTCCCGTCCGCATCTACTCGCAGGCCGTACAGCTCTGCCCAGATGCCACTCGCAAGATCTTCAGCGTCCTCGCTATTCGCCGAGATCTTTCTTGCGGCCGACTTAACCGTAGCGTCGAAATTAGCGACCAGGTCTTCCCACGCCTTCTCGTCACCGCGTTCACACGAAAGAATAAGGCAAAGATCGTCTGCACGAAGCTCGTCTACAAATGTGCTGACCGCATGACGTTCGACGTTCACGTCTTCCTTCAGCAGATACTTCCCAAGCGCCGCCTCAACCCGGGGCCGCAGATCGTCTGCCTGAAGCCCGCGTGTATCCGCCGCACGCGACAACAGCCGCGACACGCCGTCGTCAATCGCGGAACTGTGTTTTTCGGCCGCTTGGGTCATTCAGGGAACGGAGAGAAGTTTAACACTAATCAGATGATGCCCGGAACTTTAGAGTTTGTCAGGGTAGCCAAGATAAGATAACGCCTTTCGCCGAACGATTAGGACAATTATCCACCATTTACCGATCATGTTTCTCTTGACAAAACCAATGACCGTTGATTATTCTATCAGTCGAGGTAGAGACCGAATGATTGACGATATTGACAAGCAGATAGTGAACATCGTTCAGCAAGATGGACGAATCTCGAATGCCGAAATCGCGCGTCAGGTTGGACTTGCTGCGTCGGCCGTTCTTGAGCGTATTCGAAAGCTTGAAGAACGTGGGGTCATCCAGGGGTATTTCGCGTCCATCCAACCGAAAGAGGTTGGGTTTGGGCTGACAGCTTTTGTTTTCGTTCGCACGAATGAGTGTGGCGACGGTACGGACGACTTGCTGGCGCAGATACCTGAAGTTTTCGAAGTTCACGACGTCGCCGGCGAAGATTCTTTTCTTTTGAAGGTGCGAGCGTCCGATCCGGAAGATCTAGCGCGTCTGTTAAGGGAGAAGCTGAAGGCGATCCCGAGCGTGGTCACGACGCGAACGACAGTCGTCCTTCAGACGATAAAGGAAACAACGGCATTACCGCTCGACAGATGTGTGCCCTTTGAAAAGGTGAAGCGGAAAGGGAAGTAAAAGAGCAGGGTAGGTTGAGAAATGACGGAAGCAATCACAAATCGAAAGAGCCTGATCGTGCTTATCGCGGCGTTTTTTGCCGTTTATGTTTTTTGGGGTTCGACTTATCTCGCGATCAAGTACACGATCGAGACACTTCCGCCTTTCCTGATGGCCGGGGCGCGTTTTGCCGTCGCCGGAGCGATCCTCTTCGTCTGGGCTCGATTCACGAAGGATTACGAACGACCGACTTTCGCTCATTGGAAGACATCGGCCGTCGTGGGCACTTTCCTGCTGCTCGGCGGTAACGGAGCTGTCGTGCTCGCTTCGCACTACATTCCTTCGAGCATGACCGCATTACTAGTTGCGACGGAACCGCTGTTCGTCGTGATGCTGAGCTGGTTGTGGCTCGGGAACGCCCGCCCGAATTGGAAGGTTGCTGCGGGATTGCTCGTCGGATTCATTGGTGTTTATCTTCTTATCTCAAGTAAGAGTTCCGTCGCCGGCGGTGACGGTTACGGTCAATGGTTCGGATATGGAGCAGTGATCGTCGGGGCACTCTCGTGGGCGACTGGGTCGATCTACGGGCTGAAGGCGACGACACCGAAGTCCTCGCTGCTGACGGCGGGAATGCAGATGCTTGCGGGCAGCGTATCGCTGTTCATCGTCGGCCTTATCCGCGGTGAGCACACGACATTCGATCCGGCGGCTGTGTCATCGAACTCGATCTTCGCTTTGTTTTACCTGATCATCTTCGGGTCACTTATGGGCTTCACTGCGTATAGTTGGCTGCTCAAGAACGCTCAGCCAGCAATGGTCGCTACGTATGCTTACGTGAATCCGGTGATCGCGGTCGTGCTCGGTTGGAGCGTCGCGGGCGAATCGCTAACGGCTCAGATGCTGATCGGAGCTTTCGTCATCGTCGCGTCGGTCGTCCTGATCACCGCGAACAAATCAGAGAAGCCCGACGACGACGAGGGACTTGCGATCCATCATTCGCAGACGCCGTCGTGTAATCAGCCTAGCTATTCGACATCGTCCTAAAAACGGTCTTCATAACGGGCGAGGGATTTCCCTCGTCCCGCCATCATCGGGTAAAGTGTCTTTTTATTTTCATCTGACACTTTACCCGACCTCCATCTATGCCAGCTCAAACCGAACGCCGCCTTTCGATCGAAGAGATAAGATCCCAGTTTCCCGCGTTAGAACGTGTCTACAACGAACACCCCGTCGCGTATTTTGACGGTCCGGGCGGAACTCAGGTTCCGCGATCGGTTGTTGAAGGGATGAATGATTACCTGTTCAACCATAACGCGAACACTCACTGGGGCTATCCCACGAGCGACGAAACGGATGCGCTCATCGAAGATTCGCGACAAGCGTTCGCCGACTTTTTTAACTGTAATTCCGACGAGGTCGTATTCGGACAGAATATGACATCGCTGACGTTTCATCTTTCGCGATCTCTCGGTAGAGGCTTTGAAGCTGGAGACGAGATCATCGTAACGGAGCTTGATCATCACGGTAACGTCGATACTTGGCGGGGGTTGGAGAAGGACTGCGGTGTTGTGATCAGGGTGCTGCCGATGGATATCGAATCCGGCGAGCTGTTTCTGGAAGAGCTGCCGGGGCTGATCAACGACCGAACCAAGGTGTTGGCGATCGGTGCGGCGTCAAATGCGTTGGGCACGATCACGGATGTGGCGGCGGCGTGCGAGATCGCGAGAGAAGCCGGTGTGCTGAGTTTTGTGGACGCTGTCCATTTCGCTCCACATTCGTTGGTTGATGTTCAGGCGATCGGTTGCGATTTTCTCGCGTGTTCGGCATACAAGTTCTACGGCCCGCACATCGGCATTCTGTATGGGCGAAAAGAGTTGCTCGCCTCGATCGATTTTCCGAAGCTCCGGCCCGCTCCGGACAATTCGCCGGATCGGGTCGAGACGGGAACCCAGAGCCACGAATCGATCGTTGGAGCAGCGGCGGCTGTGAACTTCATTGCATCGCTTGGCGAAGGTACGACGCTGCGCGAACGCCTTGCGTCTGCGTTCGGAATGATGCACGACCGCGACGGCGGCCTCACTCGAAAGCTTTGGGACGGGCTATCCGAGATCGAAGGAGTGAGAGTTTACGGCCCGTCGCCGGATCGGCCTCGGACGTCGCTCGTATCATTCACGGTTGGCGATATTCCCTCACGCGAAGTGAGTAAACAGCTTGCCGAACGCGGCCTGTTCGTTTCGCACGGCGACTTCTATGCAGCAACGGTAGTCGAGAGACTTGGGTTGAACGATCAGGGATTAGTGAGAGTTGGGTGCTCGGTTTACACGACCGAAGAAGAGATCGCGAGGATCGTAGAAGGCGTTCGAGAGATCAGCGAACAGAGCTGAAAAGAAAATTGTATAGGTTGAAGTTGGCCCGCTCGTAACCGCTGCTGCGCCGGGTTGCAACGGTCTGATTCGGGGGATTTCGATCCGTGTCTTTGATAAGGATCAGGTCATTATTCGTATTGCCGCGAACCAGAAACAGTTCCTTGCCGTCAGCGGTCCACGTAAAGTTCATTATTCTTCCTGACTTAAAATCTGTGATCTGCGTTGGTGTCGAACCGTCGATGGGTTGCCGCCAAATGTTCTGCACACCGCTGCGATTCGTAAGAACAGTTAGCGCTTTGCCATCGGGCGACCAGGCATATTGATTGATCAGGTTGTACTCGATCTCTTGCTCGACCTTGCCGAAAGCACCTTCTTCGATCGTCGCGATATAGAGCTTCTTCTGAAAAGTCTTTACATCGTACGCCGTGTATGCGAGCCGCTTGCCGTCCGGCGAGATTCGCGGCATAAACACGCTCATACCTGCCACATCGTAGAATTCCTCAGCCTTGCCGCCGCCGACCGGCATACGCATCAGGGAGAATCGCTCGTCGTCAGATTTTCGTTGAAAAATGATCGTCGAGCCGTCCGGAGTCAATTGCGGATTGAAATCGACTATCGAAGGATCTTCCTCGGAAAGCCTCACAGGATCTGAACCATCCGGATTCGACCTCCATATCTTCGAGGTCTTATCCTTTTGCACGTTAAAGACGAGGTATGTTCCGTCAGTTGGTGCGACTGGCGTTACCGAGAATCCGGGTTCCGCATGGATCGCTTTGGCGGTTTTTCCATCATCGTCGGTCACCCAAATGTCGGTTTCCTTGCCGGCGGTTTTCGTGAAAACAAGCGATCCGTCGCGGCGATGAAGCAAGCCATGCATCCCGTCCAGGTTCCGCGATTCTCCGCCAAACTGTGTTCCCTTCTTAGCATCCGGGACGTATTTCCAGACGGATGAAACGGTGTCTGCCTTTAGCGTGGCAATGTTCTTACCGTCGTCCGAGACGCTGACGTCAAGATAATCGTTGAAGTCATTGGTAACCGGATCGATGCGGCCGTCGGAGTATGACGCGCGCCAGATCTGGTTAGGTGAGTTTTGTGTTTCACGGCCTGAGAACAATATGCCTGACCCGTCGGGGAACCAGACGACATTGTTGATATGGAAGAAGTCCCGCGGCCCGTTAATAGCTCTGGGAGTCTTATCGGCGATCGAGATCTCAACCAGGTCGGTCTTGGAAATGAACCCGCTCTCCCGATTCCCGGCGCCGGTGACCAGCGTTCGGCCATCAGGTGACCATGCGAGTCGGAATGCGAAGAAGTCGTAGTCCGTGTTGCTATTCGACATCAACTCTTCCAGGGCTAGCGTATCGGCATGCGCGATGAAGATGGCATCCTCGTTTGGCTCGGAGCGGTGTCGGATAAATGCGAAACGCTTTCCGTCCGGAGAGAAGGTTACAGGACTGTCGACATCTTCGATCAACTTCTTCGGCGTACCGCCGAGCGTTGGGACCTGATAGAGAGTATTGATCGAAAAGTCCGTACTCGTCAGGCAGTAGTAAATATGGTCGCCCGTCGGCGAGAATGTCACGGATTGCAGATTCTGATTGGTCGCCGGTACGGCTGTAACTAAGCTGTCGGTGGCGATCTGACGAACCACCAAACTTCGACTTCCAACCTCGCCGGAGACGTAGGCAACATATTTACCGTCCGGAGAGATGGCAGGGAGCATTACCCGGCCATCCGTGTTGATCCGAGTGATCTGCGATCTGGCGAAAGCGTGCGCCGCCATCGGCTCCTCCGCGGTCGCGAAGCTATAGATCGCGTAGCCGCCAAACGCTAGAACGGATAACCCAAGGATCGCAGCGAACGCGAGGGGAAGCAGACGCCTTGCCGATCCAACCGCGGTATTTCTGGCTAATGCCGATGCGAACACAGGGTCTGTGCGATGTTTTCCGCTCAGTGTTCGATGAATGATCGTCGGGTTTTCGCTGAAATTCGGGTTCGAAGTGATGTGACCCGTGCGATTGCCACTGTTAGAATGGTCGAGATCGTGCAGTAGATCTTTGAGATCAAGTGCAAGGTCCTTGATGCTTTGATAGCGCTCGTCACGATCTTTCTGCAATGCCTTTCGGACGATGCGAGAAAGCTCAACCGGTGCATTCGGTAGCAGATTCGAGATCGCTTCAGGCTCGTGATAGATCACGGCCGCGAGCGTATCGGCGGTCGTCTCGCCATCGAACGGCGCCTTGCCGATCAGTAGTTCGAACAGCACAACGCCGAGGCTCCAGATGTCGGTTCGCTCATCGACTTCAATCCCGCGGGCTTGCTCGGGTGACATATAGCGAGCACTACCCATGACTGTGCCGGGAACGGTTTTGTTGTCCGCACTGTCGTCGCCGTTCTTGTAACCGATGACCGGTTTGGCGAGGCCGAAGTCGAGCACTTTGACGATTCCGTCGCGGCGCACCATTATGTTCTCGGGCTTTATGTCGCGGTGAACGATGTGCTCGGCATGAGCGGCTACAAGAGCATTAGCCGCCTGCTCCATGATCCGCAATATTCGGTTGAGCGTTAGCGATTCACGTTTGATAACTTCGCGGAGCGTTTTTCCTTCGACAAACTCCGTCGCGAGAAAATGCCCGAAATCATTCTCACCGATCTCGTAGATTGTGATGACGTTCGGGTGATTGAGTGCCGAGACGACTTTTGCTTCCTGTCGGAATCGGAGGCGGCGTTCCTCGTCAGCAGTGAATTCATTTGGAAGCAGTTTGATCGCGACAGTGCGATCAAGTTCGAGGTCACGTGCTGAATACACCTCGCCCATGCCGCCCTCGCCGATCTTGCCGCTGATCTCGTATCTACCGAATTGTTCGCCCGCTAACATCTATTATTTTTGGGGACACTTCGTCCGTAAAATAGAAACACCATCTCTCACGCGTTTGTGACAACTTAAGTTGCGTGAGGATGGTGTCAAATAACGCTTGACTATTTAATTAAACGAGTCAGGACGTCAAAAAGTTCTCAATAACCTTGTAGCTCGCCTCGATGGCCTCCGCTAGTTTATCGGGCTCGCTGCCGCCGCCTTCAGCCATATCGGGCCTTCCGCCGCCTTTTCCGCCGACGATCGCCACGATCTCTTTGATCACGTTGCCGGCCTTGACCTTAGCGGTCAGGTCGTCGGACACGCGGACGATTATCCCGACCTTTCCTTCCTCTTTTCGGCCGATGACGACTACGCCCGACTTCAGACGTGCAAGCAGCGTGTCAGAAAGCTGCCGCATTCCGCCCGCGTCAAGGTCCTCGACGATCTTGCCGATCACTTTTACGCCGGCTATCTCGCGCGCTTCGTCTCCATTAGAAGACGCTCCGCCGATGGCTCCGGTTGCGATCTTTAGCTTGAGCTCGTCCATCTCGCGACGGGTTCGTTTTAGCTCGTCCTGAAGCTTTTCGATCGCGGCCGGAAGTTGATCACGCTGAGTTTTCAATACGTCGAGCGAGCGGTCGATAAGGACCTCGTCTTCGCGGAATCGCGCAAAGGCATCAAACCCCGTGATTGCTCTGATGCGTCGAACGCCCGAGGCGATAGCTTCGTCGGACGTAATTTTAAAGCTGCCTATATCGCCGGTCGCCCGCACGTGCGTACCGCCGCAAAGCTCCATAGAAAACTTGCCGTCGCCGACGCTAAGAACGCGAACGTCTGATCCATACTTCTCGCCGAACATCGCGACCGCTCCGCTACGCATCGCCTCTTCCAGCGCCATCATGTTCGTCGTAACCGTCTCATTCTGAAGGATGTACCGGTTCACGAGATCCTCAACCTCGCTGATCTCTTCATCCGTCATCGGCTGATAATGCGTGAAGTCGAATCGAAGATAATTCGGAGCAACGACCGATCCGGCCTGCTTTACGTGTGTTCCTAGCACCTCTTTTAGCGCGGCGTGCAACAGGTGCGTTGCCGTGTGGTTTCGTCGCGTAGCGTCGCGTTTTTGTTCGTCGACGACTGCGGAAACGGTATCGCCCACGTTCAACGATCCTTTTTCGACGCGGGATTTATGAAGGATCACGCCCGGGATCGGTGCAAAGGTGTCGAGTACATTTATCGTCGTGGGAACCCGGCCGCTATCGCTCCCAGTGCCCATAAGAACGCCCGTATCGCCGACCTGTCCGCCGGATTCGGCATAGAATGGCGTGTCGTTGAGAATGACCAAGCCTTCGTCACCTTCATTGAGTGAGTCGACTTTAGCGTCACCCTTTACGAGTGAAGCGACCCTAGCGTCATCGAGTTTCGTCGCGTCGTAGCCGTGAAACTTATTTGCCCCGCCAGCCGCGGCAATCTCGGCGTACATCGGATTGATCTCGGACTTTCGCACGGTCTTGCCGATGCCGGTCTGCCTCTGAAGGTCTTGAAGGGCAGCGTCAAACCGGTGGTTGTAATCCTCCTCTTCGAACTCGATCCCTTTTTCTTCCAGATAGACACGGATCAGATCCTTCGGCGTTCCGAATGTGTCGTAAAGTTTCGCGACCTGAAGGAACAGCTGGTCTGTAGGCGCATCCTTGCTGATCAAAAGCTCAGCTAGTTTTCCAAGGCCGACCGTCACGGTATTGCCGAAACGACCTTCCTCGAGCCGCACCATTTTTCCGATGAAGTCGCGCTGAACTTCAAGCTCGGGGAAGGCGCCAGCAAATTCCGTGACAACTAAATCGCAGACCTTGTAGAAGAAGGGCTCGGTTAGCCAAAGATGCTCGCGGCCGTGGTAGATGGCGCGGCGCATTATCTTGCGAAGCACGTAATTGCGGCCTTCGTTGCCGGGCAAAATACCGTCGGTGATAGCAAATGCCGTCGACCTCGCGTGGTCGGCGATCACACGGCAAGCAAACTGTTTCGATTCGTCTAATCCCTCGTAAACACTCATTTCAGATAGATTCTATCGCACGAACGGCCAAATGCCGATAGCCGGCACTTGGCCGGCCATCGACGTCCGAAAGGGGCTTATTTGTAACTATTGACGCTGGAATTCGGGAGATCCAAGCACAAGGCTTACGGCCTTGAACACATCCGGATTTCCGCTCGGCTCCAGTAATCGTGACTGCCTGCCGCCCTGCCTGGCTCCCTGCTGGCCGGGACGCATTGGCGGAGCGTCGTCGGTTTCGTCATCGACCTCGTTCGCGGCCTTCACCTCCGGCAGCGGCTGTTCGATCTGTTTTATGAGCTGAGCCTTGGTCGCCGGAGAGATCTCGCCTTCTAGGATCTCGGCGATCGCCTTGTCGAGTATTGCCGATCTGGTCGGTGCGGCGAGGTTCGCCAGATCCACACGCGTTCCCGGGATCCGATTGCTGGCGATAGCAACGGCAAAGTTAAGCCGTTCGAGAAGTGCCCCGGTGTTCACCCAATCTTCGGCGGTGTCTGGATATCCGGTCGGTGCCTGATAGCCGTACGGAACTTCGCCGAGCTTGTTTAGCATTGCCAGCATTTGCGGGCCGCTCATCGTATCGCCGCCAACGGCTCGGATAGAACTCACAGCAAGTTCGAACGGGGTTTTGATCTTTGCCCGATAGTTTTCAGGTGCAAAGAACTCTTTGTCAGTAAACAGCGCGCGAAGCGTGGTCTTGATGTCACCGTTCGACTTCGAGAACGCTTCGGCAACGCGACCGACGAGAGCCTCGCTCGGGTTGTCGTTAACGAACTTCGTTGCTAATTTTCGTGCAATGAATTTCGCGGTCGACGGATGCTTAACAAGAATGTCGATGACCTTCAGGCCGTCATTCACGCCGCCGCCTTCGATCTTCTGGCCAAGCACGGTCTTAGCATCCTTGTCGTGCCAACGTTCGTTGAAATAGAACTCTCCGCTGTCGACATCTTCAGAAATTCCCGCTTGCCGCTGGATGCGTGCGAGCCGCTTTTCCTCATCGCCGTTGATCATTCCTGCAGCCGCTCGTCGGTACCCGCGCGGATCGGCGATGGTCCAGCCGGTGAAGGCACGGGCGACCTCGCCGATGTCCTTCTGGGAATAGCCGCCGTCGACGCCTAGCGTGTGAAGCTCCATCAACTCGCGGGCATAGTTCTCATTCAGACCTCGCTTCGGACGATTCTGCTGAGTCTTAAGCTGGCTGATACGTTGATCAAGCTGGGCATCGGTCAGGTTCTGATTCCTCTTGATCTGCTCACGAAGCCGAGGCGGAATGTTACCGGTGCGAACTGCTTCGGCCAGTCTGTTATTGCCGCCGCCTTGTTGGGCGTTTGGTGCTACCGATTCGAAATTGTCCAGGAAAAATAGCATCGCGGGATGCTGGGCCGTTCCGATAAGGAGGTCGCGGAAATTGCCAAGGGCGTTCTTGCGGAGTACATCGCGCTCGTAGCTCGGTATGTACCAGCGTACGGCGGCCTTCCCCGAAAAGACGTTGAAGTGGTTCTGCCAAAAATCCACCATTACCTCCTGCAGCTGACGCTCCGAGTAAACCGCTCGAAGCACGCGGTTCGAGACGATCTGCGGAAGCATCTGATTCGCTGGCCGAAGATCATACTTGCGATAAAGCTCCTGGATTTTCTGCTGACGCTCGCGGCGTTGGTCGGCGGTCATCTGGGCTTCATCGGCCGGAGGCGGAGGCATATCGCCGTTCGCCATCAGGGCATTGCGTGCCTTTGCGTTCGCCTGTGCTTGTCGACCGCCTTCGAGCTGCCTGAGCAGTGCGCCGGGATTCGGGTATTTCGCGAAGACCTCGGCGGTGCTCATATTGAACACTTCAAGATTTTTCACCTTTGCATCCGCGGTCGGATCACTAATCGTCGCCGCGTTAAGCTGCTGGTCGATGTACTTTTGAATGCCGATCGCCTTCACCTTCTCAAGGTCACCGGGCCGGGCTCCAAAGCCGAGGCGGTTGAGCACATGGAGGATCTTCTGATCTTCGGTCAGAGCTTTTGCCGGGGAAGTTTTGCCGTCGATCGCGGCAAATGCCGGAACAGTGAGCAGCCAAATTAGCGACGCGGCGGTCAGTTTAGTGACGAACGAAAACCCTTGCTTCATTGCTAAATACCTCAAATAATGACTTTGCCGCATTCGTTTGTTGCGGTCGAACTTAGAGTTAGACGCTCGTGATCAATGAAAGGCTGAAAAAATCTTAGCCATAACCTTTTCGAACGAATACAACAACTGATGTGCCAGCTACATCTAAACTTTCAAGTTTCGCCCTATTTCCATTAGAATAGTCTCGTACCAAAAAGATGAACGGCCAATATAAAAAGCTCCTCTCTGTTGCCCTCGCTGTATTAACATTTGCTGCGGCGGGTTTGGCACAGAACCGTACTACCTTCGCTGATCCGACGGTCGAGTTTACTTTCGAGATCCCGGACGACAAGTGGAAAGTAGTTGGCAAGGCTCCGGTGAATGTCGTATATGTGACCGCTAATGATGGCGATCTCGAGATCCGAAAATTGACTTTGCCGGCAAACAAGCCGCTTGCTGAACTGATGAAATCCGAGGAAGAGAAACTCCAATTCCTTCGCGGATTCGTCGCGGGTAAGGATGAGAACTTCGGCGGGGCCTTGCGAGGGTCGGTTTACAACTACGAATTCGTCAGCTCCGGCCGCGGTAAGGCGGGACGGTTCTATTATCTTCGCGATGGCGATACGGTCTACGTTCTTCGATTTACGGCCTATACTGACAAGCTTCGCTCGTTGCGGACGCAGACAGATATGATGGCTCGAACGTTTCAGATCAAGAAGTGATCTCACGGATCAAAGTTTTCGCACCGTAAGGCAGGATGTATCCTGCCTTTTCTTTTACGGATTTCTTCATTGTCCGGTCAAGGGATTGCATCGAGACCATTCGCATTTTCTCGGTTGCGTCGGCTGGGAGCGTGGTGACGATGCGGACGTCAAACTTCTCGGTCTTCCTTAGCAGCGTCCACGCGGTCTGACCGTTGACCTGATAGCTCTCGCAGAGGTGTCGGGCAAGTGCATCGCTATTCTCTGCATTGAACCATTTCAGAAAGTCCGTCCGTCCCAAACCCTCCGAACATTCCGCCAATAGCACGATCATCCCGCCATCATTGCAAGCCACTGCGGCTGAATCGAGAGCCTTGTGCGCCTGGATCATGTTTACGTCATGAGGATATCCGCCTGCACTAACGATGACGATATCTCGTTTCTCTGATATCTCAATCGAATGCCGCTGTGCGAACGTGTCGCAAGCCGCCCGGTGCGAGGTCGTGAGATCACCGCGGTGCAGTTCAACTATGTCGCCGGCTTCGTTCACATCAGTAGTGATACAGAATGAAACGTTGATCTTGGAAGCGACTTCGACAAACGCCTCGTGAACAGGATTGCCGTCGAGTATTCCGCTGCCCACACCGTGACGGCGGTCGAGCCATTCGCAATCGAATGCGAGTTTGTGTGTTGCGGAGACAGTTTTAGATGATGCAAGGCCCGGGCAGATCAGTTTCCGTCCGCCTGTAAAACCGGCGAAATAATGAAATGAAACGCCGCCAACCAAGATCACGTGATCGTGCTCTACCAGCGCTCGATTGAGTTCGATCGGCAAGCCGAACGACGTCTCGCCGAGCCTGACGATCTGCATCAGATCGCGGGGTTCGTGGTCGAGCGTTTTAATCCGCTGGGCTACGAATGGCGTCACGATCTTTTGTTTCTCTTCCTCCGTGACGCGACGGTGAATGCCGGTTGCGAAAATAATGCGGATGTCGAACGGGTTAATGCCGCTAGCGATCAGGCGACGGACGACGAGATTTACGATCTGCCCACTTCCTACGTCGCGGGTAGCGTCGGGGACGACTATCAGGACTGTTTCGCCGTCGCTAACTACTTCTTCGATCGTGGGCGTTCCGATCGGGGCGTCGAGCCTTTCACCGATCTGTACATCGGAAAGCGGCGGACGATCATCGGCGACGCCGAGTACTATGAATCTGTCTTCGTTGAAGGCGAAAGGTATGTTGCGGGTTCCCCACCGCAAGTCGATGACGGGCATACGCTAGTGTGCCGTCCTTGAGGGTTCGAAGCATTGCGTCCCCGTCTCGCAAACGTACAGAGCCTCGGCTTCGTGCGAGAGAGTTTCCATCTGGATGGTCAGGTGGTCGATCCCAAAGCGATCGTGAAGTTTTGAGCGGACGGTTTGCAACAGATCCGAATGCGAGACCGAATCGTCGTGGCTGATGTGCGCGGAAAGTGCGTCGCGGCCGGACGAGATGGTCCAAACGTGTAGATCGTGAATGCCCGCAACACCGGGAGTTTCTGTGATGGTCGATTCGACGGCGGCGAGATCGATGTGAGCGGGC
>JBDSLC010000214.1:0-17753 GCA_039916585.1 Pyrinomonadaceae bacterium | reverse complement strand
TACTCTGCAGTTCGTTCTACATATCTTGTTCCGCTTTTGATCGCACGGTCGGAGACATCATAAAGCTGCGATACTGCCGCTTCCCGTGAAACCCCGCGCATCTTGCAAAGCTTCAGGAAAGACGCATCCGCCTTCGAACGGTCGTCACCCTTACTTCGCAAACACTCGTCGTAACTTGGGAACTTCGCGTCGAAGCTAGGATTCACGTAGGTGCCTTTGTTGAACCCACCATTTGGATCTGCCGTTGCTTCAGTCAGTAGTCCCGCATCCTCCAACTCGCCGGCGCTTGTGAACCATCCATCGCTCGCCTCGATCAATCGAACCCGAAAACCCTTCCGTTCCGGCTTCTGGTTGATGCTTCCTACCCATCGAGTAGCGCCGAACGACCCGCCGTTCCCATTACCGCGCAGCCCTCTCAGCAATCGGCTTCGAATCGACTTCAGTTCTTCCTCGGTTCCGTGCGGCAGGGCGAGCCATACCTGATAGCTACCTTCAGAGGTTTCTTCAACAAAGAATGCTTGATGGATCAATATCTTTACGCCTTCAACATCAACGTCATCGACTTGAATCAAATTCGAGCCGCGCGGGCGCGCTATGAAAGACCAACCTTCCTCCTCGTTCAGTTCAAGCGCCCGCGCTAGAATTTTCCGATTACTAAGATCGACCGACTCAACATACACTTTTGCCTCGCCTGAAATGTCATCGCGGAACGTCACATCAAATCTAGTCACTCCGACGCTCTCGAAAGCCGCGACGGCACGAAACGACTCGTCCAAGGGGAATGACGTTTCTATCCCCCCTGTGTTCCTAGGTAACACCTCACAGCTGAACGATTCGTCCAAATCCGATTGCTCGCAATCGGCTGTGTACCTAAACGTAATCTCTGAAGTATTCTCGGCTGTAGTCTCTGAAGTATTCTCTGGTAACGTCGGTTCACCTTGAATCTCAGTCGGTTCATCTTGAATCTCAGTCGGTTCATTTCGAACGGCAGCCGCTTCATGTTGAACCGAGTCCACTTGAAGATGCTCATCCTTCAGGCGGATGCTCGAAAGGGAACGAATGCCTTCTTCGTTAATTCGATACCAGCCCGTTCTATCCCCCTTCCGCTTGTTGAAGTTGTCAACCTGAATCAGGTTGAGAGTCTTAAGCTTTTTGATTGTTCGGCAGATTGTAGTTTCAGATAGAAATGGAAGCTTCTCGTGCATATCGGCATGGCTTTGGAACGTCCATCGCTTTCCGCCGCGGACACAACGAGTCTCGCTCGAAATCGCACACCAGAAATCCAATTGAAGCAAAAGGATCGATGGGTTAAGACCGATCTCAGCAGCCAGCGCCGGATGTATTCTGTTTAAGGTTTGTTCGTTCATTTCCAAAATTGAGTTCTTATGAAACTTGCTTTCTTTATTATTTTTTGTTATACTTTTCATAATCATTAATTTGTTTTGCTCGTGCTTCGACCCCAAATCGACACGGGCAATTTTATGTAATCCGGTAGTACGCAAAAACTTCCAGTTTACAGGACGCAATAAGTATTACCGATAAGACAATTATACCGGGTGAAGGCGGAAGACGCAACTTTTTTCGACTTTAATTTGTTGCTAATAAAGGACTTAGCTAATAGGCAGGTTTTCGGCGCGCTGTCAAGAAATATTGATGCAGGTTAGATTGGGGGAGCTTTCGTCCGTCTGGCTGGTCCCCGTCATCGTTCAATAGTCAGGGAAGTTATAAGTCAAGACAATTTCAAAGGATGCAGGTTTGCCGTCCCGCACTCCCGGACTAAATTTCGATCCACGCGCAGCCGCCTCTGACGTGCCGCGCAAAAGTGGATGTCCCGAAATGGCAGTCGCCGATATTACATTTCCGTCCTCTCCCACAACGACCCTAACAGTGACCACACCGGATACCATCTCTTTCCGAGCTTGTGCTGAACGTGTCGCCTTTGCAGAAGATATAAGCTTCCCAGGTACGAGAAGGCTGGGCGGTACCGGGTTTGTGAACTTACCATCCGATGGCAATATCGCCGTTAGCACCGTTCCATTCCTCGAATCAACTATCCAGATTTCAGCGACGCGGACTACCAAGTAATAGCTAGTCGTGTGAACGTCCTGTGGGCGGTTTAAGGTTGCTTTGTCGAAAAAAGTGGAAGATTCAATATATGGCTCGACTGGCTTCGCGATGTACAAGACCGCCAGATTATGTTTTAGCTCCTGAGCCTTTGCCTGTGGCGAACTGAACGTTGCCAAAAGGGAAGGCTCTCCTAATAGAGTCTGTCCACCCCTAGACTCGCTGAAATTTGAAACGATCAGACGTCGCTCAGTGGTCGACCTTTTGAATACCGTCACCTGAGCACCGTATGCATTCGTTCCAATATAGGTTCCGTCGTTAGTTGTTACTGGGTCTCGCGCAACGACGGAATGAAATATCTCTGGAGGTGTCAACTTCGTTACACCGGCGATTTCCCCCGGCTTGCCTTTGTAGAATCTTTTCGTAGGGATATTGACAGTAAATTCTTCTTTATCCGCGTCGTACTTTGCCAAACTCCCTGCCGGATATAAAAAGTACAATTCATTTTCGCTTAGCTTCGGTTGAAGTTGTATTCGGCGGTTATACTGGTCGGTCGTTTCGAATTCGCCTTTGGAAGGACTACCTTTCGAGTCTCGTAAAGCGGCGAAGACAGAATCGAAATCAGCCGACTGGAAGTTCGGCGGCAAGGTTTTTGATGCTGACGAAATTGGTTGTCCGAATGTAACCGCTCCGCAGAGAAAAAAGACGCTTATGACCCATGTTCTCGACAACATATTTTACACCCACTACATTCCGTCCTTGTGTAGAAATATTGACGGCTTTTTTGCTGGTCACACAGCCGACAGCCTTTGTCGCAGCGATTCGCTGCATGCGCTCAGCAACCCAATCCAGAGAATCTTATCACGGCTATCCAGCGATTATTGGTAGCATTGCCGAAAATCGAAGTTGCGTCGGTATATACTAGCTAGGAACGGCAACCGGAGTGTTTAACCCCCATCCTTCAAAAGAATTAAACCGACTTTTCCTTGAGAAGCCCTACCAGGGTGCGCCCCCCGCCTCTGCCAAGTTCCTGTTCATTGGACTTGACGCGAACTACGCCCGCGCCATCGAAAATCATGCGATTTACCGCCCGGTGCTTTCATACCTAAATGATGGAGTTGATTTCTGGAAGACGGTGGGCGTCCACCATCCATTCTTGTTGCCCTCCTACAGCGGGGACGGGGTTTTCTACCACAGAAGTTTTTCTCGGATCGGGTTCACCGCAACGAACTCCGCGGACGTTTCATTTTTGGAACTCCTTCACGTGCCGACGTGCGGGCGGAGCAGCCTGACTGTAGCTGACCTAGATTCTGACCATTAGAGCGGTTGAATGAGTGGATATTGAATGGCGATTCAAGGTATGTTTTCATACCTGGCGGCGTTGCATCACTCATGCAGGATTCGAGGAAATTTCGCTGGCTACCCCGAACCGCGAGCCAGACAAGTTCCTCTCTCAAACTATGGGCTGAGGTATCCGGTAAGTTCGTATATTCTCACTACCATTTCTCTGTTTATGGAAAATTTGAGGAGATGAAGTCTCGACAATTGAAAGACATCGGAGACTTGATAGGTTAAGCGCCGGAAGAGATCCGGGCGATGTGGGCGTGAGCGGACGTTTGGGCGCGATGACGTGAACTTTGTGTCGGGCTAGGCTTAGGTTCGTTAGGTCCGGCTGCCGTAACGTCGTTTACGTTTTCTCCAAATCGACTTGACTGCTTTGTGAATCGATGGTCTGAAAACTTTTGAAGGTCGTGCGAGTTTGACTGTTGCGCAAATGAATGCTCTGGAATTTTTTTGAAGCAGCGAATTGACTGATTCTTGAAAAGATGGTCTGTAAATTTGTCGCGGAAAGGGGAGTTTGCCCGGATGCGTCGGAAGTGGAAATTTGGTCATTGCGGATCTCAAATCCGTAAAGAAGTAACTGGCTGCAATCATGCGGATTTTGTGCTTATCAGTCTATCGGGAATCATCGTATGCCAAGCCTTTCCCAGGGTAACCTCGCTACGTATCTACCCGAAAATCTACCCGAAAATGGATTTTGGTGTTGATGAATCTATGTTGTTTTGAGTACTCAATCCTACCGACCAGAGCTATAATATTCGTGGGACGCAATAAAAAAGCCCGTCCGATGGACAGGCTGATTAGTAAAATGGATTTGCGGACGAGAAGAATCGAACTTCCACTCCCTTGCGGGAACAGGCTTCTGAGACCTGCGCGTCTACCAGTTCCGCCACGTCCGCGTGATCTGGGCGAACCTTGAGGATACTAGGTCAATCATTTGTTTTCAAGACAGGAGTTCGGCCACCACCTTTTGCCGATGATCGAAAATGTAGTCGAGCTGGCGGCGGACGAAGAAGTGGGCGATGTCGCCAAGCGGTTCCAGCGGCAGACGATAGCGCACCTCGTCTTCGATCAGGGTTCTATTTGGTTCGAGTTGGGTGAACGTGTGCCGGTGGATCCACTGAGCATACGGCCCGCGAAGCTGTTGATCTACAAACTCGAACGGCGGATCCCACACGGAGATCTCGGTTCGCCATTTCATCGGAATGCCGTGAAGTTTAAGTTGATAATCGATCAAACATCCCCGTTCGATCTCGATCGGGTGAGGCGTGATGATGTGAAAATTGAGCTCGGGCGGGGTGATGCGCTCCAAGTTAACGGCGTCGGCAAAGAATGCGAACACCTCGTCGCGTGGAAGATCGAGTTCGAGTCGGCGGGTCAGAATATGTTCTGCCATAAATGACCTATTCGAACCCAAGATCGTGCCGGTTTCAATTCGCTATTTCTCTAGCGTGAACTTACTCCTATTTTCGATAGTCTGCCCGCTGACCGTGGCGCGAATCTCGGCAGCGGTGATAGCAACACTCCCTTCCTCTCGATCCAATCGGGTTCGGGCGGACGGGCAAAGGCTGAAAAAGGAGAGCAGCCGAACGGCGGCGAAAGATAAGGGACGAATTTGCATATTAGGAAACCTCAAATGCAAAAGTGCGCGAGACGTCCAAAAGGTTCGCTTCGCGCACTTGGTTTTTTTGATCTGTCGCTTACTTCTCGATCGTGAACTTGCCCTTATTTTCGATGGCCTGGCCGCCCACCTTGTCTTTCGTGATCACCTTAAGTTCGTAATCGCCAAGCGGCATCCGGTCCGTCGGCAGAAGACGGGCAAGCGTCAGCCGCTGGCCGGAGTCACTTAACCCGGACCAGTCCTCGGGTTGCCTAAGGACTTCCTTTCCGTCTTTCACAAGCACGTAATCAACATCCACCGCGGGACGAAGAGTCGTCTGATCGATGCCGGCGTTGTAAACCTGCATATACACCCCGACTTCCTGGCCCTGTTTGTAGCGGCCTGATAGGTTCGGGATCACCTTGGCGTTACCGATAACGAAAGCGCTTCCGATGTCGCGCTCGGTCGTAGTACGGAGGCGTGTTGCAAGGATCATGGTCGATGTTGAAAGCTTTTTCTCATCGTAACGCGGAACAGTGAATCCCTGGCTGACGATACCGCGGTTTCCGGTGCCGGTATCTCGGACGACCACGTCAACCTTATAGGTTCCCGGTGTAAGGGCGACAGCCTTCTGATAAACGCTCTTGCGCTCCTTGAGCTCAATGAGTTCGTCGGTCGTGGCATTCGTTGTAACCGAATCTTCGAAAATTCCCGAACGCTTGCCCGAAACAGCGGTAATGCGGCCAAAGATGTTCATCTGAGCTGTCTGCAACCCGCCGATATCTTTGAAATTTAACTCGCGATTATCAGCCTGGACCGTAAACGTCGCGATCACCCGATCCTCCGACTGGCGGAAGAAATCGACGCGAAGGTCGAACGGAAGCGGGTTGTTATCGAGCACGCCCGAATCACCGCCCGCGAGAGTTTGAAGATCGCCAAATTTTACTTGCGGCGGCCGCTGGAGCGCGGTGATGATCTCAAGCCGCCTGAACGGCGTATCCTGCTCCCGCATAAAATTGGTTCCTGACGCACCGTTGTAGCCGCTGATGCGATCGCCCTTGTCGGAAAGCCCGAGCTGCTCGGCTGTGGTCATCCCGGCTCCGGGAACCATCAAAAGAGCATCCTTTTCGTTAGCGTTGCGCGCGATGCGGTATTCGCCCGTTCCGGTCGGGTCGACGAACTCGATCTCGACTCCATCGCCGACGTTGTCCAGATGGCGATAGAACCAAGTTTCGAAGGGATAGGTTGTGGTTGAACCTCCGCCTTCATAGCTTGGACGATCGTAAGACCCGCCGGACGGGTGCGATTCGACCGAATCGGGTTTGCCCCAAGCGATGTAGATCCGCCCGCGGTCTGTCTTCCATCCGGGAATACCCGACGTGTAGTGCTGGTTGGCGTAGGCGATGCGCTCGTAATATTCTTCGCGGTATTCGTTCTCTTCGGTATCGGGATTCGGATCGCGGCGGCGCCAGAAGTTCTCAATGAAGTTCTCACGCTCTTCGTCGGTCTGCAGGGCCGTAAATGCGCGCTTTTCTTCCTTCGTGATGATGTAATCAACGTCGGTATTCAGCCAGCGTTTATAAGCCTCTTTTAACTCGGGCTTAACGTTGCGAACCTTGGTGCTGATATCTTCGACCGGCTTCTTACCCTTGTCGGGGTCTTTTTGCGCCAGACCGGCGCCGGCGGTCACCGAGATCGCCAACGCGGCTAATCCAAAACCTTTAAAAAATCGAAATCCTGACATACCCGTACTACTCCTGACCAGATCAGTTTGGGGCCTTTTCCGGCCTAAAAAATTCAAACGCGTGCAAACACTAGATTTTATAGCGGATGAGTCCGAATATACAAGATGAATTCGGGAGACTTGCGGTTGCTTGTGAGACGCTAGATCGCCTCTTCCGTCCGGCGCTTCTTGCCAAAGAACCATGCGATGAAGATCGAGAAGATATACAAAACGACCATCGGCATAGCAAAGAGCATCATATTCGGAATATCGCCGGTTGGCGATACGAATGCCGCAACGATCAAAATAATGATCAGGGCTACCTTCCAGTTGCTCACCAAAAACTTCGGCGTGACCAGGCCGATCCTAGCCAAAACATACGTAACCGCAGGCATTTGAAAGATAACTCCCATCGCCAGCATTATCAGCGTTATCAGGTCGAAGTAGTCAGTAGCGCGCAAAAGCGGCCGAAATTCCTCGGCGACGCCAAGCAAATATCCGACTGCTGGTGGAAATAGAATGTAATAAGCAAAAGCTGCTCCCGCTACGAAAGCAATACTGGAAAGCGCGATGAATGGCGTTACATACGATTTCTCATGCTGATAAAGGGCCGGTGAAATAAAACCCCAGATCTGTAGCAGCAGGAACGGGATGGATACTGCGATCGCCGAATACAGCGACACCGTGACGTAAAGAGTAAACGCTTCCTGAGCGGTGGTTACAATGAGCTTTTCACCGAGGTCGGGTGTCGTCGTCGGGTCTGCATTCAGATCGACTGGAAGCCGAATACCTTTTTCAACTATTCCTGTGGGCGTCAAGAGCCGCTCGTCGGTGTACAACCCCAGCTTGTTATCCCCATCCGCCTCGGCCACAACGGTGATCGTTGCTCCGGGTTGAATTACAACAGTTCCCAAACTTGTCGCACGGTTAAAAACATATTTTCCGCTTTCACCTGGTTCGAGAGCCGAAAGAGGTCGGATCGAAGCTGGGTCCAATCCTGTCGCGGCCATGTCCTTAAGTGCCGCCTGATTCAATGCTCTGACTATGGGGACAGCCAGAAAATTGTAGATGTACTGGGAAGCGAAAAAACAGCCAATGAAGGCGATAAGCACAAAAACGACCGATCGAACGATCCGCTTGCGCAGCTCGTCAAGATGTTCGAGGAACGACATCTGGCCTGCGTCAGTATCTTCACGTCTTGATTCCAGTTCGTTCACAGCCAGTTGCGTTTGTCGGATAACAGATCGGGTTCTTCTTGCTCAGGTTCGTTTGCAGCCTCGTGGTGTCCGTTCGTACTCTCAGCCTTGTCGTCACCAGCGGCGGCGGCTATCGAGTCGAACTCCTCTTTGTTCATCGCCTTGATCGCCGGAACTTCCAACGGAGTCGGCTCAGAGGATTTGTCGGAAAGTATCGAATTCTCTCGCGGTACTGGCTTTTCTTCATCGGCTTCGTTAAGCAGACTGTCGATCTTCAACGCCTTGGTCTCTTCTTCAAAATCAACTTCGCGTTCCCATGTCTGCTTGAATTCGTTCGCCGTTCCGCGAAACTCGGCCATCAACTTTCCGACCTTGCGAGCGATCTCAGGCAGCCGCCGCGGGCCAAGAAAGATCAAAGCCACGATCCCGATCATGATCAGCTCAGACGTTCCCAAAGATTCGAAGATAAAAAGGTACAACTACTTCACCTCGATCAACCTTCCGCTAAATTCGAGCACTTCACCGATGATGCGAGATCCTTCAACTTCTGTTAGAAATTCATCGGCCGCCGAATGTGGAAGGCTTATCAATAGTCCGCCAGCCGTCTGCGGATCGAACAGAGCACTTTGCATTGTGGCGCTGACGTGTTCGGCTATCGAAATCGTATCGCCCACATACGTACGATTGTT
The DNA here is from genome assembly GCA_039916585.1 of Pyrinomonadaceae bacterium. Lineage (GTDB taxonomy): Bacteria > Acidobacteriota > Blastocatellia > Pyrinomonadales > Pyrinomonadaceae > OLB17. The sequence goes on along the minus strand of JBDSLC010000214.1, from coordinate 9,140 downwards.
CTTGTCGCCGCGTGTCAACATTCCCGCTTCGATCAACTCTACTACGTCAGGAAGCAGCGGAACGTTTGCCGATTCAATTTCCAGAGTAACACTGCTGGCCTTTGCCATCTCGTATGCGTGGCCCAATAGTCCGAAGCCGGTGACGTCGGTACAGCTATTTGCAGCTAGTCTAACCATCGATCTTGACGCGGCGGCGTTCGACGTCGTCATAGCCTTGATCGTCGCAGCCATCGCAGTCGGACTAGCGACTCCCTTTTTTACAGCCGTATTGATCGCACCTGTCCCGATCGCTTTCGTAAGGATCAGAACGTCGCCGGGTTTGGCTCCGGCGTTCTTGATAACGCGGTTCGGGTTGATTGTTCCGGTCACAGCATAGCCGAACTTCATCTCAGCGTCGTCAATCGAATGGCCACCGAGCACGACGATGCCGTGTTCGGTCATCGCCCGCTGGCCGCCGGCGAGGATCTTTCCTAGAACCTCGAAATCTCCTTTTTGCGGATAACAGACGATCGAGAGAGCTGAGATCGGAGTTCCACCCATCGCGTAGACATCGCTCATCGCGTTGATAGCGGCGACGTAGCCGTAGGTTTCGGGGTCGTCAGCGACGGGCGGGAAGAAATCGACCGTCTGCACCAGCGCGAGTTCGTCAGAAATGCGAAAAACTCCCGCGTCGTCGGCAGTTTCGAAGCCGACTATGACATTCTCCCTCGATTGCGTCGGCAATGTACCCAAAACACGAGCGAGATCGCCCGGAGCAAGCTTAGCCGAGCACCCGCCGCAACTCACGGTTTCCGTTAAACGCTGTGCTGTCAATTATTTAACTCCTGGGAATTCAGCAGCCGTTCGTACAACCTGTCGAGATCGGTCGCACTATAGTACTCGATCTCGATCTTGCCTTCGCCGTCTTTGCGGCTCGGCGATATCTTTACATTTGTCCCGAGAGCGCGCATCAATTTCGTCTCGGCGACTCGTACATTCGGATCCTTTACTGTCGCAACCTCTTTCGCTGCATCATTTGTGGCCTTTGCATCCTTCTTTTTGATCATCCGTTCGGCTTCGCGAACAGTCAGATTAAAGTCCACGATCGCCTTTGCGACTTCGATCTGCCTTGCCGAATCGTTCGACACAAGTAGCGTGCGAGCATGGCCGGGAGTTAGCATCTCGTTCTCTACAAATTCCAGAACCTGATCTGGAAGCTTCAAAAGCCGCAGAGCGGTAGAGATCATTGACCGGTCTTTGCCCACTCTTTCTGATAACTCTTCCTGCGTAAAGCCAATGTTATCAAGAAGTTTACGATATGCTCGAGCTTCTTCGACTACATTCAGCTCTTGACGCTGGATGTTTTCGATCAGCGCGACTTCCAGAAGCTTTTCGTCTGAGATCTCCTTGAGCGTAACTGGAACCCGTCGAAGCCCGGCCTTTTGAGCAGCACGCCAACGCCGTTCACCCGCCACGATCTGAAATCGATCACCGCTGCGACGAATTACTATCGGCTGCACGATGCCATTCGACTTGATCGACTGAGCGAGCTCATCGAGGGTCGATTCCACGAACCGCGTTCGCGGCTGCTGAGGATTCGGATCGATAAGATCAATGTCTACTTCATTTACGGCGATCTCGGTCTTCGCGGCCGCTCTTGGCGTCTCACCGAGCAGAGCACTCAAACCGCGACCGAGGGGTTGTCTAGCCATGGCTCAATATCTCCTTAGCAAGTTCTAGATAGCTCTCAGCCCCCTTGGACTTGATGTCGTAAAGAAGAATCGGTTTGCCAAAACTCGGGGCTTCGGCAAGCCGCACATTTCTCGGGATCACCGTTTTTAGCACTTGCGGTCCATAGAAATCGCGAAGGTCCTTTGCAACAGCCGACGAAAGGTTGGTGCGCTCGTCATACATAGTGAGCAAGAGTCCTTCGATCGTCAGATCCGGGTTCAACTCTCGTTTCAGCCTCGCAAGCGTCTCAAATAACTCAGTAACGCCCTCAAGCGCGAAATATTCGCACTGGATTGGGACCAGCAGAGAATCGGCCGCGGTGAGGCCATTGACCGTCAATATTCCCAAGCTCGGTGGACAGTCGATAAGAATGTAATGGAAATAGTCGCGAGCCTCGTCGAGCAGCTTTTTCAGTATCTTTGCCCGATCCTCTACCTCGGCGAGTTCGATCTCGATGCCAGCAAGATTCTTGTCTGACGGGAGAACCCACATTGCCGGGAGTTCTGTGGGCAATACGAGATCGCGGATCGACAGTTGGCCTGCCATCGCATCATAAAGTGATTTCCGGTTGCCGGACCTTGCAATACCCGAGCCGGACGTGGCATTCCCCTGAGGATCTGCATCGACGAGAAGTACCTTCTTGTCGCTTAATGCGAGGGCCGCAGATAGGTTAATTGCCGTGGTTGTCTTGCCGACACCGCCTTTTTGGTTGGCGATAGCGATAATCTTTGCCATGAGAATTCGAATGGATAAGGTATCACAGCGCCCACGGCGCGCGAAAATGTGGCACGTGCCACAATTCCTCGAAACGACTTTAAAATGTGGCACGTGCCACATTTTTCATAGTTTAGCGGTACTGAGAAGCGAAAATTGAGGGATTTGTATGCGGTTGAAACCGAGGGATAAATGTGGCACGTGCCACATTTTTAGTTCGCAGATGACTGTTGAGGCTTATACGCGGTCAAATGGACCAACACTGTAGAAAGCGCCGCGGGCGTGAGACCGCTGACTTTTCGCACCTGCCCGAAATTCAACGGACGTGCACGTTCGAGGCGCTCCACCATTTCGTGAGAGAGGCCACTGATCGAGTTGAATTGAAAGCTTTCGGGGACACGAAGGGCATCGTGGTGATTCACTCGTTCGCTCACGACCCGCTGCTTCTCCACGTAGCCGGAATAGAGAGAATCAGCAAGAGCGGTCTGTAGCTCGGAATCCCGAGAATCCACGCGGACTTCAGCAGGCAGTAGTCTTTTTATCAGCAAAGAATCGACGCCGGGACGCATTGCAAGAGCGGAAAGCGTAAACGCGTCGCCCATATCCGCTCCGAGTAGTTGTGTAATGGCAGCATACTCCGGTGATGAGCGTTTGAAACGCGTAAAGTCGAGAGCATTTCGGAGACGTGCGATCCGGTCGCGTCGAGCGTTGAATCGTGCCCAGTCAGTGTCGCCGATCAATCCCACTTCGCGGCCAAGCGGTGATAGTCGATGGTCCGCATTGTCATGACGCAGCGTAAGCCGAGCCTCGGCGCGCGACGTGAACAGTCTATAAGGTTCGTCTACCCCGTGCTGGATCAGGTCGTCGACAAGCACACCGATATAAGCTTCATCACGTCGCAGCACAAATGGCTTCCGGCCCTGAATCGTAAATGCGGCATTGACCCCTGCCATCAATCCCTGACATGCCGCTTCCTCGTAACCGGTAGTACCATTGATCTGACCTGCAAGAAACAGCCCGCCCATCCGCGTCGATTCCATCGTTGGCCGAAGTTCACGCGGATCTACGAAATCGTACTCGATCGCGTAGCCTGGCCTGATGATCTCGACCTCGCTAAACCCGGGGACCATCCTCAGCAGTTCGAGCTGGAGAGTTGATGGAAGTGACGTTGAGAAGCCGTTGAGATAAACCTCGTTTGTATTGTGGCCCTCTGGTTCGAGGAAGAGTTGGTGGCGGTCCTTGTCGGCGAACTTTACGACCTTATCCTCGATCGACGGACAGTACCGCGGCCCGACACCCTTGATCTTTCCGGAGTACAAAGGCGATTGATGGAGGTTATCGCGGATCGTCTGATGCAGCCTATCGCTCGTATAACCGATAAAACATTGTATCTGCGGTTGCTCAATGCGTTCCGTCGAAAACGAGAACGGAACGGGCTTCTCATCTGCAGGCTGCGGCTCGAACGCGTCCCAGTCAATGGTGCTTCCATCCAAGCGTGGTGGCGTGCCGGTCTTCAAACGCCCAACCGGGAAACCATATTTCTTTAGTGCTTCTGCAAGTTCGATAGAAGCAGGCTCACCGGCGCGTCCGGCAGAGAATGTTCGAGGACCGGTGTGGATCGTACCGTTCAAGAACGTCCCGGTTGCAACAACTACCGCTTTCGCGCCAAAACGGCGCGTATCTTGCATCTCAACCCCGATAACAGTATTGCTTTCAACAATTAGATCCACGACCACGCCTTGGCGTAGATGCAGATTCGGCGTCGCTTCGAGGACGCGGCGCATCTCGGTACGGTAGAGGCTGCGGTCGGCCTGGGCTCGCGGAGACTGAACGGCAGGCCCCCTCGAACGGTTTAAGAGCCGAAATTGAATCCCGGTACGATCGGTTACGCGACCCATAATGCCGCCAAGCGCGTCGATCTCGCGGACGACATGACCTTTGGCAATCCCGCCGACAGCCGGATTACAAGACATCTGCCCGATCAGGTCGAGATTGATCGTAACTAACGCCGTCCGGGCTCCGAGACGCGCCGAAGCCGAGGCCGCCTCGCATCCCGCATGCCCCGCACCAATCACGATCACATCAAAAGTCTCGTCAAACATAGAGCCGATCTCGGCCGAGACCGAAAACTTTAGATTTTAGTCGTTTCACGCGGTATTGCCAAGCAATTTCGCCGGGTATTGGGATTCGATTTAACATCCGTACCCATTCAAACGATGATATTCTTTGAGACGCTTCGGAGGCACGCATGGTAATCGCCCGTTCCGCACTACTGTTCTTCTCATTTGTGCTCTTAGCGAGCCCAGCGCTTTCACAACTGCCTGGCCCCTCGCCAACACCAACGCCCCGGCCCGGCTCTCGAGCAGCTAACGCCCCTGCTGTGGTAAGAGACAATGGCAGCTACGAACGTCTCGGCGCCATCGAGAGCATGACCGACAAGACATATATTCCTCGGCATCCAATGCTCGATCGAAAGACTGGTATTTATCGAAAGCCGAGTGCTGAAGAGTCTGCAGTGCTGGCTGTTTCGGAGACGATAATCAGGGAGTTTGAGTCATTCCTCAAAACTCCCGATACTGGGATCGTAAAGCTGAACGGCGATTCATCGTGTATCTCAAGCGTTGAGATCGTTAACGTCAGTGAGAAGTGTGCCCCATTCAAGATGCCGGGTGCAGGAACGGCGTTCTCGTTTCGGATCGATGGATATCGGCTCCCGCGACTTGCGGACCTGATCTTGTTGAACGGCACCTTCCGAGCCGATGCCGTACTCCAGCTCGTAGCGATGACGCAGTTGGGAAATATTCCAATCGGCGAAATTACTCTCGAATCGCCGGGTATAAAATATCTGGTCGAGCTTCAACCGACTCGCGATGGGAACAAGTTTCTTAAGTACGATGCCGAGTTGACGCAAGGCATCAATGCGAACGGATACTTCTATCGAAAAGGTCAGCCAGTCAAGCTGGATACGACCTATGCCCTTAGGTCTATTGCGTATCGGGGAAGCTATCTTCAGGTAGTGGACAAAATAACCTACGACGAACTCGACTTCGATCGCCGCCGCGACGTGATAGTTGCGTTTCGAGTGATTGAGACGCAAGAGTCGGGCAACGTCACGATAGCTTGGAAACGCCTTAAAGATATCGAGGCACCCAAGCTAAACATCAAGAATTAGACGATCACTACCACCGGCCCTTGAGGGCTGCGCCTGAGATCGATTGGAACATCGCCAATTTGATCCGGTCTGTCCCGCGATAGGAGACGAGTGGCATCAGGCCTGCGGCGATAAGCTTGTTCATCCCAACGTCGGTCATCGGGATCTCGGCGCAAGCTTTATAGATAGTTTCGCCGTCCTTTTTATAGACGTGCAGCGGAAGGCCGTCGATATCCTGGGTAAGCCTATTCTTCATCTCCCAGCCGTAGTTGGCAAAACTGTCCGCGAGTAGCTGGCCGGCGGCAAAGCAACCATTCGACCAGAGATAATTGTCGTGTTCGGAGGCTGAGTCAAACTCTTCGAACGAAAAGGTGTCGAGCGGTTCGGTGTCGCTCCCATATGGAAGCCGGGTAATAAACCGCGGCATGGTCATCCCCAGAAACTCCGATTCCGCTTGGCCGCTCAGCGCCGCCCACAGCTTTGCAGCACTTGCATCAGCAGCGGTGTTCCATCTTGCCGGATTAGAACTCTCGTAAAGAGAATGGACTCCCAGAACATCCGGTCGAATATGGGAAATGAACGGAGCTCCCGCAGCCGCCGCGATCTTCGAAACACGCATCAGGGTAGCCACGTCATCCACTATCGGAGCAAACGCGTAGTCGCCCAGAATGAGCGACCAAGGATCCGCGTCCTGTGTTTCGATCGTTTCGCCAACCAGAATGTCATAAAGCTTTGTTGACGATAGGCTTTCCGCGCTCTTGAGATCGGCCGAAAGCTCATCCTTTGACGCATCCAGCACGAATATCTTTAACTCCGTCGAGGTTTCAGTCTTTCTAACCAAAAAGAACAATCCACGCCACGCGGCCTCAAGCGTCTGAAACTTTCGGTGATGAAGGATCTTACGCATCAACCCGCTCGTAGCTGCATCGATCAGGGCGACCAGGCTGGATTGCTGCTGTTCATCAACGGTGACTAGATGCGGACGCACGAGCTCGCTTAGCAGGCTGCCGAGTTCTCCCGAAAGCTTACGTTTCGGAGCCGCCGCACCTCCTTCAGGTTTCGCCAGTATTGCGTCCAGCAAATTGTCGGCTTCGGATTGCTCTGCCGCGACCGGCGAGGCGGTCTCGAGGTCTTCCCGTTTGAGCCCAAATAGCTGCTTTGCTTCGTAGGCGGCCGAGTTGAATGTATCTGAATTGTTTAGCTTTTTTCGAAGCGATCTGAGCTGTTCAAACATATCGATCCGGCGAAAGATCGCGTCGGGATTGAAATCGTCGAGCGAGCTGAATTCAAGTACAAGCTCGGATCCGTCGTCGAAATCCAGTACCACGCTGGTGTTCAGCCTCGCGATGACCTCATCGAAATTGTCTCGATCGATCTCGATCGGCCTACGAGCTGAAAAGTCTCGGCGCTCCGCGTCCCCGCTCCAATTTCCAAGCGCAAGAATGTGGAACGGAAGATCGTCAATGACGCCCCCGGAAACATTCCCGAAACTTACCCTGCTCTCCAGACCGGTATCGTTCAGATCGATCGGCATATTATCTCCAAAATGTTTATGTAATGTAGGAAGCCACTATCAACCGAAGGCCCGGAAAAGTCAATTGACCCAGTAATGGGAGGTCAGGCCACCTTCGGCGTGGTCAGCAACGACGGCGTCTCGGGCACGCCGCGTTTGATGGTCCGGCGGCCGGTGACAGAACGCGGCGATATACGATAGATGACCTCAATGTTTTCGCGAACCCAGCTATCCATCCAGCGAATACTGATCGCCGGCGTGAGTTTCGGGTTAATTCTAAGAATGAGAGCAAGGGCTTTCTGCCTACCGTCTTCGTCAGTGATCTGTTCGGCGGTACCGGAAACCATCACGCTTTTCCAGTTCTCCTTATCCTCGACTTCTTCAGCCTGCAGACAGATCTCTGGATTTACCTTAATTATATCTGCCTTTTTGCCCTCGGTCGTATATATGAAAAGGTCTTGTCCGTCGAATGCGTAATGAACCGGCACGACATAAGGAATATTGTCCTTTGCCATCGCCAGGTGGGCGTAGTTGAGCTGCTCCAAAACCTCGCGAGCCTCGCCCGCACGCATCTCTTCGATCTCAATCATCCTCCTATTATACTCCCGTTCTACTACTTGCCGATGCAGAAGGTTGAGAAGATGCGGGTGAGCATGTCTTCGGTCGTGGTTTCGCCGGTGATCTGGCCGAGGTATCGGAGCGCGTTGTGCAGGCCGATCAGGACGATCTCTTCACTCTCCTTCTGCTCGAGCTGTTCGATGGATTGGCGGACTTCATCGGCAGATCGGACGAGCAGATCGTGATGCCGGGCATCGGTGACCAAGAAACCGTTTGACGAAGCGTCTTGCGATGTGAACGGTTCGACGATTGCGAGTTGAAGTTCGTCGAGCCCCGAACCGGTCTTGGCCGAAGTCGCGACGATCTTAGGTCCCTTTGCTTCCCAGAGATCAGCGGCGTTGCGGGTAAGACTGGAGGTTAGTTCGGCGACCGAAACTGCGGCGGGCTTGTCGGATTTATTGAGGACAATTAGATGTGGGATCTCACGGACGCTGTCGATGATCTCCTGGTCTTCGGGCGTCAGGTCATCAGCGGCGTCGAGCAGCACAAGCACGACATCCGCATCTGCCATCGTCCGGCGCGAACGCTCAACGCCGATGCTCTCGACCGTGTCGGTCGTATCGCGAAGGCCAGCAGTGTCGATCAGCGAGATCGGGATGTCGCCGATGGTGAATCGCTCGTGAATCTGATCACGCGTGGTCCCGGCGATCTCGGTAACGATCGCTCGGTCGCTGCCGAGGAGTGCGTTGAAGAGTGAAGACTTGCCGACGTTCGGCCGCCCGACCAACGCGACACGCAGGCCGTCGCGGATAAGCTTGCCCGCCTTGAAAGTCGCGGCGATCTTGTCGATCTCCTTCGCCAGTTCACCTAGCCGCTGTCTGATCGATTCACTCTGCGTCTCAGGGAGATCGTCCTCAACAAACTCAAGTGCCGATTCCAAAATGACGATCACATCCAACAACTCGTCCTTGATCGGCTGAAGCTGATGCGAAAACTCTCCCCGCATCTGCCGAACCGCCTGCCTAGCAGAAGCAACAGTCTGCGAATCGATCAGATCGCGGATCGCCTCGGCCTCCGCAAGGTTCATCCGCCCGTTTGCCAAAGATCGCAGCGAAAACTCACCCGGCTCGGCCATCCTCGCACCGTGCGCAAGACAAATATCGATCACCTGCCGCAGCAACACCGGCGAACCGTGGCAACTGATCTCGACGACGTCTTCACCGGTGAAAGAATGTGGAGCTTTGAAGTAAGTGACGATCGCTTCGTCGATGACGTCGCTGGTTGATGGATCGGTGAGGCTGACAAGATGTGAATGCCTCGGCGAAAACTCTCGATCGCCCGATAATACGGTCGCGATCGCAACACTGCCCTCTCCGCTCAATCGGATCACACCGATTCCGCTTCTGCCGGTCGGCGTTGCAAGTGCTGCGATTGTATTTGACATATATCGCGGGAACTATCTATGGCCTTTCGAATATAGTGTTATAACATTTC
>JBDSLC010000213.1:0-2715 GCA_039916585.1 Pyrinomonadaceae bacterium | reverse complement strand
ACGCCGATGTCGGCCTGCTCGTAGAAGCGGATGTGCTTGTCCTGATAGGACGCGTTCACCCACGGATGCTTGAGCAGCGACATCGCGGCGGCCTTGACGATAATGTCGTTGACGCTGATCTTTGAATCGTCGTCAAGGTTGGCGTTGATCTGTTTGCGAGTCGAGAGGGCGTTGTCCATCTCGATCTCGACCGTGAGATAGAACGTTGGGATCGGGCCGATGGATTCGGCCAACCGAGTGGCGATCACTTGTCTAATCTTGGACGTCGGTTCGTCATTGAATGTGGAGGCTCCGACGATGGTTGACCGAGTGAATGCCTTTGCGGCTGCTGCCGGTTTCGTTCCTCCGCCTGCGAGTGCTTCTTCGATATCGCGCTTGATGATGCGACCATTAGGGCCGGATCCGGCGATCGAGCGTAGATCGACTCCGTTATCCGCTGCCATACGAGCGGCGATCGGCGAGACGATGAGGCGGCCGCCGTTCGATTGCGGATTTGGGATTGTGGATCGCGGATTCGCTGAAGATTGAGTTGAACCACCTGCTACCGCAGGTGGTACTGACACTTGCTGCGTTGCTTCTTCTTTCGCAGGCGGTTCTTCCGCTTTTGGAATCTCGGCCTTCTTCGCGGAGCCGTTCGATGAGACTTCGGCAAGTAGAGCGGCGATGTCTTCGCCCTTCTGGCCAACGATCGCGATGGTTTCGCCTAAGAGGGCGGTGTCGCCGGCGCCTTTGAGGATCTTGAGGACTGTGCCGCCCTTGAGAGCGGTCATCTCCATCGTGGCCTTGTCGGTATCGACCTCGGCCAGCGTTTCGTTCGCCTCGTACGATTCACCCTCGTTCTTTACCCAACGAGCGATCTGTCCCTCTTCCATCGTGGGCGAGAGCTTCGGCATTAAGAATTTTTCAGCCATATCAGTTATTCAGGCACTTCGGACCACATTTCGAGTGACACTTGGAATTCTTCTTTTGCAAACTCTTGGCACATCTCGCGGTTATCTTGGAGATGATCTGCTATGTCCCGTCCGTTTTCGTAGATTCGCAAATAGCAGCCCACACTAGGCAAATCGTTCTCTATGACGTACTTTCGACTTCCAATTACGGCTTCCAAACGGGTCGTACTCACAGGTAGCAAACTTCCTTAACTGCAGCGATGATCTTGTCGACACTTGGGAGGGCGGCGACTTCGAGATTGCGGGCGTAGGGGTTTGGGGCTTCGGCGGTCGAGACGCGTTTGATCGGGGCGTCGAGATAGTCGAAGGCGTTTTCCATCACCTGATGCGAGATCTCCGCGCCGACGCTGGCGAACGAATGCGATTCTTCAGCGACTACGAGACGATTAGTCTTCTTCACCGAGGCGACGATCGTGTCGATATCGAGGGGCTTGATGGTACGCGGGTCGATGACCTCGACCGATACATCAAATTCAGCCTGGATCTTTTCAGCGGCCAGCAGAGCCTGCGGGACGGTGAACGCTCGGGCGACGATGGTGCAGTCGGTGCCTTCGCGTTTGACGTCGGCGACGCCGATCGGGATCGTGAAATCCGGATCGTCAGGTACTTCGCCTTTCATGCCGTACATCGTTTCCTGCTCCATGAAGATGACCGGGTTGTCATCGCGGATCGCGGACTTCAGCAGTCCTTTTGCGTCTGCCGCCGTTGAGGGCATGATGACCTTGAGGCCGGGGAAGTTTGCGTAGAACGCCTCGAGAGCCTGTGAGTGCTGCGACGAAACCTGATACGCCGAGCCGTTCGGTCCGCGGAAAACAACCGGGACCTTGAACTGTCCGCCGGACATATACAGCGTTTTCGCGGCGTGGTTGATGATCTGGTCGGCCGCCAGGATCGAAAAGTTGAATGTCATAAACTCGATGACCGGACGAAGCCCCGCCATCGCCGCTCCGACACCGATCGCCGCGAATCCAAGTTCGGTAATCGGCGTATCGACCACGCGCTTGTCTCCGAACTCCTTCCAGAGCCCACGCGTCACCTTATAGGCACCGTCGTACTCCGCAACTTCCTCGCCCATGACGAAAACGTTTTCGTCTCTAAGAATTTCTTCACGCAATGCTTGATTAAGTGCATCACGAATTGTTAAAACCGCCATATTATGGGTGCCTGCTATCGACTCGTATACCAAAGAGCGTGAAGTTCAACGTGACAACATTTCCACTAACAACTCGCACTTTCTTCTTCTTGGCTGGATAAAACCCTTCCATCTCGGCGCGTATAATATATTTCCCATCCGGCAAATCAACAGAATACGAACCCTCATCATTGGCAATCAACTTTTGACGCGTCGTTCTACTCTCCACGTACACCTTCGCCCGTGCGATTCGAGCGTCGAGGGGATCTAGGATAAGTCCTCTAACAACGCCACCGGATTGTCCGTATGTCGCGATTACCGATGACAGTACGATGAAGAGAATCAAAAACCTACGCATAGACGTCGGTCAATAGTTCGCTCTCACTAGGAAATGGACTTGCTTCGGCGAAGGCAACGGCTTTTTCGGTTGCTTCCAGGGCCTGTTTCTCGATCGCGTCAAAGTCTTTATCGGTCAGGACCTTCGCTTCCTTCAAGCTATCCTTAAAGAGCACGATCGGGTCGCGTTCCTGGTATTTTGCGATCTCTTCACGGGTACGATAGTTGCCGGGGTCGGACATGGAGTGGCCCATGTAGCGATAGGCACGAATCTCGAGCAGCGTCGGCGAGCCGTCT
>JBDSLC010000212.1:0-2034 GCA_039916585.1 Pyrinomonadaceae bacterium | reverse complement strand
TTGATCGTCGTCGCGGTCACGCATCAAAGCCGCGAACCGGGGTATTGGAAAAATAGAACCTAATAGTCTCGAGGCGGCCCGCTAGCGTAGCAACAGCGTCCGGACGCGTGAGCGCAGTTCGTTGCGGCGATCCTCGATCGCATCCGATCGAGCTTCGTACAGTTTGACAATCACATCGTGATCATTCGGGCGAAAGGCTCTAAGCATCGTCTGATGGGTTCGGATGATCGATCACGGCCGCCACCGCATAATGTGGCAGTGTGCGGGAGGAAAAGATTTAGGCGTCCACCGGGAGCGCGTTGATCCCAAGCAGAACTTCGCGAGCCTTGTCGCCAACGACGGACGACATCGGCTCAGCGGCGATGAAGGCACTCAATTGGGGGATCACTTCAGCGACGTTGGCGACCTTCAGAATATGCAGCAGAGCGATGCGCGTCTTCATGTCCCGATGCCCGGCGATCGCCTCGAAGATCTTTTCGGTCTCGCCCGCCTTCACCATCAGGTAAACGAGAGCAAAGCCTTCATACACAGCTTTCTCGTCGCGCAGCGTCAGCCGGTCAAACGAGCGCTCGGCAAGCCCGGCTTCGATCGCGGCTCGCGCGATCTGCCTCTTCAGATATTTATCGCTTGAGAGGGCAGACCTCGCCCACTCGTCTCCTCGATCGAACGTCAGATTGACCAACGCCCTTGCCGCAGCAGCCCTGACCTCACGCGACGGATCAGCACACGACAGCACTATCGATTCGAAAACGCTCTGGTGATCAAAATCCGCCAGCATGCCCACGGCCTTAGCCCGCAGGGTCGTCGAGAGATCGTAAAGCGCGATCTGCGATAAAGCCTCGATCGAATTCCGCGTCTTGAAACCGGCAAGCACCCGCAGGGCGACCGCTCGAAACTCCGGGTCCGTCTCCGAATCGTCCGGAGCTTCCTCGATCGCCGCAAGCAGCCCTTCATCTTCAGAACTCGGCAAAGGCTCAACAGGAACCGGATCGGCGATGCCCGTCATCTGCCCGATCGGAAGGTCGTTAATCTCCAGCGACTCCTGCCTGTTTCGGGCGGCCTCACTCGCCTCCGTACGCGAAACTTCACTCCGCACCGATCGAACCGGAGCGGGTGCGATCGGTTGTCTAGCCGAAGGCTCAATGCGTTCGCGGACGATCGGAGTTTCAGAGGTCCCGGCCGCTTTTGCGCGCATCTTAAAGAAGACCAGAGCAGCAAGACCTCCGATCAAAAGGATCACCACCGGAAGCATCCAACCATCAACGATCAGCCCGAAGCGTGGAAATATAGCGTTACTCAAAATTGCGAGCATAGAAACCTGACTAGGTATAAAAACAGATTATCGAGAGGAAAAGGACGGGCCGGTTAACGTCCGCACACGCGAACTCTCGAATTATAATCCATTCACGAGACCGTTACAACAGTTTTATCCTCTTAAAACCGAGTGCCCCAAACTGTTCCGTGAGCGCTTTACCAACCCGCCCAAAAGGTCTAATTTAGGGTTTTGGGCTTGTCCCCTCAGATTTAATATGACTGGCACTTCAGCCGTTTCCGAAACTCAGATCCCCGAACTCACACTTGCACACCGCGGAAAGGTCCGAGATGTCTATGATATCGACGACCAAACGCTTTTGTTCGTGGCGACCGACCGGCTGTCCGCGTTCGACTGTATACTGCCGACGCCGATCCCGCACAAGGGCCACGTATTGACTGCGCTTTCAGAGTTCTGGTTCAAGAAACTCGAGGGCATCGTAGATCACCATATGATCACCGCTGACTTCGACAAGATGCCAGACGTCGTCAGGAAGCACGAAGAGCTTCGAGGCCGTTCGATGCTGGTAAAGAAGACGAAGGTCTTTCCGGCCGAATGCGTCGTTCGCGGATATCTGGAAGGGTCGGGCTGGAAGGATTACAAGGCTTCCAAAAAGATCTGCGGGCGTGATCTGCCGCCGGGCTTGCAGCAATGCGACAAACTGCTCGCTCCGATATTTACTCCGGCGACAAAAGCCGTTACCGGCCATGACGAGAACATCA
>JBDSLC010000211.1:0-31488 GCA_039916585.1 Pyrinomonadaceae bacterium | reverse complement strand
GAACCAGATAAACCCGAGCCCACCGCTAAAGAACAACATTACGGGAGCGAGTTTCCCGGCGTGCTTCAGGCCCGTTAAACGCCGTACAAATGATTCCAAAAGTACAAGCAGCGAGAAAGCCCAGCTGACGTTCTGAACAAGCATCGCGTCCCTTACGCCGATGCCCAGCTTCACAAAACAAGCTGTAATCAGATCTGCAATGAACGGATACGAAAACGTCGCTCCGGCCCAATTGGGATTCTCCGGCGGGAAATTTTGCCCTTCCGCAAAACTAAATATCGCGCCGAGGTGGAAGGGCAGATCTCCTAAATTATTTGAACCTCCTGTAAATATTCCCCGGTCCGTCTGGATCATGGCGCGGTCGAAGAAAAATAACAGTAAGAGCAAGAATCCGGCGTAATAAAAGAAGGGCAGGATCTTTGATGAATTCGATCCTTGCACCTTCCCGCCCGCCTTGGCGAGATCGTGATCTAAGGTCTTCCGATGCTCCCCAAGCACGACGATAAACCCGGCGGCCACAACAATTAACAGCGATGCAATAATGGTCACGATGTTTAGCCCAAAGGCCATCGCTAAGCCGAATCCGACGGTGCCAAACAGTGCGAAGCCGATCACGTTGCCGGCGGCGATGCGCCACAATAGGGGCTCGTCCCGTTCAATAAGGTAGGTAAGCCCGAGCCCGCCCGCGGTAATGGCCGCAACAATTATTAGAGATATCAGCATCCCGACTTGTTAGAAGTTAACGCAGACGGCCTTTTACGTAAAATGCGGCCGGCTCAAAACGGCATTGGATAGACCAATGTTACTACCCAAGGGGATGGGGACAGCGACCGCCGAGGACGTGTACATTCATAAGCGTCGGCAATGCTCGGCGGATAATTCATAAATAATTTATATCTTGGGGGAGATCGTTTTTATGTCCACAGCAGGAAAGAGTTTTTCGATCGCGAAGGTTGATGGAGAGGTAATGCTGCACGATGGCAGCTCGGGTTGGATGCGGGCGCGGGCCGGAATGGTATTCCCGGCTGATTTCGAGATCACGGTGAAGACTGGTTCGGCCGGGCACGCCGAGATCATTAACGCGTGCGGAGAGCGTGTAAACATTGCACCCAGATCTCTTAAGGTCATCTGCGGCAGCTTTTCCGAAGACGATATCGAAACACTACGCAATATTCGTCTAACCGCCTGGGATATGATGTCGGCCCGCGTCCCGGTTCGACAGTCGATCGTCCCGGCATTTTAATTTCCAACTGAAGCGGCAACGCTCCACACTCGGCGGGACCTCGGTCCCGCCTTTTTTTGTTGCGCAAAAAATGCTCGTATGGGGGCTTTGGCCGCGTTTCTCGTACGTTTGCAACGGACTCTTTGTGGGTTTGAAACGCACTTTTCGGCTCCAGTCGCGCGTTCTGGAAGCTAAGATCATGCGTTGCCAGGTGGTCGAGCAGCATTTTTGACACCCTTCGAGACTCACCCAGGGAAACAACTCACCGATCGAGGCGAGCAGGCATCGTGAGCAGGGTCGGGCAGGTTCTGAATGTAAAAGAATGAAACGCGTTGGAATTTTATACTTGCAACAACGTGCCAGATAGTGTACGCTCGTTGCAGTTGGAGGAATGATCGTTTATGAAGTCACTTTGGAAAATTATCGAGCGGGACGGCAAGATGGGAAAATGGTCGCTGCCTTACGTGACCCTGAGTCCGGATGGCGTGATACTGCTTACGCGCCTCACGTGGGAAAAGAGCGGCAGCCCGGCGGCTTACTTGGTAATGTTTGACGATACAAATCAACGGATCGGGCTAAAGGCCACTGGGTTAGGTATAAAGAACGCTTACAAAGCCTATACGAAGGGAAAGGCGGGCAGCAGATACGTGTCGTGCAACCGGATGCTGGTCGAACACGGCATAAAACTAAAACACGGCATCCGCTTTACAGACATCGAGATCGATCAAGACGGCTTCATCACCCTCGACCTCCGCACCGCCGTCATCAACCGCCTCTCCGTAACCCGCCAACACCGCGAATCTCAAAAGCCCGCATTGCCCGATGCCTCCGTCACCCAAACGGCTATGCCGCCCTATTTGCGGAAAAGCTCTGCTTTCCTCCGAGCTCGAATGATCCAAGGCGGCTCTGCCGCTGCCTGTGCATTGAATTCATTAGCGGCGATCGGCGGCATAGCCGCGGAAGGTTTATAGCCCTATCGGAAAAGCGCAGCTTTTCCGCAAATAGAGCGGCCAAGCCGCGAAAACAGACCTATTCAGAACTCCCCACTTCCCAAACTTCCCAGACTTCCCAGCCTGTCTTGCTACTGATTGTAGTAGATCGCCCTGCATACAATCCGTATAGTTGATCCCCAATGCCGGATCAACCTCTCATCACCGCTTTCGGCAACCGCATCCGCCAACTCCGCACCGCCCGCGGCCTCTCACAAGAACAACTAGCCGAACTAACCGGCTTCCATCGCACCTACATCGGCATGATCGAACGCGGCGAACGAAACCTCTCGCTCTCGAATATCGGTGTGTTTGCGAAGGTCTTTGAAATGTCGGTTTCGGAGTTGATGGATTTCGAGTTGGCGGGATCCAAAGCAATCTCAAAATCTCGTAATTGAGTTAACGAATTTTATGCCTCAACAGAAGATCCAGAGGGTTATCGCCTACGTTAAGGACACGGCGTCAAAGTTCGGTGCAAAACCGGATTCGTATCTTTTCCGAAATAACGCAAATAATGGGCCCGACGACCAGAATCGAGCCTATTTTGGCTTTGTCCAACCTGACGAGGCTCCGAGTGGGGCTTATCACGACTTTTCGCTAGTGCTTTTTCCTGGCGGCGTGGATACGAAGTGGATCGTTGAGCTCGGAGTCGGATCTAGCGGATTTAAGAACGACTTTGATCTTGCGACCTTTCCCGGGCTGAGGCGGCTGTTTGCCATACTGATTGATCAGGAAAACGGATTCTGCAAATCTGACTTCTCCGACATCGAGACTAAGTTGCCTCGAGCCTTCGCACGTCGCGATGATTTAAGACACCTTTCAAATACAATCGATTATTATTCCAAATACTTCTCCGCTTGTCAGGTTATCGATGATCCGGAGAGCGATGAAGGGAAGTCTGCGGTTGAAGCTTTCCTGGCAGCATATGCTAGAACTAGAAACTGGCCTTCGAACGCGACGCACCGAGCCGAGGTTGAGAAAGCCTTGGCCCGCGGTCGGCAACCCTCCACCGTCGACGCTCTGGATGAGGCTAGCTCACTGGTCAAGGAGCGCCGATTTGTCGTTCTCCAAGGCGCTCCGGGTACTGGCAAAACTAGACTCGCGAAATTAATAGCCACCGGCTTAAATGCAAAGGTTTTTTTCACTCAGTTCCACGCAGAGACCAGTTATTCAGACTTTGTTCACGGTTTGGTCCCAGACAGTGAAAAGAGCGTCTTGACCTACAAGTCCCGAGACGGAGTTCTAGCCTCTGCAATACAATCGGCGATCAGTGATTCTTCAGTAAACACAGTTTTGATTATCGACGAGATAAATCGAGCCAACCTTTCCAATGTGCTTGGCCCAGTTTTCTACCTTTTTGAGCATCAGATGAACGAGTCGGAAATTGAGATTAACGTTACGCCTCAACTTTCTTTGGCTCGTCTTCCCAAGAACTTTTTTGTTATTGCAACCATGAACACCGCGGACAGGAGCCTCGCGGTTGTCGACTTCGCCTTACGTCGGAGGTTCGCTTGGTACACGATTCGTCCGCAACGAATCAGCCCCGACGAAGAGCTCAAGTTTTTTGACGATGATTTTGAGATTTTCGACAGGATTTTTGGCTGGTTTGCTAATTCGAGCGAGCTCCCACTACAGCCTGGCCAGGGTTACTTCATCGCAGCGAACGCTGACGAGATGACTAACCGAGTTAGATATGAACTATACCCTCTAATATCTGAGTTTCTGCAGGAAGGTCTACTTAGAACCGCTAAAGAGGAATTTAACGCGTACTTCCTCAAACGGATTAGCCGATCAATCTTCGAGTGAGATGCAAGATGTTTTCTGTGAACTTCCGTGTCTAACTGAACGATCTAGTGCGTTCGCGGCTCTCGAACTGCGAAAACGCTTCTTTCCGGGTGCCCACAAAAGCTTTCTAGCTGAGTCCCTTCAAAAATTTATCGCCTACAATCGGGTTGCTTTTGAGTTCTTGGAAATCACGCCGGCACTCGTCGGTGTAGACCAACGTTCTGCCTTAACATTTCGGACTTCACGATACATCGGAGCAGTCCCGCTCCGCGCACCAGACACAGGGAAACAGATTGGCGATTTCGTCGTCTCGCCGCGGTTCGTTAGCGAGGATCGGTTTGCAGACTACATCGAAATCCTAGATCTCCTTGGCCATGACATCAGTCCGGAAGTCGTTGACAGCATTCCCCTTGTCTCGGGAAGGAATTTTCGTCCACCGTTTTATTTGGAAGCAATCAAATATATTTCGTTACTCGAGAAAGTTGTTCAACGACAATGGCGAAAGTTCGACACGGTCGAAAGGACTAAGAGTGCACCTGTAGGTCAGGTCATTTGGCGAAAATACGTCAGCTACCAAAGTGACCCCGCACGCAGCCTCAATTTTCCCGTAAGGACGAATGTACTGAGCGAACTTCATCGAGAATATGCTCACCTACGATACGTATTTGATATTTGCAACCGAGAGTTAATGTCGGTGACTACCCCAGCCCGGGTGAAGAATGCGTTTCGCCACCGGCTCGCATACATCGAAAAGAAGCTCTACTTCCACAAACCGAAATCAGCAGAATCAATTCCTGTTCGCGCATCCGACCCGCCTGCCGTTAAGGAGTGCAAGGTGCAGGCGAACCGTATTCTTCAGAACAATCTCGTCCAGAGCACGGCATGGCGCGTGGACTTTAACGATGTTTTCGAGAAGTTTGTTCAACACATTTTCAAAGAACTTTCTCGATCAGTTGGTGGTCGTGTTTTGGTCAATCCGCGAATTCGAAGCCTTTCTGACAACTATCTCTCGTGGGAGTTACGAGAACTTGAGCCAGATGCCATTTTCCAGGTTGGCGACTTTGTTGCCTTCATTGATGCCAAGTATAAGTCGCACATGTTTAATAAATTTGAATCGAGCGACCTACTTAAGGAAGACTTTCGACGCGATCTTCATCAAGTATTGGCGTATGCCTCGTTCACCAATGATCGATCTAAACTAGGCGTTCTTTGCTACCCTTCGAACCGTGTTGAAACCAAAGTAACGCATTTTCGAAACCCCTTGAACGATGCTTCAAATCAACTTCTTATAGTCGGGATTCCCTTACGACGTAACGTTATCGACGAGGCTGTGCTCGCCCTTCGGGAAAGGTTCGAAGCCATCGGTCTTGGCGCTGAGAATATCCAGAACGCGAATTAGTCAGGCCAGAGTTCAAAGGGTTCCCACTTCGACCACACAAAGATCGTGTCCGGGTCCTCGAAGATAACTTCCGCGACAAGGCCGTCCCAGTCGGAGTCTTCGCCGTAGCCTTGGGAGCGGATGTCTAGGAGGCCGGGGGCGTCGCCGGCGTAGCCGTCGAGGAAGAGCATTGCGACTTCGCCGCGCGTGAGCGGGATGCCTCCGCCGGAGCCGGTTCTGGGGAGGGCGAGGATGGTTTGGACTACGTCGCTCAGGTGTTCACGTTCGGCGTTTTGCACTTCTGAGGAAACTACAGACCAAGTAAGAGCGTCGCTCATTAGCGTAAATTCGCCTGCAATATTTTCTGCCGTTTCGGAAACCGGGATTCCTCTACGCTCTGCATATAACTTCTCATCACATTCAACGGTTAGCGTCACGTTTATCTGCATGCTCGAAGGTTATTCGGGACTTGCGAATAGTCCAAAATCGACTATTGGCTACTCGGTGGTTCAATCGTCGCTGACGCGACGAGGTTCTTTTTCGCCTCGACCGCGGGTTGAAACCCACGGCTAAAATCAGGCGTCGCTATGCGACGAAAGACTTCCGCTGAACCGTTTTTGAGGTTGCGTTCCCAGCTACAATCAAGCGTCGCTCTGCGACGAAGACCTTGCGGTGAATCGGTTTTTGAGATCGCATTCGCGGACGGTGATGACTTTCCAGCCGAGGCGACGGAGGTCGCGGGTTTTGCGTGCGTCGCGGGCGGTGTTGCGGGTGAACTTGGCTTGCCAGAATTCGGAGTTGTTCTTGGGGAGCGGGAAATTACATTTTGGACATCGGTGCCAGTAGCAGCCGTGGACGAAGATGGCGAGTTTTTTGGAGGTGAAGGTGATGTCGGGGCGGACGGACGATTTGGGATTGGTGATCTGGGATTTCGGATTTGGGAGTTGAGATTTGGGATTTGAGATTGGAGATTGGAGATCTGAGATACGGAAATTGATCCGATAGCCGCGGTGACCGGCGTTGTAGAGGGCTTTGCGGAGGAGGAGTTCGGGCTTCGTGTTTTTGGCGCGGTTGGCGCTCATTACGCGGGAGACGGCGGCGCTCTTTGGGACGGGAGATCGGTTGTCGCGGATGTAGTTGATGGGGATAGTTTAGATGTGGGAGGTGAGAAAGGAGAAGTGAGAGCGGCGGGAGGCCCTACCTACGTCGGGGCCACTGAGATGGAATTTGAGATCGGAAATTTGAAATAGTTGAGAGGTGGAAATGAGAGATGAGAGATGAGAGATGAGAAGTGAGATCTAAGAGTTTCTCCTGCGTTCTTCTTCTCTTTCTTTGGCGGCTTTTTCTACTAGGGCTTTTATTTCCTGGTCAAAATCGTCGGCTTCGGCATTCTGGCGGATGCGGGTTCTTTCGCGGTCGTTGAGGTAGCGGACGCCTTTGATGTCGGAGTTTTTTAGGGATTCGATCCAGCCGTTTAGCTGTTTGGAAATGCTCTCTTCGCGGATTATCAAATTTGAAATTTCAGATCTGAAATTTGAGAACTTGGCGGACCGTTCGCATAGCCGCAGCATTGAGCGGCATTCGCCGGCGGAGCCTTTTGAGATGTAGAGAAAATGAATAAGGTCGTTGTTGGTTCCGCGTTCGAAGCCTTCGGCGATGTTATTTGAGATGGATACGGCGGCTCGTTCGATCTGGCTTTTGAGATCGCCTACGCCGCGGAAGTCTGCTTTTGACGTAAATTCGAGAAGCACGATGGCGAACTCAATTGCGGCATTCCACACGGGAAGGTCTTCGAAGTTTTTATATTCATGATCCTAAGTTTTTATAACACAGAGGGTTGGACATAAATCAGGCAGGTCGCTATCGCTCAACCCACGGAAACCACCGGCTGACGCAGGTGGTTCTGACAGGAATCCGGTTGCTATGGCACGCGGTTCTGACATATTGGCATCGTCCTGTTAGAATTACGGGTTTGGGCTGAGGGGCCGGGACTTATCTATGTTACAGGCTGGAATTGTGGGGTTGCCGAATGTTGGCAAATCGACCTTGTTTAATGCGTTGACGGCGCAGGAGGCGGCGTTGGCGGCGAATTATCCGTTTGCGACCATTGAGCCGAACGTGGGCGTGGTGGCGGTGCCGGACGAGCGGTTGGCGGTGCTGGAGAAGCTGAACAAGGCGCAGAAGGTGGTACCGGCGACAGTGGAGTTTGTTGATATTGCGGGGCTGGTTCGCGGGGCTTCGAAGGGCGAAGGGTTGGGCAATCAGTTTCTGGCGAACATTCGCGAGACGCATGCGGTGATCCAGGTGGTGCGGTGTTTTGAGGACGAAAACATCATCCACGTCGAAGGTTCGGTCGACCCGATCCGCGATGTTGAGACCATCCAGATCGAGCTGGCGTTGGCTGATCTTGCTTCGATAGAGAAGCGTAAGGACAAGGCGACCCGCTCGGCGAAATCGGGCGGGGATAAGGAAGCAAAGCGGGAGCTTGAGATAATCGACAAGATACTGCCGGTGCTGGAAGAAGGCCGGCCGGTGCGGTCGGCTTCTTTATCCGACGACGAACGCGAGATCGTTCGCAAGTGGTTTCTGCTGACGTCGAAGCCGACCATTTATGCGGCGAATGTGGATGAAGGTTCGCTGGCTGATCCGGATTCGAACCCGCATGTAGCTGCGGTTCGCGCTCATGCTGATAAGGAAAATTCGGACGTTGTTGTGATCTGCGCCAAGCTTGAGGCAGAGGTGGTCGCGTTGGACGAAGCGGAGCGGGCAGAGTATCTGAAGGACCTCGGCTTAACATCAAGCGGCGTTGATAAGATGATCAAGGCGGCGTATCACATGCTCGGGCTGATGTCGTTTTTGACCGCGGGCGAGAAAGAGGTGCGGGCGTGGACGATCCCGTTCGGCACCAAGGCCCCGCAGGCCGCCGGCGAGATCCACACCGACATCGAACGCGGCTTCATCCGCGCCGAGATCATCGGCTACGACGACCTCGTCGCATGCGGTTCACGCAAGGCTGCGAGCGAAAAAGGCCTCGCTCGTCTCGAAGGAAAAGAGTACGTGATGCAGGACGGCGACGTGGTCGATTTCAGGTTTAACGTTTAGGTTTTGCGCTATAATTGTGGGGGTTGGTGACGCTCGTCACATTATCGGCTAGCTGCTGACGCGATGATGTAAGCAGTTGATAGGAGTAATACGATGAAAAAGAAATTAGTAACTATTCTATCCATCCTCGCGGTCTTCACGTTTGCGATCGCCGCGTTCGCCTACACCCAAAACACGAGTACGCTCGCCGACAAACCGTCGTGCTGTAAAGATTCGTGCCCGATGAAGGCGAAGGGCCACGAAGGACATGACGCCAACGGCGAGCACGCCAAGATGGACTGCTGCAAGAAGCACGAGGGCGATCACGCAAAAGCTGACGGCAAGGCTTGCGATTGCTGCGGCGATTCGTGCCCGATGAAGAAGAAGGGCGAGGGAAATTCCGCCGCGGGTGCTTCGGCCGAAGATAAGAGCTGCTGCGATTGCTGTGGCGATTCGTGCCCTATGAAGAAGGGCGAGAAAGATACTTCGGTCTAGACATCTCGAAGGGAGCTCCGGTTGTCCGGCGCTCCTGCCGATAGGCTTGCAAAATTTACCCTTCTGGGCGAAAATCTAGGTCTTGTCATAGGCCGGGTTCGTCTATCGGTTAGGACGCGAGATTCTCATTCTCGAAAGACGGGTTCGATTCCCGTACCTGGTACCACTTAATTCCATTACAACTATTTCTGGATCTGTAGAGGATCGCTACGTTCTGAGCTTGAGCGTTAAGCCCTTACCGGCGTGCGGGCTTCTGCAAGTCGGAAGCGCTCGAGGAATGCGGCTATCCGTGTGATCGCGGTGTCGAGGTCGCCTCTCGGCGGCAGGAAGACCATTCGGAAATGATCAGGCGCGAACCAGTTGAAGCCGGTGCCTTGGACGATGAGGACGCTCTCCTGTTCGAGCAGGTCACATGCGAACTGTTGATCGTCGGCGATCGGATAGATTTCGGGGTCGAGCCGCGGAAACATATAGAGAGCCGCCTTCGGTTTTACCACGCTGACGCCGGGGATGCTTGAGAGCATTTCGTACGCGGTGTTGCGCTGTTCGTATAGGCGT
This sequence comes from Pyrinomonadaceae bacterium, assembly GCA_039916585.1. Classification (GTDB taxonomy): domain Bacteria; phylum Acidobacteriota; class Blastocatellia; order Pyrinomonadales; family Pyrinomonadaceae; genus OLB17. Next base: position 21,980 of record JBDSLC010000211.1, on the reverse strand, counting down.
CCGCCGGGAGCGACGAGGTCTTCGATGCCGTGGCGGCGTCCGTCGAGCGCGGTGGCGATCGCGAGTTGGCCGGGCGTGTTCGAGCACAGCCGCATCGACGCGAGCATGTTCAACCCCTCGACGTAATCGCCGGCACGGCTCTTATCACCCGAAACGATCATCCAGCCTGCACGGTATCCGCACGAGCGATAATTTTTACTCAACCCGTTGAAGGTAATGAACAGCACGTCATCGGCAAGTGAAGCGATGCTGGTGTGCGTGTTGTCGTCGAAGAGCGTTTTGTCGTAGATCTCATCGGCGAAGACGATCAGGCCGAATTGGCGGGCGATCTCAACGAGCCGCTTCAGATGGCTTTCGGGGTATAGAGCTCCGGTCGGGTTGTTCGGATTGATGATGACGATGCCGCGGGTACGGGATGTGATCTTGTTTTTTATATCTTCTAGATCCGGCAGCCAGTCGTTCGACTCGTCGCAGATGTAATGGATCGGCCGACCGCCGGAGAGGGTGACTGCTCCTGTCCAGAGCGGATAATCGGGCGCGGGAACGAGGATCTCGTCGCCGGAATCGAGCAGTGCGTTGAGCGACATCACGATCAACTCCGACGCGCCGTTGCCGAGATAGATGTCGTCGATCTCGACACTCTTGATCCCTTTTTCGCCCGCGTACTTCGCCACCGCTTCGCGCGGTCCGATCAGGCCCTTGCTGTCGGTGTATCCCGCTGCGCTGGGAAGACTCCGGATCATCTCCGCGAGGATCTCGTCAGGCGGCTCGAGGCCGAAGGCGGCAAGATTGCCAATGTTGAGCTTGATTATCTCGCGGCCTTCGCTTTCGAGCCGCTGTGCCATTTCCATTACCGGCCCGCGGATGTCATAAAACACGTCCGAGAGCTTTGCCGATTTTCTGATCGTATGGTGGTTCATTAACTAAGAAATCATCCTACCAAATCACACTTCATCAGCCCTGTGAGCCAGATCGCTTATTAGCAAACATACGTACAAACTTTTTTATTGACGTTTAACACTTATATCTTTACTATCAGTAATACCCACCAGAAAGCCGCACGCTTTTTACAGATCTGGTTTATCTAAATGCCGCGTTTCCGTCGGCCGAATTTCCAGAATTATCAGGAGACAATCCCCTATGTCACTCACTGCTGTTTGCTCGCGTGTATTTTTGTTCGCCGTTGTGCTGGTATCCTGCGCCGCCCTTACTTTCGCTCAAAAGGCCGAAATATCGAAGGTCGAAGCCGACATTGTCGGCGGATACCTGTACGTGACCGGCGAAAATTTCAGCCGGCGAGACCAATTGACGCTTAAGCTGGCGGGCGAGCCGCTGACGATATTGGTAAAGACTGAGGTGCAGTTGATCGCGGCACTGCCGGCAGGAACTCAGCCGGGAACGTATCGGCTAGTTCTTCAGAAGAGTCGGGGAAGTGATGTGCTGGATTCAGTGGATGTAACGATCGGCAGCATCGGTCCGTCAGGTCCCGAAGGCCCGCAAGGTCAGCCCGGCCCAGCGGGACCAAGTGGCCAGCAAGGACCGCAAGGTGAAGCAGGTACTCCGGGTCCGCAAGGGGCTCAGGGCTCTCAAGGTGTTGCCGGTTCGCAGGGTCCGGCGGGTGCTCAAGGGGCAGCCGGAGCTCCGGGCCCGCAGGGTGAGGCCGGACCAGAAGGGCCGGCAGGACAAACCGGTGCTCCGGGACCACAAGGTCTCGCCGGGCCGCAGGGTGCTCAAGGTCCGCAAGGGCAACAGGGGCCAGCCGGGGCGACCGTTGCCGTGTTTCCCGTGGGCCGGTCGGCAGTAAGTGGAGCAACCGCGGTTTCGACGATCGAGGGAGCCACCCCGCTCGTCTGCCTCGGTCAGAACATCGGTCAGGCGACGATAGATCCGAACTGGTTCGGAACGGGGACCGTCGAATATCGCCTAGTCGTGTTTGGGCAGAAAACTAGCGGTCTGGCTGGAGAAGATGTTTACTTCGATCTCTGCCGCGGATCGAACATGGGCGACATCAACGGCAGCCTACTGGTCACTAACGTCATTACCGCGAACCCACAGAATTCGGATAGCGGCTGGCAGTCGTTGACCGGCAGCGACCCGGTGAGGATGAACTTGCTGGCCCGGCGAAGGTCAGGAGCGTCCGGTTCGTATACGCATGCCTACGTTCTGGTTCGCCCGGCCCCTTAGGTCTCAAGTCGTTCCAATGCAAATCGGCAAGTCGCTCGATCACGAGCGGCTTGCCGAATTTTTATTGGTGCCCCCGGCAGGATTCGAACCTGCAACCAACAGATTATGAGTCTGCTGCTCTAACCGTTGAGCTACAGGGGCATGAATTTGAAAGTCTAAATTATCGTACCCTCCCGCGCAACTAATCGGCTCGGTTGGTCGGCGGTGCGTCTGACTCTTCGTAAGAAAAGGTCGGCGGAGGAGGAGGCGGAGCCGCATACTCTTCGTTCGGCATTCGATCCAGGAATTTCATCAATCCCCAGGTGGCGGCGAGAGCTCCGATGATCGCGACTATATTGATCGGGAGCTCGTAGGCGGTGAACGCTGATTCCGACCAGCCAAACAGTGCGATGCCGATGAGTATCAGAACGCCCGCGGCAACGCCGATGAGCAACTGAACACCGATGTAGACGCCAACTCCGATGAATGCCCAGAGCCAAGGATTTCGACCAGACGCCTTAGCCTTCTGATACGCGAGAACTGCGGCGATAACTGCAAGAAGCATCGATTCTTCCTCCGACTAACTATAAGAGTGTTGAAAGCAATGGCGAACTTTGGATCCGCCCGATCCTGTCGGCTAGATCACTGATGACAGCACCTTGAGCCGTTAGGGACTCGCTGATCGCGGGGGCGTCCTTTCCGTTGAGCATGTCTTCAAAGATTATTATGTCGATGTCGCCGAAGCCGTCGATACCAAGGGCGTTGGGCGGTTCGACACCCATTACACGGGTATTGGCGAGGTCAAATGTCCAGTCGAGCACCTTGTCCTGCGGGTCGGCGTCGGGGTAACGCTGTTTGATGAGCTTGTAGATATTTTCGCGTCCGTCGATATTCAGCAGCACGGCAAGGAAGAACCGGAGTGCGGGGTCGGTTACGTAATCCCGACGGTTCACGGTCGAGATAACCTTGTCTTGATAATCGAATACATCGAGAAGCCGTTCGGCTCGAATGCCGTGTCGTGCCTTTGAGATCGCGAATAACCCATTGAATCGCTGGTCGAAATTCTCAACGTTGAACATTTGCTTGACCTTGTCGGTACGAATCATCGAGCGCAGATTCTGAAGTAGATGAAACGTCTGCTGGATATCGCTGTTTGCGAGTAACTCCCCGATCTTTTCATCAGCGTCCGGCCGTTTCGCCTTGAGCATCGCTCCCATAGATTGCACCTTTTTGTTCATCGAATCCTGGACGTAGAACGGATCGAGAGCGAGGTGCGGTTTGTGGTAGCTGTATTGCGGCAGAAACATCGGGCTCTTTCGCGTGCGGACGACGATCGTCACTGAGGGATCGTCGAGGTGAAAGAGTGAATGAATATATTGCCGACCTGGGTTGATCTCCTGCACGGCACCGATCTCGAGGATCTCGCACACCTTCAGATCCATTCGGCCGTATTCCATGAACACGTTCACATAATCGTCCGGTGTGAACTCGTACCAGCTATGGATGCTCGAACCGGCGAGCACCTGGAAGGCTCCGCTGAATCCGTGCTGATGGATCGCGGTCGTGCCGGTGAACCAGAAATAGACGTCGATGTGAAAACGTGTTCCGGAATAGACTGTGATCGGCGGGTCGCCGAAGTTGGAGTTCGGATCTGCCTGAGGAGTGAGTTCAGGGGTGAACATCGCCCAGTCAAGCACGTCCCATGGAGTTACCTTAGACGGCAGGTTGTGTTCGGCAAGTTTGGCTTTTGCGATCGCGGGAAGTTTGAACTCGTCGTAGTTTGCGTCGCGCCAGAGAAGCTCTATCTCGTCGCCAAGGCGAGCAAATAATTCCATTTTCACAGCCTTCGGAGCGGCGGTCGGCGCTAATGAACTCATAACTTTCCTTTTCGAGCCATCTCGAATCTGCTATATTTTCGTCTAACTCTTCCGTTAAATCCAACACAGCAAAGGTGAAAACTTAAATGAGCGCAACCGTTAACGCACCGAAAGGCGGCTTCTTTGGCCATCCAATAGGACTATCAACCCTCTTCTTTACCGAGATGTGGGAAAGGTTCTCGTTTTACGGCCTGAGGCCGCTGCTGGTTTTGTTCATGGCCGCAGCGGTTATGCAGGGCGGTTGGGGGTGGGACCGCGGTGAAGCCTCGGCGATCGTCGGAATATATGCTTCGTTTGTTTATCTCGCATCTCTTCCGGGTGGTTGGATCGCGGATAAATGGCTAGGTCTACGTAAGGCGGTACTGTACGGCGGATCTTTGATCTCGCTCGGCCACATCACGATCGGCGCGTCTTCGTTCACGCATTCCAAGATTCCTTTCTTCCTCGGCCTCGTTTTCATCGTGCTCGGCACCGGCCTGCTCAAGCCGAATATCTCCGCGATGGTCGGCGATCTTTATCCTGAAGGCGGAGCGCGTAAAGATGCAGGTTTTTCGGTCTTCTATATGGGCATTAACCTGGGTGCCTTTATCGGACAGCTCATCACCGGATTTCTTGGTGAGAAGATCGGTTGGCATTGGGGATTTACCGCGGCCGGTGTCGCGATGATCCTTGGCGTCGTCCAGTTCTGGATCATGGCTCCGAAGACGCTGGGCGACATCGGCTCCGAACCGACACGACATCCCGATCCGGCCATCCAAGCCAAACAGGAATCGATGGTGAAGATGTCCACAATCATCGGCCTGATTATCCTCGCTGTTGTTTTCGCGCTCATCGCAACCGGAACTATCGGGTTCGATCCGGAGACTTTCGGGAAGTACTACGCGTACGTGCTAGCCGGACTCGGATTTGTTTACTTCGCATATCTACTCGCCTTTGGTGGACTAAACGGCGACGAGAAGAAGCGGATCCTGGTGATCGCAGTCCTGTTCGTTTTTGCGGCGATCTTTTGGTCGGCGTTCGAGCAAACGCCGACGGCTCTAAACCTATTTGCTCAGGATTTTACGAATAGAACGATCAGCGGGTGGGAAATGCCCGCGACTTGGTTTCAGTCGATCAATTCTGCATGGATCATCCTGCTCGCTCCGGTGGTCGCCGCGTTGTGGACAGCTCTGGGAAGCAAGAATATCAATCTTTCGAGTCCCGTGAAGTTTGCTATCGGTTTAGGGTTCACGACCCTTGCGTTCATTCTGATGCTTTTTGCCTCGTACATCGTGGTTGGCGAAGGGCACACCGCCACTAAGGTTTCGCCGCTGTGGCTGATCACATTTTATCTTCTTCTTACCTTAGGCGAACTTTTTGTCAGCCCGGTCGGCCTTTCGTCGATGACGACGCTTTCGCCCAAGCGTTACGTTGGTCAGATGATGGGAATCTGGTTTCTTGCGTCGTCTCTTGGAAATTTAATCGGCGGGCTAGTAGGCGGTGAGGTCGATCCCGAGAACCTCTCCGCGATGCCACGACTGTTCACAACGACAAGCATGTTCCTCGGGGGAGCGGCCCTGGTGTTGATCATCCTTTCAGTTCCCATCTCCAGGATGATGGCCGGTCAGAGCACCGCTCCAGAATCGGGCGAGACGGATGCCGAGGTGGCGGTGAAGAGCGAGGTAGAATAGTCGTTCCCACCGGCCAATAATTATCATTGCGATCATATCACCCGACTGCTATCATAACGATAGCACCTTTGTTATGCCTGATGTATTAGTAAGAGGGGTCGATAGCGACATCTTGGCCAAGCTCAAGAAGCGTGCGGAAAGAAACGGCCGTTCGCTACAGACTGAGTTGGTCGAGGCCTTTAATTCTTTGGCAGAAGCGGAAACCATATCCGATGCCAGTGTCGCCGCGAGAATAAAGCGCTCGCTTCGCGGGCGACAATTCTCGGACAGTTCTCGATACCTTCGCGAGGATAGAGCGAGGTGAAATACGTGGTTGACGCGAGCGTCGCCGTAAAATGGTACGTTCCGGAGATCTTTGAGGTGGAAGCTACTCAACTTTTCAAGGGCCGCCACGAACTTCACGTCCCGGAACTGATCCTGCCCGAGTTTTCGAATATTATTTGGAAAAAAGTAAGCCGTGGAGAATTGTCCGGGACGGAAGGGACAAAGATAGTCAACGCATTCACCAGAAAAGCTTGGACCATCCATTCGCACCGGCAGACGCTTCGTTCGGCGTACGCAGGCGCCGAAGCAACCGGTCAGACGGTTTACGATTGGACCTACCTTGCCTTGGCAATCTCCTTATCGTGCGAATTCGTCACTGCCGACGAAAGATTCTATAACGCAGTGACGGTTACATCGCTCAGCTCGAACATAAAATGGATCGGTGACGTCTGAGCGATCGTAGAATTAAGGATTCCGCTGTTTATACGCTTGTGCGGCCTCGGCGGCGCCGGCGTGCATGATCTCGGGCTTGTGGTATTTCCAGAATTTCTCGAATTCTTCTTCAGTAAGCTCGCTCTTATCGGAGCGGGTTTTCTCTTTTAAATAGCTTTCCGCCCATTCGCGCATTTCGGGGATTGTGTTCAACGCTGTGCGGGCGCCGTGCATCAAATTATCTCGTTCCATAGGTTTAGCCTCGTATGCTAGATTAGATTGAACTCGCGAACAGGTGCAAACATGCCCGTCACCTGTGGAAACATAAGCGGTTAGGGAACGTATTACCGCAAGCCTTTTTCAGTCATTATTTCTGGGGAGACCTTAGTGAAACGATATTTTTCAGCCTTCCTCCTTCTCTCATCGCTCCTGACAAACGCAGCAATCGCCCAGACGCCCGCCGCTGCCAAGCGCCCGGATTATGCGGTTCCGTTTGTCAACAAGACCTTGCCTAACGGTCTGGAAGTGATCGTCCTGCCTGATCCGTCGGTACCGATCGTGACGGTTGAACTTGCCGTCAGAAATGGTTCGTTCACTGAATCGCCAGAATTTCATGGCCTGTCGCATCTGTATGAGCATATGTTCTTTAAGCCGAACATGGCGCTCGTCTTGAGAGACTGTGAGAATTTGCCGAACCGATTCAACGTCCCACCCGCCTGCACACGGGCGCAGGGATTGAGATCGAAGATCGGTGACCTTTCTTACCTACAGAACGCGAATAAGGTCAGCATCTTCAACGGCACTACCCGCGAAGAGATCGTTAATTATTACTTCACGGCGACACGCGATTATTTAAGTACTGCAATCCGGTATATCAATGACTCGGTGAGGTATCCGACGTTTGACGAAGAAGATTTCGCGGCCGAGAAAGAGGTCGTGATCGGCGAGATCGATCGGCACGAAGCCAACCCCTTCGGCTATCTCGACCTGGCGATGAAGCAGAAGCTGTTTTACAAATATCCAACGCGGAAAGATCCGCAGGGCACCCGTGAATCTGTGGGTACGTCGACGCTTGAGAAGATGAGGACTATCCAGGCACGCTACTACGTGCCGAACAACTCGGCCCTGATCGTGACGGGCGATGTGAAACCGGAAGAGGCCTTTAAATTCGCCGAGCAGATAATGGGAAGCTGGGAGCGGAGAGCGAAAGACCCGTTCGTAGAGTTTCCTCTGGTCGAACATCCGCCGCTTCCTAAAAGTGAGGCAGTGATAATTGAGCGGCCAGCGGATTCGCTGTCCGATCCAACGGCGGGACAAAATGTCTTCGTCGAGGTGGGCTGGCACGGCCCGTCGATCGGCAAGGATGATGCGGCAACGTACGCGGCAGACGTATTTTCTTACATAATCGAACAGCCTGATTCCCGATTTCAGCGGAATCTTGTCGATTCAGGACTCATGAATTCTGTGAACTTCGGCTATTACACGCAGCGGAATGTTGGTCCGATCAATTTGATACTTTCGACCGATCCGGAAAAGGCAAAGGCTGCGATGAAGGCGGTATATGCCGAGATCAATGCGTTCACACGGGCGGATTATTTCACCGACGAACAACTGGAAGCCGCGAAGACGATCCTTGAGAACAACGACCTCTTCGAGCGGGAAAAGGGCAGCGAATATGCTCATACGCTTAGTTTCTGGTGGTCGTCGACCGGTATCGATTATTTCCGCACCTATCACGCAAAGCTAAGAGCCGTGACGCGGGCCGACATCAACAAATATCTGACGAACTATGTGATCGGCAAAAATCATGTCGCCATCACACTCGCGACTCCTGAGGGTAAAAAACAGGCAAACCTGACCGAACAAGACCTGATCGGGGGTGCACAATGAAAATGAAACTAGTTTTGCTTTCTCTGATCGTCGCGGTTTTCGCTGTTTCTGGAATCGCCCAGTCGACCGGTTTCGACGGAGTAACAGCCGGGGCGAATCTCGTTACGGAATTCGACGTCAATGGGCTGAAAGTCATATACAAAAGGCGGCCTAATTCGCCGACGATCTCTAGTGGATTATTCGTTCGCGGAGGTGCACGCAACATCACGGCGAAGAATTCGGGCATTGAGGCTCTGATGCTCGCCACGGCAGTCGAGGCTGGAAAGAACATTCCCCGTCAGACCGTGCGACGAGAACTTTCGAGCCGCGGCAGTGCGATCACGACGGGCGTTTCGAACGATTACAGCGTGATCGGGATCGCCACGACCAAGCCTGATTTTCCGAGGGTCTTCGAGATATTCTCGGACGTTGTCCTTAATCCGGCGTTTGCCGAGGACGATATCAAGCGTAACAAGGACATTCGGCTCGCATCGCTCCGCGAGGCCGGTTCGGTTCCTGAATCCGCTCTCGACACCATGCAAGACCGCGTGATCTACGCCGGGCATCCTTATGCCAACGACATCAACGGAACGCCCGCGACGATCGCCGCGATCACGGCCGCTGATCTGCGCGCGTATCACAAGCAGACGATGGAAACGTCCCGGCTGCTGTTCGTGATAGTCGGGGACCTGGATGTCACGGAGTTGACGAAGCAACTGACGGCAACGTTCGGCAAACTGCCTAAGGGTACCTACAAGGACGCTGCGTATCCCGCGATCGATTTTTCGAAGGGAACGCTCGATGTAACTCAGCGTGCGCTTCCGACAAACTACGTGAAAGGCGTTTTCGCCGCACCGTCGATCGGGAATCCGGATTACTATGCGATGCGGGTAGCGATGTCGATCTTGCAGACGCTGGTGTATCAGAAGGTTCGCGGAGAGCTTCAGCTTAGCTATGCGCCGGACGCCGATATGGATTCGTTCGCGGCGAATACGGCTAACATCTCTGTCTCGACGACAGATCCGAATCGTGCCGTTATAGCGATGGTCGATCAGATCAAATTCCTGCAGGAGCGACAACTGAATCCGTCGATCATCGACGAGATCGCTTCGTTCTTTCTGACACGTCACTACATCGGGCAGGAGACGAGTACGGCACAGGTCGCGGAACTTGCAAAATATGAGCTGATCGGCGGCGGGTGGAGAAACTCTTTTCAGTTTTTGAACGGCGTGAGGTCGGTGAAGCCGGATGACATCCGGATGGTGGCGAACAAGTATATGAAAAATATCCGGTACGTCTACATTGGCGATCCAGGAGTGTTCAATCGGAACACGTTTGTCGTTACGGCATCGGAATGAGTCACAGGTCCCTGCGCTCTTTGTAAAGATCTTTTAGATCTCTGTGTTAGCCCCCCCCCCTACACAAAGAACGCCAAGGGTAAGCCACAAAGTTCACGAAGATGGCCTCCTCATTCGGCCCGGGCCCTTCTATTGCTCAAGATCTATTCGGTATTTAACGACATACGGGCGTGAAGCGAGGAACATTTCGCCGTCCGAATTGAAGGCCAAACCAAATGCCTGGTAAGCCTTGAGATCAGCTAACTTCTGGCCGTTGGCGTCGAACACTTTGATGCTGCTCGTATCAGCAACTAATATTCGCCCGACGGGATCTGCCGCGATCGAGTTGGCCGAGTTTCCGGAGTGCGGGAACCTGTTCAGGAACTTGCCGTCTGAACTGAACTTGAAGACGTCTTTTTCATTCCGGGCAAGCGTGTATATCGTCCCTTCACCGTCGACCGCGACCTTGTCGAATCCGAAGGTGGAGCTAGCCTGCTCGGCCGCGTTGTCGATTTTTTTGATCAGCTTCAGATTCTTATCGATGATGCTGAACGATTTGCCTTCGATCACGATCAGCTTTCCGTCCGAGGTGAGGGCGAGTCCGCGAGGCTGGATGCGATCGTCTTTCGCGAGCATCCTACCGGTTTCGCCTTCGAACTTGAATAATCCGCGGTCGTTCGCGACGTACAAATTCCCTTCGCGGTCGGCAGCAAGATCGTAGAGATTCACACCTTCGTCAGGTTTCCAACGATTGATAAATTTGCCGTCGGCATCGAAGACTTGGACCTGCATCGGGGAATAGTCGGAACTGTAAATGCGCCCTTTCCCGTCGACCGCGACGTGGCGGTTGTCCTTGAACTTGCCGTCACCGTTTCCCTCACCGCCGAACTTTAAGAGCTCACTGAACGGAGTCGATTCGGCAGCCTTCGCCTCGGGAGTACTCGCGGTTGGCGATGATGGGACAGGCGTTGCGGAGGTTGTTCTGCTTGATGTGAAGACGAAATAGGCGACGATGGATGCCAGGAGCAGCCCACCGAGAGCGATCACCCCGCCGATAATTGCGGCGACCTTTCCGACGTTCTTTGCCGCTTTTCCGATCTCGCGGGCATCAACTTTGATCTTGATGTCGGGGTCCTTGCTCGACTGAACGCGAAGACCGCTGATGTTGATGCTCTCGCCTCTCTCGATCGCCTCGACGGCATCTTTCGCCTCTTTCAGGCCTGTCCCGAAAGCTTCCCGGAAGACCTTGATCGCTTCGATCTTCTGACCGGCGTGGATTAGCCGCTGAACTTCCGCGATCTTTTGTGCACGTCCGGTTAACGATGCAAGGTCGTCGAACGGTGCCGGATTCGCCGCGTAGAACATATCGCGCGGCGCGATCACCGTACTGCCGCAATGCCTGCATTTCTGCGTCACCGCCCCGGTGAAATCCAGAGGAGCCGAACACGAAGCGCAATTGAAAGTTCTGGTCATAAAACTACCCAATTTTGGAAGCGGCGAAACTTTAACATCCTTCGCGTCTTCCTAGCTATCCGTGGATAGCCTAAAGGCAGACCACAGAATACACAGAAAAATACAGGAAAACACAGAACGAAGAAAAAGCCGGACTCGAGAGACCGGCTTCATTCTACCTGTTTTGCTAAATTGCTAAACCGTCGCCCCGGGATATCCGGAACCTAGGTTAGTGTCTTGGCCGTCGGCGAGGCTGTTGACAACTTCGTAGTGGAAGTAGTCGAACTTTGATGCGACTGCCGGCTGGATGCGTTTGTCGTACATTTCACGCGAACGGTCGATCGCCTCTTTTAGTTGCTGATAGATGTTGCCTGCTTCGCGGGCTTGATCGACCTTCTCTTTGTTGTAGAGCTTGATCTCCGACACGAGCAGTCGTGCGAATCGGCGTGCGTCGTTGTGAAGCCGTCGCTCGTCGTCCGCAACCTCTATCGGGAGATCGACGTTGCGTTCGCTGAATCGGCTCCTCTTAGGCTGGGCCTCGGCAACTTCGACCATCGGTTCGGCGATCGTTGCGACGTGTCCGTTGCCGTTCAGGCTAACTGCGACCGGTGCTTCGACCATCGGAACCGACGTCTCGACTTGCTCCGGTTCCGACGGGCTCTCGTATGAAGCGTCGTAGGAATCGTTGGTACTGAACGCGAGCTCGGAAACCGGCTCGGGTTCGCTGACGGGCTGGAAGGTCTCTACTTCGGGCTGGCTGACGAATTCGGCAACCGGCTGCAGAGTTTCAACTTCCGGAGCCTCGACCGTCGGCATTTCTAATGCCCGCGCGCCGTTATGCTCCAGTTCGTACGTTACCGCGCCGGTGTATTCTTCTGCTTGGGCGGAAAATTCCTGGACAGGCTCGAAGCCCATCTCCGCAGCATCATAGGACGGTTCTGGCTCGGTCGCCGTAACCGGCTCTTCGACGGCTGGAACTGTATACTCTTCTGCGGTTTCGACCGCCACCTCGACTGCCTCTTCTTCAGCACGACCTGTAACCGCCTCCTCGACGGCGGTATATTCGAAGGTTTCGACCCTTCCGGTAGCTTCTTCGCTTGCTTCCACCGGCTGAGTAGGCTGGGGAACGGGAGCGGTTTGCGATGCGGCAAGCAGCTCGACAGTTAGTCCGGCGACGCGTACAAGCGTTTCGAGGGCCTCAACGTTCAGGCTCCCGCCGTTGCTGCCGGCATCTGCGTAAAGCACTGCGACGCCGCGGCCGCGAGCTGTAAGAGGGATGGCATGCATTTCCGCTGGCCGCCCGAAATTCAACGCATCAAGGAAAAGTTGGTCTTCCGAATACGTACTTCGGCCTGCAGTGACCTTGGCCATCGAAGCGACGGCCGAAGCCAGGATCGTATCGGCAGAGGCAGCGAACAGAACGTCCCGCACCCCTTCGTCCGAATGTGCATCAGATCCAAATATCTTCCAGCCGACAAAATGATCGTTCTTGGCGATGAAAAATGCGCCGCGAGCGGCAAACTGAGATGCTTGCTCGACAAGGGCCTGAAGGATCGTCGCCTGCGTGGGTTTCGAGGAGATCTCGTCGATCGCATCACGCATCCGATCAAATCCACCGACAGGCGCAACCGTATCTGCGGCACGAAGCTTTTCAGCCTCGCCAAACGCGTTGGCCGCAACCTGAGCGCCGTCGTCACGCGCGAGGCGAAGGTGCTCGTTCACCGATTCGGTAAAAGCGGCATCAAATGGCGACGATTCGGGAAGGCGGGTCGAAAGTTCGCTGATCGCCTGGTCAAGCCTATTGCGGTGGTCTTCAAGTTCGGACTGGAATTTTGTATGAAATTCCGCGACATCTTGCTTGATGCCGGCCAGCACGTTTCGGATCTGGCCCTCGAATTCTGTACGCAAACTAAGCTCGAGTTCTTCGATATTCACAACGATTTCTCCTTGGGGAAACTGATAGGGGTAAAAGGATTGATGCGCTACTAGGTATGTCTAAATCTTGGAAGGTGAGCGCTTTTGATGGGACGCGGGACGCGAGAGAGGGGCGTCACCAAGTAAGATTATGGCGACAAACAGTGTTTAATGTCAAGAAATTAGTTTGTGCGGTAAAGAGTAGGCTAGATCGCGACGACTTCGATATCGGGGTCGATCTCTTCTTTGATCATATTCTCGATAGCCATCAGCGTACCTGTGAGTGAGCTTGGGCAGCTCCCGCAGGCTCCCTGATAGCGGATCTCAAGGGTATTCTCCTTGAGCGCCATTATCTCGAGCCAGCCGCCGTCGCTCGCGAGATATGGGCGAATGCGTTCGTCGAGAAGTGCATCGATCTCGCGAATTACCGGATCATCGCTATTGGCCGCTGCAGAGATAGCTCCACCAACCTCGGCTGCGGCGGAACCATTGCCATTTAACGACTTAGTCGATTCTGCCTCGCGAATCGGGACCGCCAGCAAGGGCAGAAGTTCGTCCCATTCGGCATCGTCAGTCTTCTCAACGGTGATCATCTTGTCCATATAGAACACAGATACCACCTCGCCAAGATCAAACAGCGCCTTTACCATCGGATCGTCCTGCGCCGCCTCAGCATTGGGGAACTGATGGGACGTACCCGACGATACGGGTTCCTTCAAAATGAACTTCACCGCGTTCGGGTTTGGCGTTTCCTGTATATCTGCGATCTTCGGCATAGCTAATCCAAACCCTAATTTTAGCAATCCTTACATTTTTGTCAACATTCGGAGTCCGCGCGTGGAACGGTACGTCAGGGCAGTAAAAAGACGAACCGAAGTCCGCCTTTCTAAATCTTATTATTTGCGGCTGATCGCAATGCGCGCGCCAGTTGCCGCCAAACGCAGCCCGCCATGTAGCGGCGGTTACTCCGTAATGTGAATCTCTTCCTTCTTATTCACCCGGCCCGAAAGGAACACCCCGCCTAGGCCGACGGTTACGATTAAGAAAACGATGGTCGCAACCAGGAAAAGAATGTTATTGCCTTTAGTGTAGGTGTAAAAGCTAAAGATCGTTACCAGCAAAGAGACAAAGGCTAGAAGTCCGTACAGCATGTAAGATCACCTCCGGTCGTTTGAAAGATAATGGCGGAAAGCGGGCCTTCGGGTATCGAAAGTCTACCGGCCAAACAACGTCGCAGAACGATAGTGTCTGTAAAACAATGGCACGAAGAGAAAGTCCTGAACGCTCTAAATAGTAAACCCATTCACTATTAAAGGCAAGCATTCTAATAATTAGTTGAGGCGTGAGGAGTGTTGGTAAACCACTCGTAGAATTTATGCGAGCTGTGCATCCAGCATCCGCGGAATGCCCTGAAGATCGGGGACGAACGCGACCGAACGCCAGAGATCCGTAGCGAACATTTCCCTTACCGCGTCTCGCTGGCCATGTCCGATCTCGATCAGCAGATGGCCGCCGGATGTTAAGAATGTTGGCGAGCCGTGGGCGATACGTTCGATGATCGAGAGCCCGCTGGAGCCATCGGTGACCGCTATTCGCGGATCGTGATCGCGAACCTCCGGCTCTAGATAGGCATATTCGGCAAGCGGTACGTAGGGCGGATTTGAGACTATCAAATCGAACTTCTCATTCGGAACGTTGTCGAAAACATCTGAGTCGATGATCGTTAGAAGTTCGACGACCCCATGCATCGCGGCGTTGCGGTAAGCCATCTCGATCGCGGATCCGGAAACATCGCAGGCGAGCGACGACGCTTTCGCACAATGCTTCAAGATCGTCACCGAGATACATCCAGAGCCGACGCCGATCTCGAGAAATCTCGGAGACGGCAGATCAATCAGCAGCTCGATCGCGCGTTCGACGATCAGCTCTGTCTCGGGCCGCGGGATCAGCACGTCAGGCGAGACGAAAAAATCGAGTCCGTAAAATTCCTGACGGCCGACGATATGTTGAAATGGCTCGCGTGCGGAACGACGTACGATGGCGCCTCGGAACAGTTCCTCTTCTCCACTGGTGAGAACGTATTCGGGATGGGCAATGATGAACGCTCGATCGCGAGCGATAGAGAACTGAAGCAGCGAGTTGGCTTCACGCATCGGTTCGGCGAGCGCTGCCTTTATTAGCGAGTCGGAGCCGAATGCAATGGCCTCAACGATCGTCATCGGGCACCGTCCCCGCGGAAGACCGCCGGTAGCGTGAGTAGGATTATCTTGACGTCGAGCCAAAGCGACCAGTTCTCGATGTAGAAAAGATCGGTGCGCACCATCTCGCCGGCTAATCCGTCGAAGCGCGAACGCCCCAAAGTTACATGATAGATCTGTGAAACGTCGATAGGCATCTATTCGTCCGAACCCAGCCTCCGGTTCAGCTCATCGAAGAAAGACTCGAGCATATCGGACAGTCGGCGGGTCTCGGCAACGATCGTCGCGGCGATATCGCGCGATGCGTCGGGCAGGGCATTATCGGCGGTGAGCAGATCAGCAAAGCCGGCGATGGTCGTGATCGGCGTCCTGACATCGTGGGCCGTTTTTCGAATGAGTTTGTAATGTTCTTGATTTTCCATCATTTCGTTCTAAATGTAGTTTTGCATCGTGTGATCCGAGGTCTATCTTCGTTTACAACTAATCTATTGAAGGCAGGGCCACAGAACACACAGAGAAATACAAGAAAACACAGAATATGGAAGAAGTATCACCCGTGAGCATTGCGCCTGCAAGCCGCTCGGATTTTTGCCCTTTCGTAGCAAAAGCTACATAATAGTCATTCGCCGGTTGAATTGAGTTCCGTGAAGTTCCTTAACGACATAAGGCTTTTATTGCTAGGGCTTTGGCTCGGTGGAAGCGTGTTTTTTATCGCGGTCGCTCAGGTCGCATTCTCGGTTCTGCCGGAGCGTGAATTAGCAGGAGCGATCGTCGGCAGATCGCTTACGGTGCTGAATTTTAGCGGCATCGCCCTCTCGGTGCTTATTCTGTTGATGTCGCTCGTCACCGCGCGAGGCACTAATGCCGCACTCGCGTGGATCGATCGGCTGCTGATCCTGATCGTCGCGATCGCGTGTGCCGTGGGGCAATTCGTGATCGGGTACATGATCTCGTCCGTGCGGTCGCAGATGGGCGGTAAGAAGATCGACGAATTCGCCGTGGACGATCCGCTTCGGATACAGTTCAACCAGGTTCACGGGTATTCCGAGTGGGCGCTGATGGCAGCGATGATCGCCGGCTTGATCGCGTTTTTCATTATCGCGAATCGCCGTGCCGTTGGGGCAAAAGCCTCGTCGACGACCGACCCGTACAATTTCGAAAAAGAGTTTAAGATATAGCAAAGCTATGGAACTGATCGAGAAACAGTCCGAATTTGCCGGCCGATTCGCCCGCTGGAACGGCGACGAGAAACTTACCGGGTATCCGTTCGTAGATAACATCAATGCACCTTTCACGCCGGTGAAACGGGCACTTCCAATGATGAATCTGGCGCTGATCTCGTCGGCAGGTGCGTACATTGACGGCACCCAGCCGTTCGATCTTGAAGCGAAAGGCGGCGATCATGAGTTTCGCGAGATCCCTATCGAGGTCGAGGCTGACGACCTTCGTTATGCAGCGAAGGGCTACGATCCAAAGGCCGTGCTGGAAGACCGCAACTCGCAGATCCCGATCGACCGGCTCAGCGAGTATCAGGCGAATGGAGTAATCGGACGGCTCAACGAGACTTGGTTTAGCCTTAGCCCGTACATTCCGAACGCTGCGATGGTCGCGGGTGAGATCGCTCCGAAGCTTGCCGATAGATTGAAGCGCTACGAAGTGCAAGCCGCACTGCTTATTCCGTCTTCACGGCTCTGCCACCAGACGCTGGGAATCGTCGCCCGCGGCCTCGAATCATACGGAATTCCGACTATCGTGATCTCGGTTGACCGAGGCATTACAGATCGAGTTCGACCTCCGCGAACTGCCTACTACATCGGCGAGTTCGGCTCGGTTTCCGGGGAGCCAAACTGGCATCAACACCAGCTCCGCATCCTTGATGAAACTCTTCGCTGGATGGAGACCTATGATCAGCCCGGCTCGCGAAAGTTGGGCGTCGAGATGGAGACCTTGGTCGAAGCCGCGAGAGGCGAGCGGTAACAGTTCTGAATGCAAACTGTTCACAGTTCAAGCTTTAGCTTGTATCCGTTGCATTGAAACGACTATTTGCAGCGCGGACAAGCTGAAGTTTAACTCTGAACTTTTTAAACGCCGGCTTGCCAAGTTTTGATCGCGTCAATGGGGTGAATCAGCATAATGATGTTGATCAAGAGACTGTCGCGGATCGACAGGATCAGAAACAGCTCAACGAACACGAAGAAAGCCAAAGACTTCCATGCGCCGAGTTTTGAGGCGATCCAAAAACCGAGAGCACGCACCTACATCGGCTATCGAGTTGACGATCGAATCGCCAAAGTAGTCGAACGAAGCCGTATTCGCACGGTATTTCTCGATGATGTAAGTGCTGTTTTCCAGCAGTTCCCAGCCCGCCTCGGCCGCCACCGCGAGAACGAATCTCCATTCGTTGGCAAGCTTTGAAAATACAGCCGCAAGGATAAGGCAAAAGGCGACGCCATGAAGCATGTGGGTAAGCGCGTACGGATCCAGTGGATGCTGAGACGTATGTACGCTGCCCCAAGCCTCTTTAACAAAGATCGCCCAATCGCCCTGCTTGCACCACCAAATACGGCCCATCCACCAAAGCAGCAGGCTCATCAAAAGAGTAATGCCGATAGACAGGGCTATCGGCATGGTTAGATTTCTTTTTTTAGTTTGGGCGACCATTCGGCGTTTAGCTTACCGAACGTTCAGCGTTCACCGCAAATACTCTTTATCCCGTTAGCCACTGGGCAATCCCTAACCAAGCGGGTGTCGACATTATTGGCAGGCGCGTCCACATCCCCACAATAAGGAATATGCCGGCAAACAGAAAGACCTTATTCAGCTTTCGGTTGTACCATGTATCCGCTGCGACGAGAGCGATGATGAGAACGGTCGGTACGCCGTAGAACCAGAGCGGTCCATAATTGTCGGTCAAGCCACCCGGAAATCGCGCTACGGCCGGTGGAATGAAGTTGATCATCGTTAAAAGCATCAATCGCTTATGATTCGGAGAGTTCTTTCGATAGTAGAGTGCCGCTCCGAAGAGGATCAGGAATACGAACATGTCGCCTACGGGGATAATCAGAAACTGAAGCGGAGGAATCCCCGGCGGTGCAGATGCCGAGCCGTACCGAGCCGCGGCGGTCGCCACCATCAGCCCAGTGGCAAATACCAGCACGGCCAATCCGACCCCCGCCAGGCCCAGTTTCTGATGGAGCTTGATCTTCTTCGACGAGATGAAATAAACCTGAACGACGAACAGCAGAACCCAAGCGGTCATCACGAATCCGTGAAAATAAATGACGGTTCTTGCGATCGGCGGACTGGTCAAGAACGGCTTGAAGTAAAAGGTAGGCCCAAAGCCGATCAGAACTGCCGCAACGACAAATATCGAAGCAATAACAAAAAACCGATGGTCGAGATTTGGACGTCTCGGCAATGCGCTGTCTGCCATAAATTCTCCCGAATTGTTCAAAGGTCTGAGTGAAACTTCGCGAGAAAGATATCACGCTTTGCAGCGGATGTCAGCGAGCGATCTGCAGCCCGCCGTTCAATCTTTGGTCTAAGCTGTCGGCGATCGCGACCGCACGTGACTTGGCAAGATCAGCCATCTCCCCGGCGAACAGGGTGTCTACGGTCTGCGAGAATACCGTGACCCAACGAAGGAAGTGTTCAGGCTTTAGTTGAAAACGTTCGTGAAGCTTCTGATGGACAGTTAGCGGATTGTTGAAATAGACAGGGTTGCCGAAGAGAACCTTCTCCCAGAAATCGCCGATGATCGGAAGATGATGATCCAGGTCGAGTTTGTCAAAGTGGTGGCCGATCTCGGCGTCATGAATGACGACCTTGTAAAACTCAACGAGCAGCCGGTCGATATCGGCTCGCGAGGCGAGATCGGCTTTCATCTATTCCGTTGAGATCTCAACCTCATCATGCAGGGCCGCGTTCAACGTATGCCAGCTAAGCGACGCGCACTTTACGCGAGCGGGAAACTCGAGCACACCGGCAAAGATCTTGAGCCTTCCAAGTTGGTTCTCTTCTGTCTCGACATCCAAGCCGCCCGTCACCATCTTGTGAAATTCGTCGAAAAGTGAGTCCGCTTCCTCGCGCGACTTGCCGCGGACCGCCTGTGTCATCATTGACGCCGATGCCTTTGAGATCGCGCAGCCAGACCCCTTGAACGCGACATCCGCGACCGTATCGCCATCCATCTTTATATAGACCCGCAGAGCGTCACCGCACAGCGGATTGTTCCCATCCGCTTCCTTGTCCGCACCCTCGATCTCGCGAAAATTCCGCGGGTTCTTGTTGTGCTCTAAAATCGTTTCCTGATATAACTCGTTGAGTTCTGACATATACTTTTCGCGAATTAGTCCGCGAGAATTCGATATTCCCTATCCGTATTATCGCTGTTATTGAGTAGAGAATCATCTGCTATGCGTAAATTTTTCCTTAGTCTCAGCCTATCGTGTCTTTTATTCGCGGGAAGTTCCGCCGGCCAATCCATCGAACTTACGATCGATGCCACAAAGCCCGGCCCAAAGATCAGCCGCCACCTGTTCGGGCAGTTTGCCGAACATTTAGGTACCGGCGTTTACGAAGGCATCTGGGTCGGGCCGGATTCGAAAATACCCAATACGCGAGGCATTCGAAATGATGTCGCTAACGCGCTCAGGGAACTGAAAGTGCCGAACGTGCGTTGGCCGGGAGGATGCTTTGCCGACGAATATCACTGGCGTAACGGGATCGGGGCAAAGCGTGGTGTGACCCTCAATCCTACTTGGGGCGGTGTGATCGAGCCTAATACTTTCGGCACACATGAGTTCATGGACTTCGTCGATCAGATCGGATCGGAAGCCTTTCTTTCGATCAATCTCGGTTCTGGAACGGTCAACGAAGCTGCCGACTGGATCGAGTATATGACCAGCGAACAGCAGACCGACCTAGCCAAACAGCGCGCGGCAAATGGTCATCCGACGCCCTACAAGGTGCCGTTTCTCGGAATCGGAAACGAAAGCTGGGATTGCGGCGGGAATATGTCGCCGGATTTTTATCTAAGCCAGTTGAAGATGTACGCCCGATTTGTGAGGAACTTCAACCCGGCACAACGAGGAGATCAAGGAATGATGCGGATCGCGGTAGGCCCGGGCGGAACCGAACAGCGGTTCGTCGAGTGGACGGAAACCGTAATGAAAGGCTGGAAGGCGCGGCAGTGGAGTTGGGATATGGAAGGGCTCTCACTTCACAATTACACGGTGATCAACTGGGAAAAGAAGCATTCCGCGACAGACTTCGGCGAGAAGGAATACGCCGAGATCCTCAAGAAGACGCTCGAGATAAACGCAATGCTCGATACGCACATCGGGATCATGGACAAGTACGATCCCGAAAAGAAGATCTCGCTCGTGGTTGACGAATGGGGAGCGTGGTACGCCCCGACGCCCGGCACAAATCCGGGGTTTCTTGTACAACAAAACAGCCAGAGAGATGCAATTCTGGCGGCTCTCAATATCAACATCTTCGCCCGCCGCGCCGACCGGATCCGGATGGCGAATATCGCCCAGATGGTGAACGTGCTGCAGGCGATGATCTTGACCGACAAGGAGAAGATGGTTCTTACGCCGACCTATCACGTCTTCAAGATGTACATACCGTTTCAGGATGCGACGTTTGCGCCGGTGACTTTCAATGCCGGTACGTATGCTCACGCCGGGATTAGTCTGCCTCGGGTAGATGCGATCGCCGCTAAGGGCAAGGACGGCAAACTGTGGGTTGCGATAACGAATCTCGACGCGAATCGGGCAGCAGAGATCGATCTGAAGGCTCTCGGCGGAAGCTTGAGGTCGGCAACGGGGCAGACACTGACATCCCCGAAGGTCGACAGCATCAACACCTTCGACACTCCTGAAACAGTTGAGCCCAAGCCGATATCGGCTCAGGCTCAAGGCGGAAAGCTGATGTTGAATGTGCCCGCAAGATCAGTGACCGTCGTCGCCGTCGAATAAGGAAGCTATTTGCCCTACTTCATTAGATCAAGAAACTCATCGACCTCGATGCCAACCTGATTAAGGATCGATTTCAGAGTGCCGATCTTGACTGCTTTATGATACGGAACAACCGTCCGAAGTTCGTCTTTCACCATTATGTAATGGCTCCCGGATACTCGACTGACCCGAAATCCGATGCGCTCTAGAGCCGCGATAACCTTCTTCGCGGGAACGTCACGCGGCAATCTTGTCATTGTCGATCGTAACCCTGATGGGCATCGTTATTTTGTCATGGGGAATGGGTTGGCCATCGGCGATGAGACTTTCAATGTAAACCTGAATCGCATCGTGCGCCATTTCGTAGGCTTCATCCAGCGTATCGCCCTGGGTGACAACGCCGGGCAATGCAGGGCAGGTAACTAAATAGCCGTCGGGATCGTTCGGTTCGACCAGGATCGTAAAGCTGTAATCCCCAACGTGTATCGGAGGCTGATTTTCCATAACAAGCTATTTAACCTATTTCCGAAACTCTTTACAATTTTCGATCAAATATTCGCCGACTGTACCTCGGTCATATTCGGGAATGAACATGGGCGTTTCAAAGGTTGTACTAACAAATGATCCGATCTCTTGGATTCTCTTTGCGCTCACAGATCCTTGTTTGTCAGCAAGAAATACAGAATACTGCGTAACCTTTCCGTTTACCGTAACTTCCAGGTTATAACCGTTCCCATCTTCCCACCCAAGATTTGGTTCCTTGCCGGATAGTTCCAGAATTCCCGCTTGAACCAACGACTCATAAACCTGGTTCCAGTTCACAACCTTAGGCTTAACCGCG